>CALSAF010000190.1:0-8547 GCA_943372805.1 Rhizobium sp. Q54
ATTCGCGCGCATCGTAAAAGGGCGAAGCGGCACCGGCGACCTTGGGCATGTTTTGCACCCAGTCGACCAGCTCGTTCGTCTTGCCGGACATGGCCGAGACAACGACGGCCACTTCGTGACCCGCATCCACTTCGCGTTTCACATGGCGCGCGACGTTATAGATGCGATCCAGATTGGCGACGGATGTCCCGCCGAATTTCATGACGATACGAGCCATAGACTTGAACCATATGCCCTTGAATGACGCCGGGGACCCCGGCACAAAAATACCGGCCTGGGCGGATAAGCCTCAGGTTGCGGGGCTTTTAGTCTATATGGTCCCGGGGCGCAACGGCCACTTGGCCCCCAAACGGTACGGTAAAGTCCGCTTTTTTCACCGCCGGAGCAAGCGTGGAACCTCGCCATAATTTGGCACGAATTTAGGCGCCAACCATAAGCCAACGTACCGGGCTGGGAGCCGGATCGTCTTGTGGAATTCAGCCGATACCGGATAGGGTGCCATGCAAACAGCTGTCGAGCTTCCCGCCAATGCCATGGGCGACGACCTCCCGCCGCCTTCCCTGATCAACAGACATGCCAGGACGATCGCGGCATTCGCCGCGCTCATGGTCTTCGCCGCCGTCGGTTATGCCGTCTATCGGCTGACCGAGGAGGTCACCTATGCCGACGTCCTGCGAAGCCTTTCGGCAACCAGCGCAGGGTCGTTCGCACTTGCGATGCTCTTCACCGGCTTGAGTTTTGCCACCCTCTGTTTCTACGACCTCAACGCGCTCGCCCATATCGGCCGCAAGCGCCCCTGGCCAGAGGTTGCCCTCACCGCCTTCAGCGCCTACGCGGTCGGTAATGTTGCCGGCTTCGGCGCGCTGTCGGGCGGCGCGATCCGCTATCGCGCCTATTCACGCGCCGGCCTGTCGCCGGACGACATCGGTCGCATCATCGCCTTCGTCACCGTCTCCTTCTCGCTCGGCCTCGCCCTGCTGACGTCAGGCAGCCTCATTCCCATGGCTGGCGAGATCGCTCCGCTCCTTGGCATCGCCTCGACGACGCTCGCCAGTGTTAGCGCTGTCGTGCTGGTCGCCCTCATTGTCCTGCTGGCTCTCGCAAGCCGGCGCGGCATCACGATCGCGGGCCGCACACTGCGACTGGCCGACACCGCCACCCTGTCTCGGCAGTTCCTGGTCACGGCGCTCGACGTCGCCTTTGCCGCCTCCGTGCTCTATGCCTTGCTGCCTGCGGAAGCGCAGATCTCCTGGCCCGCCTTTTTCGCGGTCTATGCGGTCGCAATCGGCATCGGCGTTGTCAGCCACGTCCCGGCCGGCCTCGGCGTCTTCGAGACCGTGATCCTCGCCGCCCTCGGATCCCAGGTCGGCAGCGACGCTCTCCTCGCCTCGCTCGTCGCCTATCGCGTCATCTATTACGTCCTGCCGCTGGTCCTGGCCGTGGTGGTCGTGACCGCAAGCGAACTGCGCCAGTTGACGGCGACTCCCTTGTCGGTCGGCGTCGCCAGGACAGCAGGGCGCCTCGCTCCGACCCTCCTCGCGGCCCTCGCCCTCGTGCTCGGTGCGATGCTCGTCCTCTCCAGCGTCACACCGACGCCCGGCGACAATCTTGTCCGTCTGGCCGGCATCCTGCCGCTGCCCGTGGTCGAAGGCGCCCATTTCCTTGCCAGTATTCTGGGCCTGATGCTCGTGATCGTGGCACGTGGCCTCGCCCAACGCCTGGACGGCGCCTGGTGGGGCGCACTCCTGATCTCGATCTTCGCCCTGCTCCTCTCGCTGGCCAAGGCCGTCGCCGTCTATGAAGCGGCCATGCTTGGCCTGCTGGTCCTCGGCCTCCTGCCCAGCCGCCACCTGTTCCGCCGCCAGGCCTCCCTGCGCCAGGCGCTCACCGCCTCCTGGCTGCTCGCCGTCGCCGTGCTGGTGATCGGCGCAGCCGTGGTCATGCTGTTTGTCTACCGCGACGTCGAATACAGCCACGATCTCTGGTGGCAGTTCACCTTCTCTGCCGATGCGCCACGGTCACTGCGTGCCATGCTCGGCCTGTCGGTGGCCGCCATGGGGATCGGCCTGTTCAGCCTGATGCGACCTGCCGCCCCCGCCGTCATGCCGGCAGGTCCGCAGGAAATGGCAAAGGCCGTCACCATCCTCGACCATCACGATGTCGCGGACGCCAATCTGGTGCGGACCGGCGACAAATCCATCATGCTGTCGCCCGACGGCAAGGCCTTCCTGATGTATGGCCGCCAGGGTCGTTCGCTGATTGCCTTTCTCGATCCGGTCGGCCCCAAGCTCTCACGCGATGAACTCGTCTGGCAGTTCGTCGAAACTGCCCGTGCCAGCGGCTGCCGCGCGGTCTTCTATCAGGCCACGCCGGCACTTCTTCCCGCCATTGCAGACGCCGGCATGAAGGCCTTCAAGCTCGGTGAGATGGCGGTGGTGAACCTCGAAGACTTCGACCTCAAGGGAGGACGCTGGGCAGGCCTGCGCCAGGCCTCGGCCAAGGGCGAACGTGACGGCCTGACCTTCGAGATCGCAAGCCTCGAAAAACTTCCACCGATCCTCCCCGACCTCAGACGGGTCTCGGACGCCTGGCTGGACCATCACAGCGCCAGGGAAAAGGGCTTTTCGCTGGGCGCCTTCACCGAAGCCTACATGGGTTCCCAGCCCGTCGCCATGCTCCGTCACGAGGGGCAGATCGTCGCCTTCGCCAACATCCTGCTGACGGACACGCGTCAGGAAGCCTCCATCGACCTCATGCGCTTTGCTCCGGAAGCACCGCGCGGCGCCATGGACTTCCTGTTCGTTCGATTGATGACGGACCTGAGGGAGCAAGGCTACCGCCACTTCAACCTCGGCATGGCGCCACTCTCCGGCCTGTCCCGCCGGGAGGTCGCTCCGTTCTGGGACCGTGTCGCCAACACCTTCTATGAGCACGGCGAACGCTTCTACAACTTCAAGGGCCTCAGAGCCTTCAAGTCCAAGTTCCATCCCGACTGGCAGCCGCGCTATCTGGCGGTGGCCGGCGGCCTCAATCCTGTGATTGCCCTCGTCGACGCGACCTTGCTGATCGGCGGCGGCCTGAAAGGCGTGGTGAAGAAATGAAAAGCTCCTTCCGGACGACCGCACGCGCCCTCTGCATCCTGACGGCCATGTCCTGCCTCGGCGGACCAGGCCAGGCACGGGCCGATGACAAGCCCTTCGACACCGGCATGATCCCATCCCCCGTAACCCTGCTGCCGGACGGCGACCCTCAGGCCCTTGTGGTCCTGCTGTCGGATGCCCCCGGCTGGCAGGATGCCGACCAGAAGGAAGCCGAGCGACTGCAGGCAAACGGCGCGATCGTCGTCGGTATCGATACGCCGAAATACATCGCCTCTCTTGCTGAAGACAAAGGCGATTGCATCTATACCGTCTCGGACATCGAGGCGCTTGGACGGCAGCTGCAACGCAAGGCCGGCAACGCGAATTTCCTCCCGCCTGTCGTCGCAGGCCGTGGCGAAGGCGGAGCCCTGGCACTCGCCATCCTCGCCCAGACCCCGAAGGCCACGATCGGCCAGACACTGTCGCTCGACCCCGAGGCGGGTATCCCCCTGACGAAACAGTTCTGCACCCCTGCCGCCAAGACGGTCGTCGGCGACCGCATGGTCTATGGCCTGACACCAGGCGATCTCCCCGACCCGGCAACCGTCCTCTTAACCCCGACTGCTGCGCCAGAGGCCCGCGCCCATGTCGCAGACCTGATGGCGAGCCACCCGGATATCGACCAGCGCGACATCGACACCGATCCGGGCAAAGCCTTCTCCGACACGATCGACGAACTGATCGCCGCCGGCAATGCAAAGGAGACACCGCTCGGCCTGCCGCTGACCATTCTCGACACCTCACCCACGCGTGACACCATGGCCGTGATCTATTCCGGCGATGGTGGCTGGCGTGACCTGGACAGCCAGGTCGGTGCCAACCTGCAGTCGTCCGGCATTCCCGTTGTCGGCGTCGACTCCCTTCGGTACTTCTGGTCGAAGAAGACCCCGGCTGAAACCAGCGCCGACCTCGCAACCATCATCCACACCTACGAGAAGCGCTGGAAGGTGAAGCATGTGGTGCTGATCGGTTATTCCTTCGGCGCCGACATCCTGCCGGCCGCTTACAACGGCCTGCCGGACAAGCTGAGAGCCAGGGTCGTCCAGGTGAGCCTCCTTGCCCTGTCGCACGAGGCGGACTACGAGGTCTCGGTATCGGGCTGGCTCGGAACGGGCGGCACGGGCAGCGCTGATCCATTGACCGACGTGGCAAAGATCGATCCCACCCTCGTCCAGTGCTTCTATGGCACAGACGAGGAGGATGACGCCTGCAAGGAGCTCGTCGGCGGAAAGGTGGAGACTGTCGGCATCAAGGGTGGCCATCACTTCGACGGCGACTATCCCGGGCTCGCCCGCCGCATTATCGACGGGCTCACGCGGCGCACGCCCTCCTGATCAGAAGGACGGAGACGGCGCGCCTCAGGGCGCCGTCCGCACGCTCACCGGCAGAGCGACGGATCGCGCTCGCAGCGCTCCCGCATCATGCGACGCAGGGGATGGCGGTCGCGATCGTCCTGCGGCGTGATTTCCTCGCGGCGGACACGCCGGTCGCTGTCGCGCCAGCGATCGCGCTCCCGGTAGAACGTCCGACCACGATAATGGTCGTCCCAGTAGCTGCCGATGCTGAAGGTCACCGTCGGGATCCCCAGCGGTCGGTAGTATTGCGGCCCGACATAGACCCTGCGCTGAGAATAGGTTGTTTGCAGATAGGAGCCGGAGACCCAGCCGCGATACCCCCTGAAGCCCACATCGCACCAGTTGGCACTCGACAGGCAGCCGCGGATGTCGACACGACTGCCGGCGGGAATGACGACGACGGCAGGATAACGGGTGCTCGGCCCCGACCGCATGTTGACATTGGTGGTAGAGACGGCCGCAGCGGCTTCTGCGACAACAGGCAGGGCCACTGCGGAGGCGGCAATGAAGGTGAGAAGGTAGATGGTCTTCATGAATGCGCTCCTGATTGCGGAGAGAGAATGAACCTCCCTTTCTCGCCTGACAACGATCAGCTCAGCCTCGGGTTCCGGAACCCGCCAGCGAACCGGAAGGACACTGCGGCGTCGCGAGCCCTTGACTTTGCAGATCATCGAGACGACTTCATGGCCAAGCACCCTAGGAGATGTCCGTCATGAGCGCAGAGGCACGCACCACCATTGATCAGTCCGAAGTCGACCGTTTTTCCGCCATGGCGGCGGAGTGGTGGGACCCGACGGGCAAGTTCAAGCCGCTGCACAAGATCAACCCGGTCCGCCTCGCCTATATCAGGGACAAGGTCGTCGAACATTACGGTCGCGACCCGAAGAGCGCTCGCCCGCTTGAGGGTCTGCGCGTGCTCGACATCGGCTGCGGCGGTGGTCTTCTCTCCGAACCCGTGGCGCGCATGGGTGCCAGCGTGCTCGGCGCGGACGCCTCCGAAAAGAACATCAAGATCGCCATGACCCATTCGGCCCAGAGCGGCGTCGAGGTGGACTATCGCGCCGTGACCGCCGAGGCGCTGGCGGCTGAGGGTGAGACCTTCGACATCGTCCTCAACATGGAAGTCGTCGAGCATGTCGCCGATGTCGATTTTTTCCTCTCCACCTGCGCCTCCATGGTCCGCCCCGGCGGCCTGATGCTGGTTTCCACCATCAATCGCACCCTGAAGGCGGCGGCACTCGCCATCGTCGGTGCGGAATACGTGTTGCGCTGGCTGCCGCGCGGCACACACCAGTATGAAAAGCTGGTACGCCCCGAGGAGATCGAGCGCCCGCTCTCGTCAAACGGCATGCAGATCCTTGAGACCAGGGGCGTCTTCTTCAATCCGCTGCAGAACCAGTGGCACCTCTCGGCCGACATCGACGTCAACTACATGATGCTGGCAAGCCGACCGGGTCAGACGGCATGAGTTCGCCGCAGGCCGTCATCGAATGCTGGCTCCGCCATGGTCCGGAAGCCTGGTTCTCCCGCAACGAAGCACTCGATGCGGAGATCGCAGCCGACTTTACCGATCTGCATTTCCAGGCATCGCGCTGCGAGTTCTCGGACTGGGAGGAGACACCGGAAGGCACGCTTGCGCTCCTCCTGCTCCTCGACCAGTTCCCGCGCAACCTCTTCCGTGGCAGCGGCCATTCCTACGCGACCGACCCGCTCGCCCGTGCCATCGCCCATCGGGCGCTCGCCAGGCGGTTCGACAAGGAAGTCACGCCCATACTCCGGCCGTTCTTCTATCTGCCCTTCGAGCATTCCGAAGATCTCGAAGACCAGAAAGTCAGCATCGCTCTGTTTGAACAGCACCGCGACGAGACCGGGGATGCCGAACCCTTGAAATGGGCAATCGTCCACCTCGACCTGATCGAACGCTTCGGCCGCTTCCCCCATCGCAACGCAGCCCTTGGCCGCGAGACGACACCGGACGAACAGGCCTATCTCGACGCCGACGGCTTCAAGGGGTGAAGATCAGACAGGCAGCAATTTGACGATGGCCAGCAGGTCTTGCTGCGCGATCCTGTTGGCTTCTGACAGCTGCTTCACCCGACCACGATCGAGCTGATACGGCTCTCCATTGGCAGTGAAGGCTTGCTTGAAAGAGAAATGATCCGGCGCCGGCCCATCGCAGATCAGGCTCTCGAACCGCTCCACGGCATGGGACCAACTCGGTCTGCCGGTGGCGGAAATCCAGAACAGCACCAGCGGTGGCCAGTCTTGTTTGACGTTCCATGCCCGTGCGTGCTTCAACGCATCGGCATGAACGCCGGAATAAGTGAACGCTATCAGGCTCTCGATATCGGCCCAGAGCGACAGGGACGAAACCGTTGAACGCCCGCTGAGATCCCCACAAGCTCGCGGAACAACGTGTTCCCCCCAGCTCTCCGGCCCCGGCTCGCCGTCATAGCCGGATCGACCGATAAACCCGACGGCCCGCTCCGCCGCTTCGAAATTGAACGGTTCGCGCAGCGCAAATCCTTGAACGGAAGCCGTGTCGTAGGTTTCGACATGAATGCCGAAATTGTAGATCGCCAGATGGTGGGCGCCCGCCGTCAATTGACGTCGTCCGGCAGGACCGGCAGCGGCGCAATCTCGATGCCCTCGTCGATCAGCGACTTCACCTCGACCGGCGATGCCTGACCGATGATCCCGCGGGCTTCCACCTCGCCATAGTGGATCTTGCGCGCTTCCTCGGGAAACTTCTCGCCGACATCCTCGCTGCTCGCACGGATCTCGCGAACCGCTTCCTTGAGCTTCACAAAGGCCTGCTTCTGCGCTTCCGACACCGCAAGCGCCTGGGTCTCGTCCTTCTGCCGTGCCGTGGAGACCGCAGGCGCCATCAGCACCTTGGATACCTCGGGCGATCCGCAGACCGGGCAGGTCAGGAAACCCGACGCCTTCTGCCGGTCGAAATCAGCGCTTTCGGAGAACCAGCCCTCGAATTCATGCGCCTTGTCGCAGCACAGGGAATAGCGGATCAAACCGTGACGCCTCCCTTGGCCAGCGCAGGCGCGATGTCGAGCTGGAAGTCGCGGCCATTCTTGAGGTTCGGGATCTTCGCCCGGCAGGCCTTCACCGCCTCGAGATCGATCTCGGCGACAACAACATCTTCGCCGCTTCCACCGGCAGATGCGAGCACCTTGCCCCAGGGACCGACGATCATCGAATGACCAAAGGTCTCGCGCCCGTCCTCATGCACGCCGGCCTGAGCCGCCGAAATGACATAGGCGCCGTTCTCGATTGCACGAGCGCGCAAGAGGATTTCCCAATGCGCCTCGCCGGTCTGCTTGGTAAAGGCCGCCGGCGTCGTCAGGATCTGCGCCCCCGCCATGGCTTCCGCCCGGAAAAGATGGGGGAAGCGCACGTCGTAGCAGACGCCAAAGCCGAGCTTGCCGAAGGGAAGGTCGGCCACAACAGCACGCTCGCCCGGCCGATACACGGCGCTTTCGCGCCAGCTCTCGCCATTATCGAGATCGACGTCGAACATGTGGATCTTGTCGTAGGAGGTGATCTTGTGGCCATCCGGCCCAAACAGAAAGGCGCGATTTGCAATCTTGCCATCGGCAAGCTTGATGGCGGTCGACCCGACATGCAGATGGATGCCGAGCTCCTTGGCAAGCTCAGACGCCTTTTTGACGATCAGATCCGTTTCCTCGTCGCGCAGCACCGCCATCAGCCCCGGACGATCCTTCTGCACGGCACCGGTCATCTCCGGCGTCTGCACATAGATCGCACCGCGCCGGGCGGCCTCGCGCACGAGCCTTGCCATGCTCTCGGCATTCTTCTCCGGATCGATCCCGGAGCACATCTGGACGGCGGCGGCCTTGAACACCATGGATCGTCTTTCCTTAGCTTGCGAGAAGCGGATCGAGCTTGCCGGCCCGGTCGAGCGCATGCAGATCATCGCAACCGCCGACATGCTGGCTGCCGATGAAGATCTGCGGGAAGGTGTTGCGACCGGATTTCGCGATCATTTCCTCGCGCAAATCAGGCTTGCCGGTGGC
>CALSAF010000191.1:0-8464 GCA_943372805.1 Rhizobium sp. Q54
TTACCCGGTTATGTAAGATTTTAGAAAAGCAAGAAACGCAGAAGTAGTATTCGTGTGCGATGTTCACCCTGACGTGGCCGCCGCAGATTGACCTCCGTCTCGGCCGGTGTCTAAGGTTCACGAGTTGGAGATCACGCATGCTACTGCAAACACTGCGTTCTGTCTGGGTTGATCGCGCCGGCAATTTCGGGGTGACCTCGGCTCTCCTGGCGCCGATCCTGTTGGTTGCGGCGGGTGGAGCGCTTGATGTGGCGTCTGCCTACAACGCCAGGGTGGACATGCAAGGGCAGCTTGATGCAGCCATGCTCGCCGCCGCGCGCAAGAGCGGCAAGACCGCCCAGGAGCTGGAGGCCCGCAATTTCCTGGGCCTCAGCGCCGAAGAGGATGAACTCAGCGAAAGAGCTGGTTTCAAGCTGACCGTGAACGCCGATGGCTCGCTCACCGGTGGCTACCAACTGACAGTCGACAACCGCTTCCTGCGTATCATCGGTCTCTCCACCTTCGACGTTGGCGTCACGACCACAGTGGTGGCGGGCGCCGCAGAGCCGGCCGGTGGCAATGGCTGCATCTACGCGCTCGGCAACAAGAGCCAGGCGGTGCTCATCAACTCAGGCGCCAACGTCAAGTCGACGAAGTGCGAGGTGCATGTCCATTCGACAAGCAACCCCGCTTTCATCATGAATGCCGGCGCCACGATCGACACCGCGAGGTTCTGCGTCAAGGGAGCCAACTACATCAAGAACGGCGGTACGCTTACCAATCTCCAGACCAAATGTGCCGCCGAAGCCGATCCCTATGCCGGCAAGATGCCGGAGCCGCAGGTCCCGGCGAACTGCACGACTTCGGGCACGATGGACGGGCAGAGCATCACGTTGCAGCCGGGCAAACACTGCGGCACGACCTTCAACGGCTCGCCGACCATCACCTTCAAGCCAGGCCTCCACATCATCTCCGGCCGTATGATCATCAATTCCGGCGCCACGGTGAAGGCGGAGGGGGTCACCTTCTACTTCCCCGACGTCAACAGCGAGATCCGCGCCAATGGTGGCCTGACATTCACGGCGACGGCGCCAACCTCAGGCACCTACAAGGACATCCTGATGTTCGAGAAGACCAGCGACGCGAGCAACAACCGCTATCCACAGCAGTATGTCTTCAACGGCAGCAAGGGCGAGATCCTCAAGGGCATCATTCATCTGCCGAATCGTGACGTGACCTACAATTCGAAGACGAATCAGACGAACAACATCACGCTGGTGGTCAACACCATCATCATGAACTCGTCGAACTGGAAGATCGAACCCCTGCTGGCCGGCGGTTCGAGCTCGACAAGCGGCCTCTCCAATCCCCGTATCCTGCGCTGACGGCAGGCAGCCAGGGATCACCGCGACAGGGGGGCGTTGCTCGGGGCCCCTCTTTCGGTGTCAGCCCTGGTCGTCCTGACCAAGCAGGCCGTCGAAGACTTCAAGCAAGGCTTCGCTGATTGCACCGCCAAGCTTGTGGCCCGCCTCACGCAATCCTTCCTCGTCCATGTCGCGTGCGGCCAGCGCCAGCGCGGTGCCTTCCTGCGCCACGATTTCCTTGGCCCGCTCGATGGCCCAGAGGGCAAATTCACTGCGGCTTTCGATGGCGACGGTCTCGTCCATGGTCTGTCCTTTTCGGCTATGCGCGGGCGTTCGGGAAGGGGCTGCGGAATGCGGTCGAAAATGGCTTTGCAAGGGCATCAAAAGCCTATCGGCAGACAAGAAAAAAGCCCGGCAAGCCGGGCTTTTTTCAACTGTTTGACGATCGCATAAACTGCTGATCTCAAATCGGAATTTGGTGCCCAGAAGAGGACTCGAACCTCCACACCCTTTCGAGTACCAGCACCTGAAGCTGGCGCGTCTACCAATTCCGCCATCTGGGCGACGAGGAGCCGTGTAAAGGGACTGCTTCGGCCTGTCAACCGCCATTTTGAAGTTTTCGTGTCAGCGTACCGAAAGCGCTTCGAAAGAGCCTCATGCGTTCACCCGCAACTGCCCGGTGGATAGGGCTTGTGGCCGTTTGAAGCTTCTGGTGATGCCGATGACGCCGTCGTGAAAAAGCCGTGATCAATCCGCTCTATCTCGCAGTCGGCGAAGCGCCTCTTGCACTTTGCCGGGACCAGAACAGGATGACGAGATGAAGTTGCGCTCCGCTTTTGTGGCTCTGGCACTGGCCGGCACCCAGATTTTCACCCCTGTGGCGGAAGCCGCCATGCCGAAACCGGTGCAACCGGTCCTGGGCCAGCACACGGACGCCGAACAGGTCGATCTCGTCTGTGACTTCTCGGGCTGCTACGAGACTTGGGATCGCCCGCCGCCACGCCGGCCGCGCCCGCTGCCGCCGCAATATTATCCACCATCGGTCTATGACGACCGGCCGGTTTATCGTCCCCGCCCGCGTCCGCCCGTCTATGTGGAACCCGGCTACCGTCCGCGGCCACGCCCGCCCATTTATGCCGACCCGGGTTATCGTCCGCCCGGTCGCGGCTGGGAGCGCCATGTCGACTGGTGCCTGAACCGATATCGGTCCTACAATCCCCGCACCAACCAGTTCCTCTCGTCGAGCGGCTACTACAAGGTTTGCCGATCGCCCTTTTATTGAGACCAAGGCTCTCGTGTGTGATGGCGGCCCCAAGGCCGCCATTTTCATGTCAGCTATCGAGCCCGTCGTTGCGGCCTGCGCGGTCGACATGGCCGAGATCGCGCTCGGGATCGATGGCATCCCGTACCTTCTGCTTGAGTTCCTTGGGGCCTGGAAAACCGCCGTCGCGCTTCCGCTCCCAGATCATCTCGTCATTCACCCGGATTTCGAAGATCCCCCCCGTCGCCGGGATCAGCGCGACCTCGCCAAGGTCCTCGGCAAATGTCTGCAGCAACTCCTGTGCCATCCAGCCGGAACGCAGCAGCCAGTTGCACTGCGTGCAGTAGGTGATTGAAATCTTGGGCTTGACCATCGAATGCTCCTGGCTCACGAATAAGTTAACTAAATCTCTCATCTTTTGTGTCGTCTAACGATTGCCACGTCGACTGCGTTTCGCCAAGAGGCGGGTGCCATAGTCCTCAAGGAGTTCATCCATGTCCATTGATCCGAATCGTCTTTTTGTTCCCGGTCTTGCCCCGGTCTATCGCTCCGGCCATGACCTCGTCGAAACGCTGCTGCGCCTTGTCGCAGGCGGTTTCCTCGTCATTCATGGTGCTGGCAAGATCGCCGATCCCTTCGGCGCCGTTCAGATGGTCGAGGGGCTCGGCTTCTATCCGGGCGTCGTCTGGTCGCCTCTGCTCGCCGTCACCGAGTTCTTCGGCGGCATTCTGCTGGCGATCGGCCTCTTCACCCGTCCGGCCGCCTTCGCTGCCACCATTGTCCTGCTCGTCACCGTCTACTTCCATTGGATCCAGCTCGGTCAGGGTTTCTCCGGCGCGGAGAAGTCGCTGCTCTGGACGGCGATGACGCTCTTCTTCGTCTTTCGCGGCGCAAATGGCCAGTCGGTCGACGCCCGTCTGAGGAAGACCTTCTGAGGGGTGGGGAGGGGGCTTTCAGGGCTCCCTCCCATCTTGCCGTGGTCGCGGTCGCATGCTTTCTGTCTTGAACCCGCCCACGAGACCGATTCCCCATGCGTGTCGCCATTGTCGAGAATACCCGTGTCACCGAAGCCGGCCAGGTCGGAATCGCCTTGGCTGAAGCTGGCGCAGACGTCGTCACCATCCGCGCCCATGCTGGCGAACCGCTGCCGGATTTCCACACCCAGGACGCGCTGGTCGTCTTTGGCGGCGAACAGAATGCCCGCGATGACGAAAAGCATCCTTACCTGCCCGAACTCGCAGCCCTGATGCGCCGCTTCGGCGACAGTGGCAAGGCGGTGCTGGGCATCTGCCTCGGCAGCCAGATTCTCGCCCGCGCCTATGGCGGCGACAACCTGATCGGCGCAGCTCCCGAGTTCGGCTGGCGTGGTATCGGCCGCACCGAGGCCGGCAAGGCCGATCCGGTGCTGGCAGCCATGCCGGATCGATTTCTCTCCTTCCAGTGGCACGACGACACCTTTACCTTGCCGCAAGGCGCAGCCCATCTGGCGGAAAACGAGGCAGCCCTGCACCAGGCCTTTCGTATCGGCCGCGCCGCCTATGGCTTCCAGTTCCATTTCGAGGCCAATCGCGACGTGGTGCGCAACTGGATGGCGCATTTCCCTGAGGTGATCGAGCGCAAGGAACCTGGCTGGTTTGCCCGCCACCCCGAAATCGAGCCGATGGACGGGCAGCTCTCCGACGAAGCTGGCCTGACCCTCGCTCGCGCCTGGGTCCGCCAGATCCGGCCGTCCTGAGCGACGGGCCGTAGCTCTCAGCCTCAATAGACGGGCTTGACCGAAATCAAGCAGGGGCTCTGGGCAACCTGTTATCTCCGGCACGAAAGTTACGGAGTGCCCCGATGTCCCTGTCCGCCTTTGTCCTTGCCGTTCTCCTCCTTCTCCTGACGCCAGGGCCGACAAACACCCTGCTCGCAGTCTCGGGCGCAGCGCGCGGTCTCAAGGCTTCTCTGCCGCTGATCGGCGCCGAGCTGGCAGGCTATCTCACCACCATCGTTCCACTGGTTTTCCTGGCTGCCCCGCTGCTTGCGGACCAACCCGTCGCCTCGCTCGTCATCAAGCTCGCCTCGACGCTCTGGGTGTTACTCCTCGCTGCCCGCCTCTGGACCCGCCCGCCCTCGGCCACCGATCCCGGTGCGGTGACCGCGGCGACCGTCTACTGCACCACGGCGCTGAACCCCAAAGCCTTGATCATCGGGCTCGCTCTCATTCCCGCCGCCTCCCTCCCAGCACCTGAAACACTGGTCCCACCGCTTCCCTATCTGGCGCTCTTTGCGCTCTTGGTGATGCTCGTTGCCACCTGCTGGTTGAGCGCCGGAGCCGCCATCCTGCGGCGTGTCGCCACCACCAATCCACTGCTCTTCGGTCGCGTCGCCGCAAGCTTCCTCGTCGTCTTCGCCATCAGCCTCGCCGGCCGCGCCATCGGCTGGATTTGATCGCGCGATAGTCTCGGACCTCTTGCGAGCCGTCCGCCCCCGTGCTTAATCGCTATTCAATCGATTGAGATGGCTTCGGAAACCTGTGGGAGGGGGACATGAAAGCAGATTGTCAGCGCCTGATCGCGCTCTGCTTTATCATAGTGGCGATGGCGGCCCAGCCGGTCCAGGCAGCTTCTGTCGGTGCCGACACGGTCATGCGCGACTGGTATCGCCTGATCCTAGAGCTCGTGCGCCACACGCCAACCTATTCGCCCCCCGTGGCCAGCCGTGCCTTCGGCTATCTTGGTGTCACCGCTTATGAGGCGCTTGCCTCCGGCGATACGACCCTGACCTCGCTCGCCGGCCAGTTGAACGGTTTCACGCCCGTCCCGCAGCGCGACAAGAGTGTCGCCTACGACGAGGCGGTCGTCATGCAGGCGGCGCTCTCCTCGGCCGCCCGCGAATTTTTCGGCAATACCGGCCCGACCGGCCAGCGCGCCCTGAAACGCATGACGGAAAAACAGTCAGCCGCGGTCGCGGTCGGCCTCGCTCCCGATCTCGTCGCCCGCAGCAAGGCCTATGGCGAAAGCGTCACGGCCCATATCCTCGCTTGGTCTGAGAGCGATGGCGGCGCCAAGGTCGAGAATATGGGTTTCCCGCTGGAGTTTGCCCTCAACAAGGGGCCATCGAACTGGGTTCCAACCAGCCTGATCAACCAGCAGCAGAAGCCGCTTCTGCCGAAATGGGGCGAGAACCGGCCTTTCGCGATGGAAACGGGCAATGGTTGCCCCCTGCCAGCACCGCCCGCCTATAGCGAGGAAAAGGGCTCGGATTTCTACGCTGAAGCGCTCGAAGTCTACGAGGCGGTCAAGAACCTGACGCCGGAGCAGCGCGCCATCGCCCGCTTTTGGTCGGATGATCCGATGCTTTCGCCGACCCCGCCCGGCCACTGGATCGTCATCGCTCTGAAGGTCCTCGACGAACGCAACGCCAGTGCCGCCGAGCATGCCGACTTGCTCGCCCGCCTTGGTATCACGCTGGCCGACGCCTTCATCGGCTGCTGGCATTCCAAATTCGAATACGACCTGCTTCGCCCCGTCACCTATATCAAACGCGTGATCGATCCCAAATGGGAGCCGATCCTGATCACGCCGCCCTTCCCGGAATATCCGAGCGGCCATTCCACCCAGTCGGGTGCCGCCGCAACCGTGCTGACGGCCTTCTTCGGCGAAAACTTCGCCTTCACCGACAACACGCATGAAAAGGACAATCTGCCGAACCGGAGCTTCAAGAGCTTCTGGGATGCGGCCGAGGAAGCCGGCGTTTCTCGCCTTTATGGCGGCATCCATTTCCGCGCGGCCATCGATCGCGGCCTCGACCAGGGCCGCTGCATAGGCGAGCATGCCGTGGCGCTGAAGACGCGCCGATGAGAAGGCCGGCTACCCTTCTGCTCGCGGCCTCGCTGACAGCCACGCAAGCGCTCGCCAATGGCGGCCCCCTCGTTCCCCGCTTCACCGACGAGACCGCTTCCAGCGGCATCGCCAGCACCTATCGCGGCGACTGGGAATACATGGTCGGCGGCGGCGCCGGCAGCTTCGACTGCAATGCCGATGGCTTTCCGGATCTTGTTCTGGCGGGCGGCGAGGACAAGGCGAAATTCTACCTCAACCGCAGCACCCAGGGCGGGGCACTGAAATTCGAGGAAAAACCCTCGGGCCTCGAACTCGACAAGGTGATCGGCGCCTATCCGCTCGATATCGATGGCGACGGGCTGCAGGACGTCGTGCTGCTGCGCTCCGGCGAAAATGTCGTCATGAAGGGCCTTGGCGAATGCCGCTTCGAGCGCGCCAATGAGGCCTGGGCCTTCGACGGCGGCGATGCCTGGTCGACGGCCTTTTCCGCCACCTGGGAGCGAGGCAGCAGCTGGCCAACGCTCGCCGTCGGCAATTACATCGACCGCTTCGAGGACTTCGAGCCCTGGGGCTCCTGCACCGATAACTGGCTGCATCGCCCGGCATCGACGACGGAGCGACGCTTTGCCCCGCCGCTGGCGCTCAACCCCTCCTTTTGCCCGCTGTCGATCCTGTTCACCGACTGGAACCGCTCCGGCAGCCCCTCCTTACGCGTCTCCAACGACCGTGAATATTACAAGGGCGGCCAGGAGCAGATGTGGAAGCTGCCGCCGGGCAAGGCGCCGGAGCTCTACACCCAGGCCGAAGGCTGGAAATACCTGCGCATCTGGGGCATGGGCATCGCCTCCCATGACCTCGATTTCGACGGCTATCCGGAATATTTCCTGACCAGCATGGCCGACAACAAGCTGCAAAAGCTTGGCGAAATCCCCGCCGATGGCAAACCGAAACCCTCCTACAACGACGTCGCCTTTGCCAAGGGTGCGACCGCCCACCGGCCCTATACCGGCGGCGAAATCCGCCCCTCGACCGCCTGGCACACGGAATTCGAGGACGTCAACAATGACGGCCGCACCGACCTTTTCGTCGCCAAGGGCAATGTCGCCGAGATGCCCGATTTCGCCGAAAAGGACCCCAACAACCTGCTCGTCCAGGGCGAGGACGGCAAGTTCACCGAGATGGGCGACAAGGCCGGCGTCGCCTCGATGGCCAAGGGGCGGGGCGGGGCAGTTGCCGATGTCAACCTCGATGGGCTGATCGATCTTCTCGTCGTCAACCAGGGTTCGCCCGTCGAGATCTGGCGCAACACTACCGAAGGCGCAGGCCGCTTCGTGC
This sequence comes from Rhizobium sp. Q54, assembly GCA_943372805.1. GTDB lineage: Bacteria > Pseudomonadota > Alphaproteobacteria > Rhizobiales > Rhizobiaceae > Allorhizobium. The sequence goes on from CALSAF010000191.1 coordinate 7,767, forward strand.
AGATCGCGCTCCGCCAGAAGGGTGCCAACCGCGATGCGGTCGGTGCCTGGATCGAGGTGAAGACCGGAGACGTGATCCAGCGTCGCGAGGTGACGATCGGCGGTGGTCACGCGGGCGGCAAGACTGGTTGGCATCATGTCGGGTTGGGGCAACTGGGTGAAACCGAGATCCGGGTGCTGTGGCCGGACGGCGAGGCAGGTGCGTGGCAGAAGGTGGCGGCGGACGGGTTTTATGTGGTCGAGCGCGGGGTCGCGCCGAGAGCATGGAAGCCGGGCGAGGGGATATGAGGGTAGATATCTCCCCCTTGGTGGGGGAGAAAGCGATTTCGATAAATTAGGCGAGCGTAAGCCGCCTAAACATCTGAAATCGCAAGTGAGGGGGGGCTGTTCGTCGTGCCCGCAGCACTGAACCCCTCACCAACAAAATCTGAGGTTTAGCCCTGATCGGGCTAAGCCCTCTCATCGCCTTCGCGCGGCGTCGCGCTCAGGCCTCCGTTCGCTGAAATCGATTCACTGGATCGATTTCTGGCCTTCGGCCACCGCTCCGAAGCCTCTCCCACAAGGGGGAGAGCGACTGTCTTGGCAGTCAAGCGTTTTGCCATGGTTTTTCGTCCCGGATGATGGCGTTGAGGATGGTGAGCAGTTTGCGCATGGTGGCGACCACGGCGACGATCTTGGGTTTGCCGGCAGCGACAAGCC
>CALSAF010000192.1:0-8455 GCA_943372805.1 Rhizobium sp. Q54
GCACACCCGTCGTTGACAGGAGCACGGCAAGACCGAGACCGAGAGCAGCACCATAAGAAAGAGGCGTCTTCATCCACACACCAGAACCATCCATCATGCGCGAGAGTAGGCCGCCGTCGCGGTTACCAAAAGCTTAAAACAGCCGATCACATTCTCTCGAACGAAGCCTCGGAAAACTGACACAAATCTCCTGCGGATGTGCTTGTCGCACCTGATGGTGCGCAGTAATGTGCCCCGGATTTAAATTGAGAATGAGGCCGAAGCGTGGATCTCGGCCCCCGAGGAGTTCATTGCATGTATCAGGGATCCATTCCCGCGCTCGTGACGCCCTTCACGCAAGACGGCGCCGTCGACGAGCAAGCCTTTGCCGCCCATGTCGAATGGCAGATTTCCGAAGGCTCGACCGGTCTCGTGCCCGTCGGCACCACGGGCGAATCGCCGACCCTGTCGCACGCCGAACACAAGCGCGTCGTCGAGCTCTGTGTCGAAGTCGCCGCCAGGCGCGTGCCCGTGATTGCCGGCGCCGGCTCCAACAACACGCTTGAAGCCATCGAGCTTGCCCAGCATGCCGAAGCCGTCGGCGCCGATGCGCTGCTGGTCGTCACGCCCTATTACAACAAGCCGACCCAGAAGGGGTTGTTTGCCCACTACGAGGCAATCGCCAAGGCCGTCTCGCTGCCGATCATCATCTACAATATCCCCGGCCGCTCGGTGATCGACATGTCGCCGGAAACGATGGGCGCGCTGGCCAAGGCCCACAAGAATATCGTCGGCGTCAAGGATGCGACCGGCAAGATCGAGCGCGTCTCCGAACAGCGCATCACCTGCGGCGCAGATTTCGTCCAGCTCTCGGGCGAAGATGCAACGGCGCTGGGCTTCAACGCCCATGGCGGCACCGGCTGCATTTCCGTCACCGCCAATGTCGCTCCGCGCCTCTGTGCCGAATTCCAGGCCGCAACGCTTGCAGGCGACTATGCCAAGGCGCTGGAATATCAGGACCGCCTGATGCCGCTGCACAAGGCAATCTTCCTGGAGCCCGGCCTCTGCGGCGCGAAATACGCGTTGAACCGCACCCGCGGCATGAACCGCACCGTCCGCCTGCCGCTGATGGCAACGCTGGAGGCGTCGACGGAAGCCGCGATCGACGCGGCGCTGCAGCATGCGGGACTGGTGAATTGAGGGGATGGGGGAGGCCGGCGGAGACGCCGGCTTTTTTCTGTTAAAGTGCGACTAAGCCTTCTCACCTTCAACATCGGGCAAGAACGAAGACTGGACAGGCTCATCGGTGGCGTGGGTGAAGCGGAACTTCTCACCTACCTGTGCGCCAAGTTGTCTAACGATATAGGTCATATGGTGTGCCATATTCAATTCTCGCCACATGCTAGGACTTCCACCTGGCCACCTCCCATGACCGATCTGGTAAATCGCCTCGTCCGCATACGAATAATTTCGACCTAAGAATTTTCCCGAATTCAATATCGTCCGACAAACATCCTGAATGGCGCTCGTTTGGGTTCCTGTATCACTGCCCCTTACCACCATACTTGAGCCATCGACGGTGTAACGAATATGCCGATATGGGGCAGCGCCGCCACTTTTGCGTCGGAACTTTATCTCGCTGGTGTCTGGCCCGTAGTCACCATAGCCAATAAGTTCTGGCGATGCAGCGCACTCCTTTATCGCCGCTTGAAAGACATCCCACTCATGCCGAGTTACGTTGAAGGTTCCCTTTGTTTTAGCTGGGTTGGTTTTAGGGAAAGACGACCCTTGAAAAACAATACGGTGCCATTGAGCTGCTGCCGCCACATTGTCGAGAATTGCGGCAACCGAAAGTTCGATGCCCTTGAGTTCAAGAGGTGCTCGATTGAAGTCAACGAAAATGACACAGTCTTCAGGCGCACAGCCGATCGTTTTCAAGCCGTCCAAAACTCTGCCGACATCCACTTTTTCGTAATGGACGAACACTCCAAGGCGAGGGGCCGAGGCCCTTAGAAAGTGAGCGAAAGTTGGATTGAACAAGTCATTGACCGTTGCCACCGCTGCGAGCTTGCTGTTCTGCTTTTGCGCGACGCCAAAAAGCTTCTTGAGTCCAGCATCGCCGATAAATGATGCGACATATTGAGCATCGAGAAAGGCGTGCTCAAACGGCCAGCTTTTACCGATCCGGCGCCCAGACTCATAAGCAATCTCCTCAGCAGTAAGTGGCCTGCCTTTGGCAGGGTCGTGCTCTTTGGGAGGAGGTATGATAAATCGTGGTTGTATTTGCCGTTGAATATCTCGGGCGATTTTACATATTGCGGTGTACTCGCCCTGCTTGAAGCGGAGCGCGGGATAATAAGGCAGCATGCAATTTCCTTTCTTAGGACGACTCCATCAACTGCGCACGCACTGAACTTCCCCCCACCTTGTTTGCGAAAATCGTGTAGTTGTTACGTTCCTTTCTTATGCGGCCAAAAACGATCGCTGGATGAATTCCGAGTTCTCGTGCGAAATTCTCTATCACTTCTGGTGAGTTTGCGATCCTTGCCGTTGATCTTGCCCATCTTTCCCCAGGAATTAAAAGGTTTTCGGCAAACTTATCAGCTTCCGCCTCCTGCTCATCGATTGATACTGCTTCGTTCTGATCATAAAATCCCGTCGAAAGCCCGGTCCGGTAGTGCAGAATTACATGTGCCAATTCATGCAAAAGCGTGAACCAATAGTTGTCGATTGTATCTCTTCTGATCGTTAGACCAATTACAGGTCTACCTTGCTCAAGGAATGCTGCGCCATCGATAGCCAGCCCCGGAATTTGAGCCTCCGCGATAACAATTATACCGTGCTCGCTAAGCAAGTTAACTGATCGTTTTGGGCCGTCATCAAACGAACTGAGGCGTACCAACTCCGGTAGCCACGATATGTCCAGCGGATCAAAGGCTGCCAGTTCCTTCGAGATTATTCCTCGGGCGCGAGACGCAACTCGGGCTCGCCACGCGTGAAGCAGAACGTCTTCGCTGTGGTCGGATACATTGAGTCCTGTGCGTAACAGGGATGGACTGCCAAATTCAATCCGGTTTTCAGCAATATACTGACGAAGCTGGGCTTCGTTCATTTCCTCGGAGAACCAACCCTTAGCGCGGCCATGGCGTAGTATCTTCTTTATGTCGTCTTTCGATACGTCTGCGATGATTTCGTCAAGCCCGCGGAATATGGGATTTTCCTGGATTGTAGCCCTGAGGTCTACGCCCAAGAGAGCAGCTATGCGTGCATAATTCTTAAGGCTGATGGAGTTGTATCTGTCTGCCTCATATCGCTGAACCTGCTGCTCCTTTATGCCAAGTCTCCAAGCTAGGTCGCGCTGCGAATAACCTTTTGCGATTCTTGCGACTATCAACGTCACGCCAGGGTCTCGCGTTGTTCGCTGCTGAAGCAGGGAGGCATTCCCCGTGTCTTTGGCGGATTCGTAAGCCTCAATGGACGCCAAAAGATTTTTCCGCTCAGCCTTCATCATCCCGGTGATCTGCTCAACGACCTCTGGCGGTATCCCGCTGGTCATTTGCTTTACCGTGGTATCTGATGAGAGCGCATCGGTTAGGCGGGCAACTCTCAACTTGGTTTCGCGCAGCTCTTTTTCGTTGAGTATGATTCCTGAATTCATGGTGTGAATGTACGCAACAATTTTGATGCGGTCAACGTACGCAACAAAAATGTTGTTGCGGTTGTTGTTGGGCTGATTGTGGCCGAGAACGCTGCGCGACGGCCATCGCAACTCACCCCACCACCCCACCTTTATTTCCCCCCCATCCTCCATTACATACCTGTCATACCCGCCACGCCCCGCCCGGGCGCAGGCGACACACCACAAAATCCCGGGCGAAACGGAAGATTTGACCATGGCCCCCAGAGGCTCGCAGCGCACCGTCAACAAGATCGTCGCGGAAAACCGCAAGGCGCGCTTCAATTACGAGATCGTCGACACCTACGAGGCGGGTCTGGTTTTGACCGGCACGGAGGTCAAGTCGCTGCGCGAGGGCAAGGCCAATATTGCCGAATCCTATGCCTCGGACGAGGGCGAGGAGATCTGGCTGATCAATTCGCATCTGCCGGAATATCTGCAGGCGAACCGCTTCAATCACGAGCCGCGCCGCCGTCGCAAGCTGCTTCTCTCCAAGCGCGAGATCAACCGCCTGCGCGCCTCGATCAATCGCGAGGGCATGACGCTTGTGCCGCTCAAGATCTATTTCAACGAGAAGGGCAGGGCGAAGCTGGAGCTGGCGCTCGCCAAGGGCAAGAAGCTGCACGACAAGCGCGAGACCGAGAAGGAACGCGACTGGAACCGCCAGAAGCAGCGCCTGATGAAGACGGGCTGATCATGGCGCTCTCGCATCTGAAGGTCACCGTCGGCCCCTTCGTCTTCGAGGCCCGTTTCGAGCGCGAAAAGGCGCCGGAGACCTGCCGCATTTTTGAGACCTTCCTGCCGTTCCGCAACCAGGCGATCCATTCGCGCTGGTCCGGCGAGGCGGTCTGGGTGCCCTTGGGCGATTTACAGTTCGGCGCCGGTTTTGAAAACCACACGGCGCATCCCTCGCGTGGCGATATCCTTCTTTATCCCGGCGGCTTCAGCGAAACCGAACTGCTCTTCGCCTATGGTTCCTCGCAGTTTGCGAGCAAGATGGGCGTGCTGGCGGGCAACCATTTCCTGACGGTGACGAAGGGGCAGGAGCAGCTGGAGGCCATGGGCAAGATGGTGCTGTGGCAGGGCGCGCAGGATATTGTCTTCGAGGCGATGTGACGTAGAGAAGGCCCCTTACAAATCCTGCTCATAAGGGAAGGGTGTCGGTATACGGCACCCCCCTCTGTCACTGCGTGACATCTCCCCCACAAGGGGGGAGAGTGGGGCGTCGCGTTTGCCGCACTGTTCAAGACATCAGTGGAGGGCGACGGGTCAGCGGCTCAGCCGCTCTCCCCCCTTGTGGGGGAGATGCCCGGTAGGGCAGAGGGGGGTGCTTTCAACCGCAATCATTGTCGCGGGAGGGCCCCAAATATCCCTCAGTGCTCGTCTTCGCTCGCCGTTGCCGGTTCCGGCGCGCGCGGCGTGCCGCGTTCGGACGGGTCGCGGCCGATTTCGGCCTTCAGCGTCATCAGGTCGATGAAATGGTCCGACTGGCGGCGGAGATCATCGGCGATCATCGGCGGCTGGGTGGACATGGTCGAAACGACCGAGACCTTGCGGCCCTTGCGCTGCAGCGCCTCGACCAGCGTGGTGAAATCGCCGTCGCCGGAGAAGAGCACGAGATGGTCCACCGTTTCCGACTGTTCCATCGCGTCGATCGCAAGCTCGATATCCATGTTGCCCTTGACCTTGCGGCGGCCCATGGAGTCGGTGAATTCCTTCGCCGGCTTGGTCACGACCTTGTAGCCATTATAGTCCAGCCAGTCGATCAGCGGGCGGATCGAGGAATATTCCTGATCCTCGATGAGGGCGGTGTAATAATAGGCACGCAGTAGATAGCCACGCTTCTGGAAAGCCTTCAGAAGCTTGCGATAGTCGATATCGAAGCCGAGGCTCTTGGAGGCGGCATAGAGATTGGCGCCGTCGATGAAGAGCGCAATTTTCTCGCGGGGATCGAACATTCTTATATCCTTACGTCAAATATGAGCAGTCACGGCAATCGGCAATCAAAACAATACCTTGCCCCTCCAGATATGATCATAGCTTTACATTATGAAGTGATCATATAAAAATCTATCTAGGGCATCGCTTTCGACAATCCAAGCAGCCTGCAGTTGAAATGTGGTGTATTGAGGGTCTTTTCCGGCCTTCATTTTTGGGCTTCGCGGTGGTGCAGCACGAAAAACTTGAATTTGCCGTCCATTGCCTGTATCGCAGCCGTCAATCCCTCGCATTCATGACCGCAAAGGACAGGCAATGGCCCGTGTCACCGTTGAAGATTGCATCGACAAAGTCGAGAACCGCTTCGAACTCGTTCTGCTCGCAAGCCACCGCGCCCGCCAGATCTCCCAGGGCGCGCCGATCACCATCGATCGCGACAAGGACAAGAACCCGGTCGTCGCTCTGCGCGAAATCGCCGACGAGACGCTCTCGCCCGACGACCTGAAGGAAGATCTGATCCATTCGCTCCAGAAGCATGTCGAAGTCGACGAGCCGGAGCAGGAGCCGAGCTCGATGCTCGCCAATACCGGCACTGCCGGCAAGGGCGACGAAGAGGACGAACTGCCGGAAACGCTCACCTTCGACCAGATGTCGGAAGAAGAGCTTCTGGCCGGTATCGAAGGCCTCGTGCCGCCGGAAAAGAGCGACGATTACTAATCGTCAATTAGTTGGAATTTAGTCTGTTTCCGACTGTAGGATGATTGTGCGCCAGTCTTGTCGACTGGCGCGCTTTTTCGTTTGTGGAGACGAGTGGAATGATGCGGCAATACGAGCTCGTGGAGCGGGTGCAGAAATACAAGCCCGACGCCAACGAAGCTCTGCTCAACAAGGCCTATGTCTATGCCATGCAGAAGCACGGCAAGCAGACACGCGCCAGCGGCGACCCCTATATCTCCCACCCGCTCGAAGTTGCCGCCATCCTCACCGACATGCATCTCGACGAATCGACGATCGCGGTCGCGCTTTTGCATGACACGATCGAGGATACCTCCGCGACCCGCGCCGAAATCGACGAATTGTTCGGCGAGGATATCGGCCGCCTCGTCGAGGGCCTGACCAAGATCAAGAAGCTCGACCTGGTCACCAAGAAGGCGAAGCAGGCGGAAAACCTGCGCAAGCTGCTGCTGGCGATTTCCGACGATGTGCGCGTGCTTCTCGTCAAGCTCGCCGACCGCCTGCACAACATGCGCACGCTCGAGCACATGCGCGACGACAAGCGCGCCCGCATTTCCGAAGAGACGATGGAAATCTATGCGCCGCTCGCCGGCCGCATGGGTATGCAGGACATGCGCGACGAGCTGGAGGACCTCTCCTTCCGCTACATGAACCCGGAAGCCTATGAGACGGTAACCAATCGCCTCGCGGAACTCTCGACCCGCAACGAAGGCCTGATCACCAAGATCGAGGACGAGTTGCGCGAACTGCTGGTCGCCAACGGTCTGCTCAATACCTCGGTCAAGGGCCGCCAGAAGAAGCCCTATTCGGTCTTCCGCAAGATGCAGTCGAAGTCGCTGTCCTTCGAGCAGCTCTCGGACGTCTATGGCTTCCGCATTCTCGTTGATGACATTCCCGGCTGCTATCGGGCACTCGGCATCGTGCATACCCGTTGGCGCGTCGTGCCCGGTCGCTTCAAGGACTATATCTCGACGCCGAAGCAGAACGACTACCGCTCGATCCACACCACGATCGTCGGTCCGTCCCGCCAGCGCATCGAGCTGCAGATCCGCACCCGCCGCATGCACGACATCGCCGAGTTCGGCATCGCTGCCCACAGCCTCTACAAGGATGGCGAAAACGGCGATCCCAACGAGCCGCTGAAGCGCGAAAGCAACGCCTATTCCTGGCTTCGCCATACCATCGAGGCGCTGGCCGAAGGCGACAATCCGGAAGAGTTCCTGGAGCACACCAAGCTCGAACTCTTCCAGGACCAGGTCTTCTGCTTCACGCCCAAGGGCAAGCTGATTGCGCTGCCGCGCGGCGCCACGCCAATCGATTTTGCCTACGCCGTGCACACCAATGTCGGCGACACTTGTGTGGGCGCCAAGATCAACGGCTCGATCATGCCGCTCGTCACCCGCCTGTCGAACGGTGACGAAGTCGAGATCATCCGCTCCGGCGTGCAGGTGCCACCGGCGGCCTGGGAAGAAATCGTCGTCACCGGCAAGGCGCGCGCCGCCATCCGCCGCGCCACCCGCATGGCGATCCGCAAGCAATATGCCGGTCTCGGCCAGCGCATTCTGGAACGCACCTTCGAGCGCGCCGGCAAGATCTTCTCCAAGGACACGCTGCGGCCGGCGCTGCATCGTCTCGGCCAGCGGGACGTGGAAGATGCCATCGCCTCCGTCGGCCGCGGTGAAACCTCCTCGCTCGACGTGCTGCGCGCTGTCTATCCGGACTATCAGGACGAGCGCGTCACCGTGAAGCCGTCCTCGGACGACGGCTGGTTCGCGATGAACAGCGCTAACGGCATGGTCTTCAAGATCCCCGGCCAGGCCCATCCGAAGGGCGACGTTCCGACGGCCGGAGACGGCCCGGAGCCTCTGCCGATCCGCGGTCTCTCCGGCAATGCCGAGGTTCATTTCGCGCCCGCCGGTGCCGTACCGGGCGACCGTATCGTCGGCATCATGGAAGATGGCAAGGGTATCACCATCTATCCGATCCAGGCCTCGGCCTTGCAACGCTTCGAAAATGAGCCGGAGCGCTGGATCGACGTCCGCTGGGATCTCGACGAGGCAAACAAGTCGCGCTTCGTTGCCCGCATCCTGATCAATGCGCTGAACGAGCCCGGCACGCTGGCGACTG
>CALSAF010000193.1:0-8312 GCA_943372805.1 Rhizobium sp. Q54
CTCGAAGCCAACATAAACGCCAATATCCGCCTCCTCCAGGGCCTGGTGGCGGTCATCGGGACAGAACCCTATGTGACGCAGGAGCGCTTCGCGGCTCTGTCGGAAAACCTGATGGCCAACCCCTCGCAGATCCGCGATGTCGTTGCCGCACCAAACCTCATCACGACATTCGTCTACCCCTACGCCCGCAATAGGGAATTCATCGGTCAATGGATCCTGCCTTCTCCGGCTGGAGAACAGATGGCACATCTGTTGCGTGAACAAGGCATGACCATCATCAGTGGCCCCCTACCCCTGAAGAACGGCAATATGGGGCTCATCATCACGCTGCCGGTGCAGATCCAGAATGATTTCGGAGCACGGGCATTCTGGGGCGGCCTCGCCGGGATTGTCGATCTCCCTCGCCTCTATGACGACAGCGGGCTGCGCGCACCGGACCTCACAATCTCGGCAGCAATCACGGACGAGAGCATGACCTCAGGAGGTCCGACGGTCATCTACGGCGACGGCCAGATACTGGCGAATGATCCGGTCACCATGACCATCGATCTCGGCAACAAACGATGGACCGTCGCGGCTATCCCAAGGGAAGGCTGGGACACGGCCAGCAGGCCGAACACGCTCGTACGCGTGCTGATCACGGCTCTCTCGGGGCTGATCGCCGGGACGGTGGTCTGGGTCGCCCTTTTGATGCGGGAGCGCAAGAAGAATTACGCGGCACTTCGTCAGCGGGAAGAAGAATTGCGCGCCATGTCACACCGGCTTGGTGCAGCACTCGAATCGTCGAGGATCGGCGTCTGGGAGATGGACGTCAGAAGCGGCGAACTGATCTGGGACGAGCGAATCTACCAGCTCTATGGCCTGTCACCGGACACCCGCATGACCCGGGAGCTGTGGCAATCCATGGTCCACCCGGAGGATGTCGATCTCATCGAAAATGGCATGGCCCGGGCGATTGCCGAAGAAGGCACCTATAGCGGCCAGTTTCGCGTGACACGGCCGGATGGGGCCGTTGTACATTTCCGCACCGTTGGCAACGCTTTCCGCAACAGTCAGGGGGAAGTGAAGCTTCTGGGGGTGAACTGGGATGTCAGCGCTGACACGAAGCTTCAGGAAGATCTGCGCGAGGCCCATCGCCAGACGGCCCAACGTAACGGCGAGCTCGAGGCCGCGCGCCGCCACATGGAACACAACGCACTGCACGATGCGCTGACAGGGCTTCCCAACCGCCGCTACCTCGATGAGCGGCTGACCCAGTTCAACGACGACCAGAAGACATGCCACCAGCTGACAGTGCTGCATATCGACCTCGACCGGTTCAAGGAAATCAACGACACCATGGGCCACGGCGCGGGCGATGCCATCCTACGCCACGTCGCCCAGGAATTGCGCGCCAAGGCTGCACCCGCCGATTTCGTCGCCCGCATCGGCGGTGACGAGTTCGTTATTGTCTGTACGGGCAAAGAAGCGGTAGAGGACCACGAACTGCTGGGCTCGACATTGATCGCGGCAATCAACCGGCCGATTGCCTACAACGGCCATGAATGCCGTGTCGGAGCCTCGATCGGCATCGCGGAAAAGACCGAGGCAGGGCTCACGTCGGAGCAGCTGCTGGTCAACGCAGACATCGCTCTATATGAGGCGAAACGCCGGGGTCGCAACAGGGTCGAGCGCTTCAACGACCACTTGCGCTCCCGTACAATCAACATCAAAAATACGGCCGACGCCATCCTCCGCTCGCTCGGCGACCGTGACTTCATCGCCTGGTACCAGCCGCAGTTCGACGCACGCACGCTGGAGATCAACGGCGTCGAAGCGCTGGCCCGCTGGCGCCACCCGCAAAAGGGCTTGCTGACGCCTGACGCATTCCTGGAGATTGCCGAAAACCTCAATGTAGTGGCCCAGATCGACGCGAGCATCCTGGATCAGGCCTTGCATCAACTGTCACGCTGGCAGGCCGAGGGGCTCGGCATAGAGCATGTTTCCGTCAACATATCGGCCCAGCGCCTGTTCGAGGACAAGTTGCTGGAGCATTTGGAACAGCTGTCCTTCACCCCCGGAAGCCTTTCCTTCGAACTGCTGGAATCGATATCCTTCGACGACAAGGCAGACGCCGTTGCCAGGAGTCTGGAGCGCATCCGCGCCCACGGCATCGCCATCGAGATTGATGATTTCGGCACGGGTTACGCCTCCATCCTGTCGCTCATCAAACTCTCTCCGAGCCGCCTGAAGATCGACCGGCAGCTGACCGCACCGATCGTGACCAATCCCACCCAGCGTCGCTTGATCGGCTCGATCGTCGACATCGGTCGGTCCTTTGGCATCGACATCGTGGCGGAAGGCGTGGAAACGATGGAGCATGCCGCAATCCTGCGCGATCTCGGTTGCCAGACCTTGCAGGGCTACGCACTCGCCCGCCCGATGAACCCAGATGCGTTCATCGACTTTGCCAGGGCCCATGCCATCAGGCGTGAAGACTTGCGGCAGCGCAGCGCCTGAGGCGGGCTGGCCGGGTCAGCCGAGAAGGTTGAGGCTCTGTCCTGCGGCAAAGGCTCCGTAGGCGAGACCGGCGAAGTAGACCAGCGTCAGCAGCACCATCAGATGTCCGACAGCCACCACGACACCATCGCGCTGCGAAATGCCTGTCGACAACAGGAGAATAGCAACCCCCGGCAAGGTGTTCGAGAACGGGATGAAGCTGAGCGGCATCATCAAGAGCACGCCGGCGGCCGTCAGCACCAGGCCGTTGAACCGATTGACCACCGCGCCGGCGGTGAGCCCCGGAAGACGCGGACGCACGTAGCGGTCGAACTTGCGCAGGATTTTCAGGCCGCGTTCCAGCACCGGCACGAGCCGCGCCCGCTCGAGCTTTCGATCGGCCACCTTTTCCGGCAGCCAGGGAAGGCGATTGAAGGTGACAGCGATGCCGATCAGCACGATCCCCGCACCGAAGACGGTCGACACACCGGGAATGGAAACGGGAACGAGAAATGGCAGTGAGAGCAGGCCACAGAGAAGGAGAAGACCGCTCTCGCCCATCTTCTCCAGGATCTGGCGCAAGGTGACATGATCGTCGTCCATCGAATCGATCACATCCTGCAGCACGGCACTGGTGCTCTTGTCGGTGTCGCTGAAGCCGATCGTCGTTGTCATCAGGGCCGCTTTCGATTAACTGCCGGAAGGATGTCGCTGGGCGAAGCAATGTTGCACACGGCCCGAGTCGCAGATGAATGAGAAAGCCGGTCCGGTCAAGTCACGCCTGCACGGCGAGGCCAGCCTCGAGCCGCGAGACACACCATGACAGATTCAGCCAAAGCCTCTTCCGCCCCCGCCAACAGGCATACCGTCCATGCCAAGGGCCGCGAAAAGCTGATGGCCCATGCCGCGATGCTGCTCTTCGCCGCCCTGATCGCCGGCTCCTTCTCATTCGGCGGGATGGCGGCACGCCACCTGGACGCCGGGCCGCTAACGCTCTGGCGCTACCTGATGACTGTCGTCGTTATGGGCCTGCTCACCTTCGGCATCCTGCGGGTACCCTTCCGGGCGCCCCAGCGCATCTGGCGGTTCGCTCTGCTCGGCGGCCTGATCGCCGTCTACATGCTGACGATGTTTGCGGCCCTCGAATTCACCAGTCCGGTGCAGACCGGTGCGGTCTTCACCCTGATGCCGCTGATCAGCGCCGGCTTTGCCCTGGTCTTCATCGGCCAGAAGACCCGGCCCGACGTGTTGCTCGCACTGGTGATCGCCGCCCTAGGCGCGATCTGGGTGATCTTTAGGGCCGATATCGGCGCCATTCTGTCCTTTGACGTTGGCCGCGGAGAACTGATCTATTTCGTCGGCGTGATCTGCCACGGCGCCTATGTGCCGCTGATCCGCAAGTTCAACCAGGGCGAAAATCCAGTCGCGTTCGGCTTCTGGGTCGTCGTCTTCACGGTGCCCTGGCTGCTTCCGACCGGTGCCGTTCCGCTGGCCACCACGGATTTTGCAACCCTTCCGCCGACGGTCTGGGCAACAATCGCCTATCTCTCGGTGATCACTACGGCGCTCACCTTCATGCTGCTGCAATATGCCTCGATGCGCCTGCCCGCACCCAAGGTGCTCGGCTACGGTTATCTGACGCCAACCTTCATCATTCTGCTGGAAGGTCTGCTTGGCCACGGCTGGGCGAGTCCAGCCGTTTTCGTCGGGGCGCTGGTGACCGCAGCCGGGCTGCTGGTCATGGGCCTGCTGCGAGACTGAGCGCCGGCTTCAGGATGAGACCATGGACGAAGAGTCCTTCGAGAAAGGTTGCAGCCGCCTCGAACCGGTCTTCCTGTTCACGTTGAGCCCCCAGAACCGAGCGAACCTGAACGTCGAAATCGGCATAGTGCTGCGTGGTAGACCAGATCGAGAAGATCATGTGGTGCGGATCGCAGGCGCGGATCTTGCCCGAGCTGATCCACGCCCGGATCACCTCTGCCTTCTCGTCCACAAGCTCCTTGAGCGGCCCTTCGAGCACCGTCGCGATATGCGGCGCGCCCTGCAGGATCTCGTTGGCGAAGAGTCGGCTTTCGCGAGGGAAATCCCGCGCCATCTCCAGTTTGCGCCGGATATAGGAGCGGATCTCTTCTTCCGGATCGCCGGCCGCATCGAAGGCCTGCAACGGCTCGAGCCAGTTCTCCAGGACCCTGTCGATCAGCGCCCGATGCATCGCTTCCTTGGTGCGGAAATAGTAAAGCAGGTTGGGTTTCGACATGCCGGCGACCTCGGCGATCTGGTCGATCGTCGAGCCGTGGAATCCCCGCTGCGAGAACACCTCCAACGCCGCTTCGAGGATGAGCTCCTCCTTCTCCTCCTGGATTCGCGTCCGCCTCTGGGTTTGCGCCGCTCTCGGTATCGCCATCTTAGAGTTGTTCCCCGCCTAAGACACTGAAGTCGCTCAAGAATATCCAAGCCCAAAATCTGGGCATCTGCTCTATTTTTTGTCGCAGATTTTTGCCGATTCCGTCTTGAGTGCCGTGATGGAAGTTGTAATGTTTTACCAGTCGGTCAAATTATTGGACAGATGTCAAATAAAGGCAACTGCCGATACGACAGCGGAAAAAACAACACAAGCCGCTGCTGCTGACCCCGGGAACATGGGAATCGGGCGGAAGATCCGGTTCTTTAAAACAGGTGAGGATCTGCGATGACGGCGCAACCCGGCAACAACGTTCGCGTGAACGGCGATCGGCTGTGGGACATGCTCATGGAGATGGCGAAGATTGGCCCCGGCGTGGCTGGCGGCAACAATCGCCAGACCCTGACCGACGAGGATGCCGAAGGCCGTCGCCTCTTCCAGCGCTGGTGCGAGGATGCGGGCCTCACCATGGGCGTCGACACCATGGGCAACATGTTCATGACCCGCGCCGGCACCGATCCGGACGCGCTTCCGGTCTATATCGGCTCCCATCTCGACACCCAGCCGACCGGCGGCAAGTATGACGGCGTGCTCGGCGTGCTAGCCGGTCTCGAGGTTGTCAGGTCGATGAACGATCTCAACATCAAGACCAAGCATCCCATCGTCGTTACCAACTGGACCAACGAGGAAGGCGCGCGCTTTGCGCCTGCCATGCTGGCATCCGGTGTCTTTGCCGGCGTGCTGACACAGGATTACGCCTATGCCCGCAAGGACATGGAGGGCAAGACCTTTGGCGACGAGCTAAAGCGCATCGGCTGGGTCGGCGACGAAAAGGTCGGCGCCAGAAAGATGCATGCCTATTTCGAATACCACATCGAACAGGGCCCGATCCTCGAAGCCGAGGAGAAGCAGATCGGCGTCGTCACCCATTGCCAGGGTCTGTGGTGGCTGGAATTCACCCTGACCGGGCGCGAAGCCCATACCGGTTCGACCCCGATGAACCTGCGCGTCAATGCCGGCCTGGCCATGGCCCGGATCATGGAAATGGTCCAGGAAGTGGCGATGAGCGAACAGCCCGGCGCCGTCGGCGGCGTCGGCCAGGTCAAGTTCTCGCCCAATTCCCGCAACGTCCTGCCCGGCACGGTGATCTTCACCGTCGACATTCGCACGCCCGAGCAAACAAAGCTCGACCGCATGCGCGCGACAATCGAGGCGAAGGCCGCAGAAA
The DNA here is from genome assembly GCA_943372805.1 of Rhizobium sp. Q54. Classification (GTDB taxonomy): domain Bacteria; phylum Pseudomonadota; class Alphaproteobacteria; order Rhizobiales; family Rhizobiaceae; genus Allorhizobium. The sequence goes on from CALSAF010000193.1 coordinate 6,108, forward strand.
TCTGTGCAGCGCTCGGCGTCGGCTGCGCAGTCGAGGCCGTCGGCCATTTCGATCCGGTGACCTTCGATCCGAAACTCGTCGCCTCCGTCCGCAAGGCGGCGGAAGATCTCGGCTACAGCCACATGAACATCATCTCCGGTGCCGGCCACGACGCCTGCTGGGCGGCGAAGGTCGCGCCCTCGACCATGATCATGTGCCCCTGCGTCGGCGGCCTCAGCCACAACGAGGCGGAAGAGATTTCCAAGGAATGGGCAAGCGCCGGCTGCGACGTGCTGCTCAGGGCGGTTCTGGAGACGGCGGAGATTGTGGCGTGATGAACTCGCTCCGCGCCCCCTCATCCGGCCCTTCGGGCCACCTTCTCCCCGCTGGGGGGAAGAGGGAGCGTGCGGGGATCTCGCCGTACCACAGGAAGCACTCCGGTCGCCGCAGCGTAGCTAGAGGAAATGAGGGCGCACAACGGCAGCGTGACCTCTTCTCCCCAGCGGGGAGAAGGTGGCCCGAAGGGCCGGATGAGGGGGCGCCGGAGGCGAACGCAGCGCACTGGGCAACCAAGCTTGCCGGAGAGCTCGTTGAACCAACCATCAAGAACACGACACGGGGAGAGAGCAAATGACCACCACAGTCATCAAGGGCGGCACGATCGTCACCGCCGATCTGACCTACAAGGCCGACGTCAAGATCGAGGGCGGCGTGATCGTCGAGATCGGGCCGAACCTCTCCGGCGACACCGTGCTGGATGCAGCCGGCTGTTACGTCATGCCTGGTGGTATCGACCCGCATGTGCATCTGGAAATGCCGTTCATGGGCACCTACTCTGCCGACGACTTCGAAAGCGGCACGCGCGCCGGCCTCTCGGGCGGCACGACCATGGTCGTCGATTTCTGTCTGCCCGCCCCCGACCAGTCGCTGCTCGAAGCCCTGCAGATGTGGGACAACAAGACCTCGCGCGCCACGGCCGACTACTCCTTCCACATGGCGATCACCGGCTGGAACGAGCGCATCTTCGACGAGATGAAGACCGTGGTGCAGGACAAGGGCATCAACTCGTTCAAGCACTTCATGGCCTACAAGGGCGCGCTGATGGTGAACGACGACGAGATGTTCGCCTCCTTCCAGCGTTGTGCCGAACTCGGCGCGCTGCCGATGGTGCATGCCGAAAATGGCGACGTCGTCGCCTCGATGACGGCCAAGTTGCTCGCCGAAGGCAATAACGGCCCAGAAGCCCACGCCTATTCCCGTCCGCCTGAGGTCGAAGGCGAAGCGACCAACCGCGCGATCATGTTGGCCGACATGGCGGGCGTGCCGCTCTATGTCGTGCACACCTCCTGCGAACAGGCGCATGAAGCCATCCGCCGCGCCCGCCAGAAGGGCATGCGCGTCTATGGCGAGCCGTTGATCCAGCACCTGACGCTCGACGAGAGCGAATACTTCAACAAGGACTGGGACCACGCCGCCCGCCGCGTAATGTCGCCCCCCTTCCGCAACAAGCAGCACCAGGATTCACTCTGGGCCGGCCTGCAGTCGGGCTCGCTCTCGGTCGTCGCCACCGACCACTGCGCCTTCACCAGCGAACAGAAGCGGTTCGGCGTCGGCAACTTCGCCAAGATCCCGAACGGCACCGGTGGCCTTGAAGACCGCATGCCCATGCTTTGGACCTATGGCGTTGCGACCGGTCGCCTGACGATGAACGAATTCGTCGCGGTCACCTCGACCAACATCGCCAAGATCCTCAACATCTACCCGAAGAAGGGGGCCGTCCTCGTCGGCGCCGATGCCGACCTCGTGGTCTGGGATCCCAAGCGCTCCAAGACCATCTCCGCCAAGACCCAGCAGTCGTCGATCGATTACAACGTCTTCGAAGGCAAGACCGTCACCGGCCTGCCGCGCTACACGTTGACACGCGGCTATGTCGCGATCGAGGAAAGTGCAGTGAAGACCCGCGAGGGCCACGGCAAGTTTGTCAAGCGCGAGCCCTTCCCGGCGGTGTCCAAGGCGCTGTCGACCTGGAAGGACCTCGTCGCCCCGCGCAAGGTGGAACGCACGGGCATTCCGGCGACGGGGGTGTGAGCGGTTCTATGGCGTTGGCGCGTGGTTTTACCCCCCTCTGCCCTCCTTCGATTGCATCGAAGCGCGGGCATCTCCCCCTCAAGGGGGGAGATCGGAGGCGGCTGGCCGTCCGCCACACCTCCCCCTTGAGGGGGGAGG
>CALSAF010000194.1:0-8267 GCA_943372805.1 Rhizobium sp. Q54
ACGCGGCCATGGCTGACAATTACGACAAGGCTGTCGAGATCATCGGCCCGGCCCCGACACGGAATCACTGGTCAGTCTTCTTCCAGCGGGGCATTGCCTATGAACGGCTGAAGAAGTGGGACAATGCCGAGCCGAACTTCCACAAGGCGCTGGAGCTCAACCCCGATCAGCCGCAGGTTTTGAACTATCTCGGCTATTCCTGGGTCGACATGAACCGCAACCTCCAGGAAGGCCTGGAGATGATCAAGAAGGCCGTCGAGCTGAGACCGGACGACGGCTACATCGTCGATTCGCTTGGCTGGGCCTATTATCGTCTTGGCCGCTTCGATGAAGCGGTTGTCGAACTGGAACGGGCCGTCGAGCTGCGCGCCGGCGATGCAACGATCAACGATCACCTGGGCGATGCCTATTGGCGCGTCGACCGCAAGCTCGAAGCCAAATATCAGTGGAAGCGGGCGCTCGCTTCCGAACCTGAAGAAGCCGAGGTTCCAAAGATTCAGGGCAAGATCGAGAAGGGCCTGCCGCCGATCGAGGCGGATGCTGCCAAGGTCGAGAGCAAACCTGCCGAAGAGCCCAAGAAAGACGACAAGAAGACCTGATCCGCATGACCCCCGCTGCACAGCGTCGACCGGAGCGGATCGTCGAGACGGCTCCGGCGAAGATCAACCTTGCGCTTCACGTGACGGGTCGGCGCACGGACGGCTATCACTTGCTGGACAGCCTCGTGACCTTTGCCGAGGATGGCGACGAGCTGGCCTTCGAGGCATCCGAGGCCGACAGCTTTCGCCTGACCGGTCGCTTCGGGGCGGACCTCTCCGGCGAAGACAATCTGGTCCTGAAGGCCCGCGACCTCTTGCGTTCCGCCCTTCAAGAGATGGACGAGCCGCACGGACCTGTTTCGATCACCCTCGACAAGAGCCTGCCGATCGCATCCGGCATCGGTGGCGGCTCTGCGGACGCGGCCGCAGCTCTCCGCGGGCTTCTGAGGCTGTGGAAGGCGAACCTGCCGGACGCCACATTGCAGCAGATTGCGCTGCAACTCGGCGCGGATGTTCCGATGTGCCTTGCCTCCACCCCTCTTCGGGCACGTGGCATTGGCGAGACAATCGAGAGGGTGGCAATGCCCGCCGTGCCGCTGGTGCTTCTCAACCCGCTCAAAGCCGTCTCTACACCGGAAGTCTTCCGCAGCCTTGTCCGGAGCGACAATTCGCCGATCGGGGCCATGACGCCCCCTGACGATGTTTCGCGCTGGATGCACTCGCTCTCAAACCTGCGCAACGACCTGCAGCCGTCGGCCGAACTGCTGGTGCCCGAGATCGCCGAGGCTTGTGACCTGCTGCGGCAGAGCCTTGCCGGCTTCGTGCGCATGTCCGGTTCCGGCGCCACCTGTTTCGGTCTCTACGAGACGGAGGCTGCGGCGATGAAGGCGGCGCTTGCGCTTTCCGCCTATCGGCCGAACTGGTATGTGCTTTTGACACGCACCGTTGCAGGAGAGACCTGATGAGCCGCATCGACGAGAGCCGTCCGTTCATTCCGGTCGGCATTGCCGTGCTTACGGTCTCGGACACGCGCAGCCTGGCGGACGACAAGTCCGGAGACACGCTGGTTGGCCGCATCGCGGACGCCGGTCATCGGCTGGTGGAACGCGCCATCGTCAAGGACGACAAGGCAGCGATCCGGGCACAGGTCGAGGCCTGGACCAAGACAGCTGAAATCGATGTGGTCATCACCACAGGCGGTACGGGATTTACCGGCCGAGACGTGACGCCGGAGGCCCTGGAGCCGCTGCTCGAGAAGCGCATGGACGGTTTTTCCGAGGTTTTTCACCGGATATCCTACGACAAGATCGGCACCTCAACCATCCAGTCGCGCGCCACGGGCGGCGTCGCCAACGCGACCTTCATCTTCGTGCTGCCGGGCTCGCCCGGAGCCTGCAAGGATGCCTGGGACGGGATCATCAAGCTGCAGCTCGACTACCGTCACATGCCCTGCAATTTCGTGGAGATCATGCCCCGACTCGACGAACACCTGAAGCGTAATCAGGGTTGATCAGCGGCGCGCTTCGCGAGCCACCCAGGAAGGGATGATCTCCGATGCCAATCGACGTGGCTTGTGGCCACGGGCAAGCTGCAGAAGCTCCCTGCCCTCGCCCGCCAGACCCTGCGCCTGCCGCTTGGGGATCAGCAGTCCGTTCTCCAGAAGTGGCCGTGTTCTTGTCAACCGGCGATAGAAGGGTAGCCGGTAAAGCCGCGATTCGGAGAAGCGCGCGGGCGCCTTGTTGAGGGCAACGTATTCGGCGACCTCATCGATCCAGCCCTGACCCAGGCGAGCACCGGGCTCAATCAGCAGAAGCCATTCACCGCGCGCCGTTGCCAGCAACTCCTTCATGTCCCATTGCTGATAAAAGCGGCAACCGGCGGCATCGGCGACGAAGGACGAGCCGTCCTGGGAACCGTGATCCAGCACGATGACATCGCTGACAAGGCCTTCAATGGCGCCGGCAACCAGCACGGACAAGGTCTGTGCGAGTTCGGGCTCCTGATCGTGGCATTCCATGATGACGGTCAACATTGCCTACATCTATCGCATTGCACAAAGTTTTGCCACAAACAGTTTCTTGAAGTTTGTTCTTGCATTGTTCTCTTTTTTCCCGTAGGAATAAAATCATTGAGCGAGGCCGCCAAGCCCGCGAGGAGCAAACATGAACGAGCTGTCTCTTGCGAGCCAGGCTGCCTTTCAGCCCGGCAACACGGCAGATATTGCCGATGCGCTGATGAGCGCGTCCGGGCTGCGGATCGAGATCGACCGGCGGCGCGGTCGCGCCGCAGGGATCAATCCGGCCGGGCGCTTCGAGCGCCAGGAGCGGGTCGCCTTCGACGACGGCTGGCAGACGCTGGAGGATCTGCCGCCGTTCAAGACCGAGGTGCAGGTTGAAAAGCCGCGCTCGGTGATCACCCGCAACGACTCGCCCGACATTCCCTTCGACCGCTCGATCAACCCCTACCGGGGCTGCGAACACGGCTGCATCTACTGCTTTGCCAGACCAACCCACAGCTATATGGGGCTCTCCGCCGGTCTCGACTTTGAAGCCAAGCTGTTTGCCAAGCCGGATGCGCCGCGCCTTCTGGAGCGGGAGCTTTCGAAGCCCGGCTACAAGGTGAAGCCGATTGCGATTGGCACCAACACCGACCCCTACCAGCCGATTGAGCGGGAATGGCGCATCATGCGGCAGATCCTGGAGATCCTGGACAAGGCGAACCATCCCGTCGTGATCGTGACCAAGTCGGCGCTGATCCTGCGCGATATCGATATCCTGAAGTCGATGGCCGAGCGCGGTCTGGTCAAGGTCGGCATCTCCGTGACGACGCTCGACCGGAAGCTGGCGCGCAGCATGGAGCCACGGGCCTCCACCCCGACCAAGCGGCTGGAAGCGATCAAGGCGCTGTCTGAAGCCGGTATTCCGGTGGCCGTGATGATGGCGCCTGTCATTCCCGCTCTCAACGACCACGAGATCGAACGCATTCTCGACAGCGGCAAGGCTGCCGGCGCGTCGGAGGCGAGCTACGTGCTGCTGCGCCTGCCGCTGGAAGTGAGCCCGCTGTTTCGCGATTGGCTTCTGCAGAACTATCCGGATCGCTATCGGCATGTGATGTCGCTGGTACGCTCGATGCGCGACGGCAAAGATTACGATGCCGAATTCGGCAAGCGGATGAAGGGTGCCGGTCCCTATGCCTGGCAGATCAGCCGCCGGTTCGAAATGGCCACCAAGCGGCTCGGCCTGATGCGGCGAAGCCTGCATCTCAGGGAAGATCTGTTTATCTCGCCCAACAGCGACGGGGTGCAACTCTCGCTGCTCTGACTTGGGTTTGTTTTTGTATTCCGGTGCTGTTGTCCGCCGCCTCGCACCGGATGTGGTCCCTGGTAAGCCGCCCCTGTCGCCATGATCGGCGATCGGGACCGGGGACTTGCAGGAGGTCGGGTGCGCGTGCGATTTCTGCCGCATGAAACGTCGCACGCCACCCGATTCTCCTGATCTCTTCCCCGACCTGCCGCTCGTTCCGGATTTTTCGCTGGAGAGCCGTGCGAAACGAAAGGGCCTGTGGCCGGTCGCCGGCACCGATGAGGCCGGCCGCGGGCCTCTTGCAGGACCTGTGGTGGCGGCTGCGGTCATCCTTGATCCAAAGCGTATCCCCGAGGGGCTGAACGATTCCAAGAAGCTCTCGGCTGTGCAGCGGGAAGCGCTCTACGAACGTATCCTTGCAGAGGCTACGGTTTCGATCGCCTCCTCCTCACCCAAGCGCATCGACCTCATCGATATCCGCAAGGCGAGCCTCGATGCCATGCGAAGGGCTGTCGCCGGTCTCGACTTGGAAGCCCGCCACGTGCTCACCGATGGCCGGGATGTTCCTATGGGGCTCACCTGCAGCGGCGAGGCCGTCGTCAAGGGGGACGCCCGCTCCGTATCGATCGCGGCAGCCTCGATTGTCGCCAAGGTGATGCGCGACCGGATGATGGCGCGCGCCGGCCTCGTCTATCCGGACTATGGCTTCGAAGTGCATGCAGGTTATGGGACGGAGCGCCATCGTAGCGCCATTGTCACCCATGGCCCCTGCCCGCTGCACCGAATGAGCTTCCGGCCCCTCAAGCGCGACCGAGAGGCCGCCGCGGCACCGTGATCAAGGCGCTTGCAGGTGCAGGCTCAGCGACCGCAGGCACCCAAGAAGGCGGCGCCAGCGACAGAGGCACCTGCCAGCGGCAATTCCGTCACGTCCTGCCCGACCAGGACGGTCAGTGTCTCGCCGCCATTCAGAAGGCCCAGCAGATCGGCCTTCCTTTGGAGTTCACCTTCTAGGATGAAGAGATCATCCATCTCAAGCCGGACGCCCTTCATCCTGATTGTCAAATTGCGATCACCTGCGCGCAATTCGAGGCTATAGAAGGCGCCGTCCTCGGCCCCCATTGGCTCATGGGGATAGACCAGCGTGACAGGCTCCCCGCCCTGCTGGCAAGCAAGGGACAAGATCACATGGTCGCTGTTGGCGATGCCATAGACGAGCGACGCGGCCCCCTCGCCGCTCCAGCCGATCCATTCGAGCTTTTCCTCGCTGACCACGGGCCCAGCCGGCAAAAGCGTAGTGAGCGCCGCCATGAGGAGAGAGATCGACTTCAACTTCACTGCCATGTCAAATTCCCCCGAAAACAAACGCCCCGACCGGCGGACCGATCGGGGCGTCAGAAATCAGACTGCCTCATGGGCTATCGCGCCGAACTCAGTTCAGCCGCGACTTTACCTCACCAACAGAGGCCTTGAACAGGGTCTGCTGAACAGCCTCATCGGCCTTCTTCGCCAGCACCTTTTCAGCCGCAGCAATCGCGAGGTCTACCGCGGCCGCACGAACGGCGTTCACGGCTTCGGTCTCGGCCTGCTTGATCTTCTGCTCGGACAGAGCGTTGCGGCGTGCCACAAACTCCTCGGTCTTCTGCTTGGCTTCTGCAGTCAGGGCAGCGGCCTCGCGTTCGGCAGCAGCGACAATTGCAGCGGCCTCGGCTTCGGCTTCCTTGCGCTTGCGCTGGTATTCGGCCAGCAGATGCTGGGCCTCTTCGCGCAGGCGCTTGGCTTCGGCGAGTTCGTCACGGATCTTGTCGGCGCGCTCGTCGAGAGCCTTCGCCATCATGCCCGGTACCTTCAGGTAGGCGAGCAGGACGAAGAACAGAACGAGGGCAACGAGTGCGAAAAATGAAGCGTCCATGATGCTTACGCTCCCTGCTTGGCAACGCCGGAGACGGCGGCCTTGATGTCGGCTGCGGTCGACTTGGTGCCGATCAGTTCTTCGACGATGGTGCCAACGGTGTCGATGGCGATCGTGTCGACTTCGGCAAAGGCGCGTGCCTTGATATCAGCAATGCGGCTTTCTGCAGCAGCGATCTTGGCGGACAGTTCCGTCTCGATGGCAGCACGCTCCGCATCGGCCTTGGCCTTGGATGCATCACGAGCAGCAGAAGCGATCTGGCCGGCTTTCGCCTTGGCAGCCGTCAACTCGCGCTCGTATGTTTCGATGGCAGCATCGGCTTCAGACTTCAGACGAGCAGCCTCGTCGAGATCCTGAGCAATGCGGTCGTGGCGGTTCTCGAGAATGCCGCCAACGCGCGGAACGATGACCTTCTGCATGAGCATGTAGAACACGCCGAACGTGATCACCAGCCACAGAAGCTGCGACGGATAGGTCGAGAAATCGAACGGCGGGAACACGCCGCCGCCGTGGCCCGCGTCGTGGGCAACGCCGGTTTCCGTGTGAAGCTGGCCTTCTGCCGGCTTTTCCTCGGCATAGGCGGGGGTCACAAACATGCTCACCTCCAGGTGTATGCTCAAATGCGCGAGATCACGGCTGCCTTGTCGGCGCGCCGTGATCCCAAACTCCAGCCGTTATTAGACGGCGAACAGGAGAAGGAGAGCGATGAGCAGCGAGAAGATGCCCAGAGCTTCCGTAACGGCGAAGCCGAATACCAGACGGCCGAACTGGCTGTCAGCAGCCGACGGGTTGCGCAGTGCGCCGGTCAGGTAGTCACCGAAGATACGGCCGAGAGCGAGGGACGTACCAGCCATGCCGAGGCATGCGAGACCCGCGCCGATGTACTTTGCTGCTTCCGCTTCCATATGGATACTCCTTCGAATGGGTTGTTGCGGCTGTTTTTGACGCCCGGGTGGCCGGGGCCAGCGACTTTATTCTCAGTGACCACCATGCACGGCGTCGTTCAGGTACATGCAAGTCAGTACCGCGAAGACGTAGGCCTGCAGGAAGGCAACGAGAAACTCGAGAGCGGTCATGGCGACCGTCATGATGAGGGGCAGGATCGAACCCGCGACGCCCACGGCACCGGCGGCGCTCATCGACACCACGAAGCCCGCGAAGACCTTGAGCGTGATGTGACCGGCCAGCATGTTGGCGAAAAGACGGACGGAAAGGCTGATCGGGCGGGACAGGAAGGACACGACCTCAATCGTCGACACGAGCGGCAGAAGCGCGCCGGGAACGCCAGACGGCGCAAAGATCGAGAGGAAGTGCAGACCGTGCTTGTAGAAGCCGTAGATCAGAACCGTGAGGATGACGAACAGGGCCAGCGCAAAGGTTACGATGATCTGGCTGGTGATCGTGAAGAAGTAGGGGAACATGCCGAGCAGGTTGGCCGTCAGCACGAACATGAACAGCGAGAAGACCATCGGGAAGAAGTGCATGCCCTTGGAGCCTGCGCCTTCGCGCAGCATCGAGGCGATGAACTCGTAGGCCATCTCGGCGACCGACTGCATCCGGGTCGGGATCAGGCCGCGATTCGAGGTCGAGAAGTAGAGGAAACTCGAAGCGGCAGCGACGGTCGCAACCATGAACAGCGAAGCGTTGGTGAACGAGAAATCAATTCCGCCGATTTCAATCGGGACAATCTTCTGGACCAGGAACTGATGAGTAGGATCGTTTGCCACGTTCTGCTCTTTCGCTTTCGCCGCCGAGGCGGTCTATTCTCATTCAGGCTGGCGCGTCAGCGGCCGTCGCCCTTGTCTTTAAAGTCCATCCTGCGATCGGCCGGATGCGGCGAGGCCACGATCCCGACGACGCGCATGACGTTCAACACGCCGGCGCAGAAGCCGATTAGCAGCATGACGATCATGCCCCACGGCCCCGTACCCACAAAGTAGTCGAAAAGATAGCCCAGAAGCGCACCAACGATGATGGCGGAGATAAACTCGCTCGAGATCTTCATCGCCATCCCGTAGCCCTTTCGGGTTTCGTCGGCGTTGATCTCGGCGCGTTCCTCGTCCCTGACCCTGGTATCCCGCTCCGCGAGTTCCATGGCCAACCGTCTACGACGCTCTTCCAGATCTTCTTCCCGGTGGTCCGTCATGGCTGCCTCCGCCGTTGCCTGTCTCAAGGGCCGTTCATGCGCCCGATTTGAATGCAGAAACGGCGAGATAGAAACCCTTTTGGCCCGCTTTGAAGTCGGGCGCACCATAATTTTGAGCCCCTGCATAGTCAAGGCACCAAAGCGCCAAGTTTCACCACAAATTAACCCCGAAAAATCATAGACTTAAGTCCAAGATGAGGATTCGTCGCAGATGACGGACGACAAATCCGGTCAATTGGCCGCAATGAGCGGCCAGAATCTGCCACATTCACGGAGACGTGCAGTTGTTGGGGCTGAAGTCATTCGGGCGCTTGGTGGAAGACGTTGCGCAAGAGCCAGGGACGTGGGAGGCTGACACCCGGATCCTTGTT
>CALSAF010000195.1:0-8216 GCA_943372805.1 Rhizobium sp. Q54
TCAGGCGGGGGTCCCTGAAAGCTGTCCACCACGGCGCGAGAGTCACGTCTTGAGCCGCAGTCTTGGCGCTGCCCTCTGAAAACTTGGCAGGGAGGGTCGTCTGCGGCGCCTCATGGTCCGGGCCGACGACGCAGCCGGAAAGGAGGAGCATTGCGAGTGGTGCGACGGCACGAATCTTGAGCATCACGTGTTCCTGTACTTGTCCCCCGGTCTTGCCACGAGAGGGTTTTTAATTCCCTCAAGCCAGCGACCGCTTTACTCACGCAGGCTACCGCAGCACCCTACGCAATAGTTGGTTAAGATAGTTTGTCAATCATTGTGACGACAGCTCTTCTTTGGGTTTTGCACCGCCGAAGACCTGCCGGATTATGACGAAGAAGGACGGAACGAAGAAGATTCCGAGCGCCGTGGCGGTGAACATGCCACCCAGAACGCCAATACCAATGGAATTTTGCGCTGCGGAGCCCGCTCCGGTTGCAATCGCCAACGGAACGACACCGAGAATGAAGGCCAGCGATGTCATGATAATCGGCCGCAGTCGAAGTTTTGCAGCTTCGAGTGTTGCATCAATGACACTCAATCCGGCGGCCTGACGGTCCTTGGCGAACTCGACGATGAGAATCGCGTTCTTCGCCGCCAAACCGATTGTGGTGAGCAATCCGACCTTGAAATAGACGTCGTTGGACTGGCCGAAGAAACTTGCTGCGGCAACCGCACCCAGGACCCCGACCGGAACCGCCATGATGACGGAGAACGGTATGGACCAGCTCTCGTAGAGAGCGGCGAGGCAAAGGAACACGATCAGAACGGAGAGCGCGTAGAGCAGGGGGGCCTGCGAGCCAGAGAGCCGCTCCTGATAGGAGATGCCCTGCCACGCGACGGTGTATCCACCATCCAGGTCTGCCGTCAGTTGCTCCATCGTGTCCATGGCGGTCCCGGAGCTCACGCCCACGCCGGCGGCGCCTTCCATCGAGATGGCGCTGGCGCCATTGAAACGGCTGAGGGTCGGTGCACCACTGATCCACTCCGTCTTGATGAAGGACGAGAAGGGAACCATCTCGCCACTCCCGTTGCGGGCGTGCCAGTGATTGATTGCATCTTCCTGCATGCGGTAGGGCGCGTCCCCCTGGACATAGACCGGCTTCAGTTCGCCGTTCAATGTGAAGTCGTTCACATCGCGACCGGCGAAGATGGTCGAGAGCATGTTGTTGACGGTGGCAATATCCAGACCCATCGCACCCATCTTCTCTTGGTCCAGCAGGAACTTGAGCTGCGTTTCGGCAGGCGGATTGTTGGAGCGGAAGGAGGTGACGTTCGAATTGCCTGCGGCGGCCTGTGCCAGCTGCTGTGACGCTGCGGTTAGTGCCTCGGTCCCGTTCTTTCCGCTGTCGACAAGATACATCGAGAAGCCGCTGGAATTGCCGAGGCCTGGAATGGCAGGCGGCTGAAGCGGGAAGACCATGCCGTCACGCAGCGTGAAGAAGTAGCCCATTGCGCGCTGCACGACAGCCGATGCGGCGAGCTGCGGCTCTTTCCGCAGGTCAAAATCCTTAAGCTTGGCGAAGACCAGTGCGTAGTTCTGGCCGGAGCCGGTGAAGGAGAATCCAGACACTGAGAATACGTCCTGGATCGCATCCTTCTCCTTGTCGAGATAGTAGTCTTCGATCTTCTCGATGATCTCTTCGGTTCTGGTGACGGTCGCACCGTTTGGAAGCTGGACGATGGTCATGAGCACACCCTGGTCTTCCTGTGGCAGGAACGAGGACGGCATACGCAGGAACAGCCAGCTCATGCCGCCGATCACGATGGCGAACATCAGCATGACACGCAACGGTCGCTTCAGAAGATAGCCGATCGACGAGACATAGCCGTTGGTGGCGTTATCGAAGTTGCGATTGAACCAGGCGGCGGGACCGCGCTTCGGCTTGTGGTGATCGACAGGCTTCAGCATTGTGGCGCAGAGCGCAGGCGTCAGCACGATCGCGACCAGTGCCGAGAGCAGCATCGCGGACACGATCGTCACGGAGAACTGGCGGTAGATGATGCCGGTGGATCCACCGAAGAACGCCATTGGAATGAACACCGCCGTCAGTACCAGTGCGATGCCGACGATTGCGCCGGTGATCTCGCCCATCGACTTCTCGGTCGCCTCGAGCGGCGACAGACCTTCCTCGCTCATGATGCGCTCGACGTTTTCAACGACGACGATGGCGTCGTCGACGAGAAGGCCGATTGCCAGGACCATGGCAAACATGGTCAGCGTGTTGATCGAGTATCCCGTGAGAGCGAGGATGCCGAAGGTGCCGAGCAGCACGACCGGGACTGCGATCATCGGGATGAAGGTTGCCCGCAGGTTCTGCAGGAAGACCAAGAGAACCACGAAGACCAGCACGATTGCCTCGATCAGCGTGTGCACGACCTTCTCGATCGACAGTTCCACGAAGGGCGTGGTGTCGTATGGGTAGGTGATTACGACATTCTCGGGCAGCGACGGAGCGATTGTCGCAAGCTGCGTCTTAACCCGATCCGCCGTGTCCAGCGCGTTGGCGCCGGTGGCCAGATTGACCGCGAAGCCGGTGGCCGGATTGCGGTTCGAACGGGAGTTCGTCGCATAGCTTTCCTGCCCGATCTCGATGCGCGCCACGTCGCTGAGGCGGACGGTCGCTCCGTCCGTTTCGGTCTTCAGGATGATCGCCTCGAAGTCCGAGACCGACTGGAGCTGACTCTGGGCTGTGACGGTGACATTCAGCTGTTGTCCTGCCGGGGCCGGCTGGCTGCCGAGGGCACCTACAGAGACCTGGGTGTTCTGCGCCTGGATCGCGGCTGTAACGTCATTTGCAGTCAGCTGGAACTTGTTCAGCTGGAAAGGATCGAGCCAGACCCGCATCGCATAGCCGGTCCCGAAGACCTGGATGCTGCCGACGCCTTCCAATCGCTTGATCTGGTCCTCGATCTGGGTCGAGAAGATGTCGCCGAGGACCACATTGCTGCGCTTTCCGTCAGTCGAGACCAGCGCGCCCACGAGCAGGATGCTGGAGGTCGATCGGGTGACGGAGATGCCGGCCGTCTGGACGACGTCGGGCAGCTGGGACTGGACGAGCTGCAGCTTGTTCTGGACCTGGACCTGCGCGATTTCCGGATCGACCGAGGTGCCGAAGGTCAGAGTGACACTGGATGAGCCCGTGCTCGAGGATGACGTCATATAGGTCAGGTCATCGAGACCGGTCATGCCGTCCTCGATGATCGATGTCACTGATTTCTCGACCGTTTCAGCGCTCGCACCGTTGTAGCTGGCGGAGATGCGGACAGTCGTCGGAGCGATTTCCGGATACTGGGCGATCGACAGGCTTGAAATTGCCAGTGCACCGCCCAGCATGATGATGATCGCAATCACCCAGGCGAAGATCGGGCGTCGGATGAAGTACTTGGCCATGGATTATCCCCTAATGCCTTTCGTGGCTTGCCTCGGCACAGTCAAGGCTGTGCGGCGGGGGCGGCAGCAGGGGCTGCGGCCTCTTGGACGATACCGTCTGCATTTATTGTCGCTTCAACCGGCTGGACAGGCGCGCCGTCGCCGATGCGCTGGAAACCGTCGACGATCAGCTTGTCGCCATCGGCAATGCCTTTTGCGACCAGCCAGTTGTTGCCGGACACCTCGGCCGCTGTGAAGGTGCGGGTCTCCACGGTGTTTTCTGCGGTGACGAACTTGGCTGTCAGCTCGCCGTTCGGGCTGCGATTTGCGGCGCGTTGGGGGATAAGGAAACCGTTTTCAGTTCCGACATTGACCGTTGCGCGGACATACATGCCCGGGAGGATGAGATTGTCGGGATTGTCGAATACGGCACGGATCGAATAGGTGCCCGTCGTCTGGCTGACCGCCATTTCCGACATGTCAAGCTTGCCGACGACCGGATACTCGATGCCGTCCTCCAGCATCAGCCTGATATCCGTCGTCTTGCTCTGGCTCTGGTCAATGCGACCTGCTTCGATCGCCTCGCGCAGGCGCAGCAGATTGACGCTCGATTCCGTCAACTCGATATAGATCGGATCGAGGCGCCGCAGGGTCATCAGGCTGTCGGCCTGATTGGCGGTGACGACATTGCCGATCGAATAACGCGATGCGGTGGTCACGCCCTCGAAGGGCGCGCGGATTTCCGTCAGGGCCAGTTCGATCTCGGCGGAGCGCAGCGCGGCCTTGGCCTGGGCAACGTCGGCCTCGGCCTGGAGCAATGTAACGCGCGCATTTTCCAACTCGACCTGCGTTGCACCGGAACCGACCAGGCGTTCCTGGCGGGCAAGGTTCGACTGTGCCGTCGGAACACCGGCTTCAGCCTTTTGCAGGCTGGCCTGCGCCTGGGCAAAGGCGGCGCGATAGGTGTCGTCCTCGATCTTGAACAGCAGATCGCCTTCCTTGACCTCGCTGCCTTCCCGGAAGGCGATTTCCTGGATGACGCCGCTGACGCGCGGACGGATCTCCGCCATCTGAAATGCGGAGGCGCGGCCGGGAAGTGTGGTCGTGATCTCGTGCGGGCTCTGTTTCATGACGACGACACTGACTTGTGCCGGCGGTCGGGCGCCCCCCTGGCCCGCGCCGCCGCCACCGGACTGCGTGGTGCTGGAGTCGCTGCAACTCGACAGGGCGATGGCGGAGAGGAGAAAGGTCGATATCAGGTGAAGCCGACGTGTCATGAATAATCCCACTGAAAAAACAACGAACCCGACAGACAAGGACGTCCCTTGCCGTAGCCGGCATCGGTGCGTCCGCAGTCAGGCTGCCTCGCGGGAGGCGAAAGTCAGTTGAAGTGACGTAATCTGATGATCGTCACTTGGCAAGGGGCGCACGAAGGGCCGTGTCGATGAGGTCTAGCACTTGGTCACAACGTGTTGCCATTATGTCAGCCTTTTCCAACCCGACCATGACAGGATGAATAAAACAGGTGAGGGCATCGAACGTAGCATTCGCTGCCTTTTCGGCGTCATCGACGTGATAGAGGTCCGTGCGGACGCCGGCACGTATGATGTCGGCAATCATATCGACCACCATATTCCGGAAACGTTCCCCGCAATCCAGTTCTTCCCTGATCGTCACCAGGATCATCTCGAAGACATAGGGTGCGTCGGTCTGTCCCGAGAGATGTTCCTGCATCAACTGGTGCGCCAACGCTCTCAGACGCTCCGGTGCAGGGCGATCCTGCGCAAGCGCACGCAGGGCGTCGAGGGTCTCTCCGATTGCCCGCGTCGCGATGGCATCGACCAGGCTTGTCTTGGTACGAAAATGTTTGAAGACGTTGGCCGGTGACATCGATAGCTCGTTGGCGATGTCGGCAATCGTGACGCTTGCATAGCCGTGGGCGCGGAACAGCTGTTCCGCCATGTTCAGGATCTCTTCACGGGTCTCTTCAGCCGGGCGGCGAGGGCGTCGTGTCGTGCCTCCGCCGGTCAGCAACGGGCTGCAAGCCATCGAACCTGTGCAGTGATCGTGATCCATCGAGCCAGAGTGTCCTTCAGAAGTAGGGTGCTAGGTTGGCGCGCACCCGCGCCCAAGGCGTTTCACCGCTATCGTCGGGGATGAAGTTCTCTCCGGTGATTGCTTCGTAAGCCCTTATATAGACCCTCGAAGTCTCTTCGACCAGCGCTTGGGGGATTTCCGGTATCTCGTCGACATAGGGATCGCAGCGTTCTGCGACCCATGCACGGACGAAGTCCTTGTCGAAGCTTTGCGGGCGCTCGCCCTTTTCAAAGCTCGCCTGATAGCCATCGGCAATCCAGTAGCGGCTGCTGTCGGGTGTGTGGATTTCGTCGGCCAGGATGATGCTGCCGTTCTCATCCGTGCCGAATTCGTATTTCGTGTCGACGAGGATCAATCCCCGCTCGGCGGCCAGTTGCTGGCCGCGGGCGAAGAGGGCAAGCGCATAACGCGAAAGCGTTTCCCACTGTTCGGCGGTGAGAAGCTTCTTGTCGACGATCTCGGCCGGCGTCAGCGGTTCGTCGTGACCGCCATCAAACTCCTTGCTTGTCGGTGTGATGATCGGTTCCGGCAGCTTCTCGTTGTCGCGCATGCCATCAGGCAATGTGATGCCGTACATGCTGCGTTCACCCTTCTTGTAGAGAGTGAGGATCGAGGTTCCCGTGGTTCCGGCGAGATAGCCGCGAACGACGATCTCGACGGGCAGGATGTCCAGCCTCTTGCCGATCACCACGTTGGGATCGGGATAGGCGATTACGTGATTGGGGCAGATGTCGCGGGTCTTCTCGAACCAGTAGCGGGCCGTCTGGGTGAGAACCTGTCCCTTGTAGGGAATGCAGGTCAGGATGCGGTCGAAGGCGCTCAGCCGATCAGTGGAGATGATGATGCGACTGCCGTCGGGCAGATCGTAGTTCTCGCGGACCTTGCCCCGATAGTAGTTCGGCAATTCCGGATAGTGGGCTTCGGACAGGATGCGCATGTTTGTCCTCGATGTCTCGACGGTCGGGGGCACCTCGCAGGGCGCGGCTTCTGCCTCGCGGTACCTGAAAGTCTGTTGTCTTTCAAAGAAAAAGCGCATGGCCCGGGGCCATGCGCGCGCTCCTGTGCCGACTGCTCAGGTGGCCGTGTGATGCAGGCGCGTGTTGAACAAGCCGTTGTCGGTCGCATTGCGAAGCGACTTGGCGGCCGCCAATACGGCGAGGTCGACCAGTGGCTCGACGATGATGACCGTCATATAGGCGGCTCCGAAGGTCGCGATGCTGGCCATGTTCTCCGCTGTAAAGCCGTGACCATACAGTGCCCAGAACGCCACCCAGGCGACGATACCGCCCTGATAGGTTGTCGAAAGCGCAAGCGCGTCGCGATATCCGACATCGACATAGGCCTTGCTCTGAGGGATCAGGCGTCCGGCCAGATGGCTGATCGCGAACAGAGGTATGATGAGCGTCGTGACGTTCATTCCATATTGTGGAAGGTCGAAGGGCGCAAAGAAGAGCCCCTGCAACAGAAGAGCGAGTGCAAGTCCGATGGACGCAGCAGCGCCGCCGAACATCAGGAAGAGTGTTGAGCCGAGTATCAGGTGCACTTCAGAGACGCCGACAGGGTGGTGCGGCAGAACTTCGAAGAAGGAGAAGACGAGTGTCGTTGTGATGATGGTCCTCCCTGCGAGCCCGCCGGGGGATGGCCTGGTTTTCAGGTCGTCTTTCGCCATTTTGGCGATCAGGCCGAATGAGAGAGCGGCCGTTGCGAAGCTGAGTGCAAGCTTGGCGCCGTCGACGACGCCGGGTTCGATATGCATGATTCAAGTCCTTTCGTCCGCGCCCACCGCGCGGGAAGAGTGAATGCCGCGCTCACGGCGCCAAGTGATGGCAGGTCTCCTGGCTCACGGGTCAGGGCTTAAGTCCGCCTTATCAGCACGGTGGCCAATGGCATCTCGGACGTCGCTCGCCGTTCACAGTTGCGGGGGCAGCCACGGTTTCGGCCCCTGATGGGTAGTCCTCACCGTATTCCCTCTTCGTCCACCCGTCAGGTCTTGTGCGGGCGGAACCATCACACGCGAAACTTAGGCCTCTCATCTGACTGATGTCCAGCGGTTTGCGACACCGTCAGCAGCAATTGCTGCAGGGGATTGGCAAATGGCAATTTGCCACATTGCCGTTCCCGGTGGCCGAACCTTACGTGGGGGGCAGATACGACGAGAGAGAGAAAGAGAGAGATGGGTGCGTTGATTTACAGAGTGCCGCTATTCGGCTGGATGCTGAAGGAGGCAATCCACGGACCGACCACGGCCAAGGTGTTCTTCGTGGTGAACCTGCTGATGGTGTGGCTTCTTGCTATTCTGGCGTTTGGCTACCCCGCGATCATTATTCCGGCGCTTGCAGCCGTGCCGGCGATGTTCGTGGTGCTGCTGCTGATCACCAAAGGGTAAAGCGAAAAGCGGGCCTTTTAACCTGATATGCCGGTCCCCATATATGAGTGAGAGACCTGAAGCCGGTGGGTGTGGCACTTCTGAACGAGAGAGCTGGCACTTGAAAGCCAGCCCTACAATTTCGGCAGTAAAATCAATATCTTGAAAAAAACGACAGTTTTTTGACAAAAGGCTGTTGACGGTTTGGGAGAGTGGCCGTATAAGCCGCTTCACCGAACGAGAGGGCGGCGCCGCAGGGCCCGCCGGACTGGTTCAGACAAGATCTCGAAATTGGCTGGATTGCTGATTTTAAGCCTGGCTTACGGGTTGGGTTGACTGGGA
>CALSAF010000196.1:0-8209 GCA_943372805.1 Rhizobium sp. Q54
AGCGCATCACCGCAGCCGAAGCCAATTTCGATGCCGCCGACTCCGGCGCCTTCCCGCAGGTCAACCTCTCCGCCGATCACCAGGTCTCTAGGACCAACGGCACGGGCGCACTGACCAGCCGGGACAGCGATACCACGAACACATCGACAGGGAGCGTCGGCGTATCCTGGTTGCTCGACCTGTTCGGTCAGTATCGCCGTTCCAAGGAAAGCGCGAAGGCATCCCTCGATGCGGCTTTTGCCAGCGCCGACGTTGCCAAGCTCACCTTCCTGTCGAGCGTTGTCTCGGCCTATGTGGATGCCCGCTATTACCAGGAGCGTATTGCGATTGCCCGCAAGAACCTGGGATCGCGCCGCGAGACGCTTGAACTGACCCGCCTGCAGCTGGAAGCCGGCGCGGCTTCGCGCCTGGACGTCGTCCAGTCCGAAGGTCTGGTCAACTCGACGCTGGCCGAAATCCCCGGACTCGAAATCTCCTTCCGTCAGTCAGTGCACCGCATTTCCTTGCTGCTCGGCCTGCCTGCGACCAGCCTGCTTGCCGATCTCCAGAAGGGGGCATCCCAGCCTTATGCCCGTGGCAGCGTGAACGCCGGCGTGCCGGCTGACCTGATCCGCAATCGACCTGACATTCGCGCCGCGGAGCGGAACCTGGCAGCAGCCGTCGCCGACATCGGCGTCGCCGAAGCCGCGCTCTATCCGTCGATCTCGCTAAGCGGTTCGATTTCCCCGACCCTGGTCGCAACTTCGGCCGCCAGCGGCCATGCCACCTCCTGGGGCTTCGGACCGAGCCTGAACCTGCCGATCTTTGATGCTGGCACACGGCGCGCCAATGTGAAGGCACGTGAAGCCGCTGCCCGCGAAGCTTATCTCGCATGGAAGCAGACCGTGTTGAGCGCAGTGTCGGAAGTCGAAAATGCCATGGTCGCCGTGAACCGCACGCGCCAGACCGTATCGGCGCTGACGGCGACCGTACGCTCCTACGAGGAAGCCCTTTCGCTCGCAACAGCAAGCTATCGTGACGGCGCATCTTCGCTGCTCGATGTTCTCGATGCCCAGCGCAACGTTGCAAGCGCCCAGGCCAATCTGGCTCAGGCCGTTCAGCAGCTGGCAAACGGCTACGTCTCCCTCAACGTCGCCATCGGCGGCGGCTATGCCTGGGACAAGAAGACGGTTGTCGCCAGCCAGTAAGGCTGAGCCTCGCAGATCGAAACCCGGCACCGGCAACGGTAGCCGGGTTTTCTTTTGTCCTGATTTCAGAACGTGGCCGGCGTGTTGATCCAGATGAGCACGGTCTCGCCACTTGAGATATTGCGCCACGAATGTGGCCGCCGGCTTTCGAAGTAGAAGCTGTCGCCGGCATGGAGTTCGAAGAACTTGTCCCCGTCCAGAATGATCTCGAGGCTTCCAGCGAGCATGTGGATGAACTCTTCGCCCTCGTGCTGGTAGGCACCCTCGCTGGAGGCACCGGGAGCCAGCTGGAAGCGATTGCATTCCATCTGGTTGCGCCCCTCCGCCAGAACCTGGACCGCGACACCGGAGGACGTGGTCGGCCATGACGGCCACTTGCCGTCGCGGATCAGCGACTCGCCACCGCGCCCCTCTTCCTGCCCGCTCAGCGACGCGAGCGTCGTACCGAGATGGCGCGCCACCTCGTGAAGGGCCGTGAAGGAAAGCCCCTGCGACGTGCGCTCGAATGTCGAGAGCTGCGAAACGGAAACGCCGGTGGCCTGCGCGACACTTTCGAGCGTCTTGCTGGCGTCGCGTCGCAGGCGTCGAATGCGGCTTCCCGGCCGGATATCCGCCGCGTCATCGTCGACGTCCGAGGCATCCTCTTCCACTTCTGAAGAGATCTCGCGCAGCGTCTCCCGGATCGCGGCGGGGTTGAGGCCCCGCTCGCTCCTGAGCCAGGCAATCCGCTTCAGGCGATCCACCAGTGTGCGATCATAGAGCCGCTGGCCCGTCTCGGTCCGGATCGGCTGGATGAGATCCTGCGTCTCCCACAGGCGCAGGGTGGACGGGGAAACCCCAGCCATTCTCGCCGCCTCTGCAATCTTGAACCGGATGTCTTCCACTCGTCCCTCTACGAAATCTCGCAGTCATGCGTGATAATGCCGCCAAGGCATATTGCAAGTCTACAGAAAAAATGTAGGAAATATCTCACCGCGCGATCAAAGACCGAAACGACGCCGCTGGCCACCCTTCGCACAGGATGAAAACGATGAAGAACGCCGAAATCTCAGCCCGCAAGAATGACGCCATTTCCCGCGGCGTTGGCATGACCACGCAGATCTATGCCGACAAGGCTGAGAACTCGGAGATCTGGGACGTCGAAGGTCGACGCTACATCGACTTCGCCGGCGGCATCGCCGTCCTGAACACCGGGCATCGCCACCCGAAGGTGGTCGAAGCCGTGAAGGCGCAGCTCGATCGTTTCACCCACACCTGCCATCAGGTCGTACCCTACGAAAACTACGTCGCGCTTGCCGAACGCCTGAACAAGATGGTTCCCGGCAATTTCGAGAAGAAGACGATCTTCGCGACAACAGGCGCCGAAGCGGTCGAAAACGCCATCAAGATCGCCCGTTGCGCCACCGGCCGCTCGGCCGTCATCGCCTTCACCGGCGGCTTCCACGGCCGTACATTCATGGGCATGGCCCTCACCGGCAAGGTCGTTCCCTACAAGGTCGGCTTCGGCCCGATGATGGGCGACGTCTTCCATGTGCCTTTCCCGCTCGAAATGCACGGCATCGACGTTGAAACCTCGCTCGACGTGCTCGACAAGCTGTTCAAGGCAGACGTGGACCCGAAGCGCGTTGCAGCGATCATCCTTGAGCCCGTCCAGGGCGAAGGCGGCTTCTACGACGTGCCGCGCGCCCTGATGAAGGCGCTGCGCGAGATCTGCGACCAGCACGGCATCCTGCTCGTCGCCGACGAAGTGCAGACCGGCTTTGCCCGCACCGGCAAGCTCTTCGCCATGGAGCACTACGATGTGGTTCCGGACCTGACGACGATGGCCAAGAGCCTCGCCGGCGGCTTCCCGCTGTCGGCCGTCACCGGTCGCGCCGAGCTGATGGATGCTCCGGGCCCCGGCGGTCTCGGCGGCACCTATGCCGGCAATCCGCTGGCAATCGCCGCCGCCCATGCCGTTCTTGACGTCATCGAAGAGGAAAAGCTCTGCGACCGCGCCAACCAGCTCGGCAACCGTCTGAAGCAGCGTCTCGAAGCGATCCGCGCCGACGTTCCGCACATCATGGATATCCGTGGCCTCGGCTTCATGAACGCCGTCGAGTTCAAGATCCCGGGAACCGACAAGCCGAACGCCGATTTCACCAATGCAGTGCGCCTGAAGGCGCTGGAGAAGGGCCTTATCCTTCTGACCTGCGGCGTCTACAGCAACGTCATCCGCTTCCTCGCCCCGATCACCATCCAGGACGAGGTCTTCAACGAAGCGCTCGACCTGATCGAAGCCTCGATCCGCGAAGTCGCAGCAGGAGCCTGAAGCATGACCCTTTCGAAAATCCTGACCGAAAAGCTGAAGGACCCGACACTGGCGACCGACAAGTCGCTGGTCGGCAATAACTGGCTGGCCGCAAGCCAGTCAGGCAAGACCTTCGAGGTCACCAACCCGGCGACGGGCGAAGTGATCGCAGTCCTTCCCGACCTGAACAAGGCGGAAGTGACCAATGCAATCGACGCCGCCCACACCGCACAAAAGGCCTGGGCGAAGAAAACCGGCAAGGAGCGCGCCGCAGTCCTGCGCAAGCTGAACGACCTGATGGTCGCCAATGCCGACGATCTGGCCACTATCCTGACCATGGAAATGGGCAAGCCCTGGCCCGAAGCCCGCGGCGAAATCCTCTATGGCGCATCCTATGTCGAGTGGTTCGCCGAAGAAGCCAAGCGCGTCTATGGCGACACGATCCCCGGCCACCAGGCCGATAAGCGGATCATGGTCATCAAGCAGCCGATCGGTGTCGTCGGCGCCATTACGCCGTGGAACTTCCCCAATGCCATGCTCGCCCGCAAGGTGGCCCCGGCGCTCGCCGTCGGCTGCGCTATGGTGTCGAAGCCTGCCGCCCAGACGCCGCTTTCGGCGCTCGCACTGGCTATCCTTGCGGAGCGTGCCGGCCTGCCGGCCGGCCTGTTCTCAGTGCTGACCTCGACCGATGCAGCCATGGTCGGCCAGGAACTCTGCGCCAACGACAAGGTCCGCAAGCTGACCTTCACCGGCTCCACCAATGTCGGCAAGATCCTCATGCGCCAGGGCGCCGATCAGATCATGAAGCTCGGCCTGGAGCTCGGCGGCAACGCACCCTTCATCGTCTTCGACGATGCGGATCTCGATGCCGCCGTCGAAGGTGCGATGATCTCCAAGTATCGCAATGCCGGTCAGACCTGCGTCTGCGCCAACCGCCTTTATGTGCAGGCGGGGGTTTATGATGCCTTTGCCAAGAAGCTCGCCGAGAAGGTGGGACAGCTGAAGGTCGGCAACGGTTTTGCGGAAGGTGTCACCACCGGCCCGCTCATCGATGCCAAGGCCATCGAGAAGGTCAAGGAACACGTCGCAGACGCCGTATCGAAGGGCGCCAAGATCGCGCTCGGCGGCAGCGGCGCAGAAGCGGGCGAGCTGTTCTTCCAGCCGACCATCCTGACCGGTGTCACGACCGCGATGAAGGTTGCGACTGAAGAGACCTTCGGCCCGGTCGCCCCGCTTTTCAAGTTCGAGACGGAAGAAGAAGTCATCGAACTCGCCAACGCGACCGAATTCGGCCTTGCCTCCTACTTCTACTCGAAGGACATCGCGAAGATCTTCCGAGTCGCAGAGGCGTTGGAATACGGCATGGTCGGCGTCAATACCGGCCTGATCTCCACCGAGGTCGCGCCCTTCGGTGGTATCAAGCAGTCCGGTCTCGGCCGCGAAGGCTCGAAATACGGCATCGATGACTACACCGAGATCAAGTATATCTGCCTCGGCGGCATTGCCTGATCACGGCATCAGGATCCCCGGCTCGGCTGGGGATCCTTCTCTAGCGGACTCCTGGCGAACAATTGGTCGGCGACAGCGCCGGCCAGCTTCGCCAGCGCCTGGAAGTGGCCTCCACGCATCGATGCCCGGCGCCAGAAGAAGCCGATATCGCGCGTTCCCTCCCAATCTGTGATGGTCAGCAGGCGAATACCCTCGTCCTTCGCCACTTCGGATCGGACATACAGTTCCGGAAAAAGCGAAAGCCCCATCTCGATCGAGACCATCTGCCGGATCGCATCAAGGCTTGACCCCTCGTATTCCAGAGCGAGGATGGCGCCGGACATGTCGGCAAGCTTGCGCACCTCGTCCATCAGCCGGTGCCCAGGACCCAGCGTCAGCATCCGGGTCCCCTTCAGCGCCGCCATCGGCACGCTTTCCATCTGCGCCAGAGGATGGTCCTTGGGAACCCCGAGAAAAATCCGCTCGCGACAGATCTGCTCCGAGACGAAGTCCTCCTGTCCGAACGGGATCGGCCCGAGGCCGCAATCCGTCTCGCCCTGCAAGACGGCCCTCTCCAGAAGTCTGGGTCGGTCCTCACGGATGTATAGCTTGAGGTCCGGATGCCGGAGATGCAGCCGCGGCAGCAGATGCGGCAGGAAATACGGCCCGAACGATGGCGCAACGCCGAGCCTGATGGAACCGCCCAGATTGCCTTTGGAACTGGTAGCGAGAACCCGGATTTCATCCAGCCCATTCAGGATGATCTTGGCGGCTTGAATGATCTCGAGACCAACAGGGGTGGGCGCCACCTGCCCCGGCATACGGTCGATCAACGTGACCCCCAGTTGCTTTTCAAGCAGGGCAACCTGGACAGAGAGGGTGGGCTGCGACACGTGGCAGCGCTTTGCCGCCTCCCCGAAATGGCCTGTCTCCCCGAGAGCGACGAGATATTCCAATTGCCGATGACTTGGGCGGAAAGGCATGGGACCTCCATAGGGAATATCTATGGAGATGATACAATCAATCAATTGGAACAATCAACTGCGACACCTCATATTCAGGTGGTACGAAAGGAGATAGCCATGAAGCAACTGCTGAAAGCCCTGAGAGCCCGCCACTCGATCGTCGCCGCCAAGATCGATGAGGAACAGCGTCGTCCGCAGCCGGACGGAATTCGGGTCCGCGCCTTGAAGAAGATCAGGCTGCACTTGAAGGAGCAGATCAGTTTGCTGGAACAGGGCGACGCCATGAAGGCACCGATCGCCCGCTCCAAGGCGTCCAACTTCGGCACCCTTCTCGCCGGACGCTGAGCACGCTTGCGCTCCGTGATGGCGCATCGTGACCGGCGAGAGCGGCCGGCGGGGCACCCTGCGCCCCGCCGGCATTTGGCTTGATAGAACTCCGTGAATCAAGAAGCCCGGCGTTGGTCAACGCCGGGCTTCTTGATTTCATACTGGATCGAACTTAGTTCTTGGCGCGTTCGACGTAGGAATTGTCCTCGGTCGCGATCACGACGCGGATGCCGGCGTCGACATGCGGCGGCACCATCGTACGGATGCCGTTGGAAAGGATCGCGGGCTTGTAGGACGACGACGCCGTCTGGCCCTTGACGACCGGCTCAGTCTCGACGATCTCAAGCGTCACGTGGCGCGGCAATTGGATGGCAAGCGCAACACCTTCATGCATGGACAGGATGCAGACCATGCCTTCCTGAAGATAGGCCTTCTGGTCGCCCATTGTCTCGACGTCAACGACAACCTGGTCGTAGTTCTCGGGGTTCATGAAGTGGAAACCTTCGCCGTCCTCGTAGAGGAACTGGTGGTTCACGTCTTCAACGAACGCACGCTCGACCTGCTCGGTCGTACGCCAGCGCTCGGAAACCTTCACGCCATCGACGATGCGGCGCATGTTGACCTGAGTGACCGGCGTGCCCTTGCCCGGGTGGAAGTTTTCGGCCGTCAGCACGACGTAGAGCTTGCCGTCCACGTCGATGACATTGCCCTTGCGCACGGACGAGGCGATAATCTTGACCATTGGAATTCCTTGTATCTGCGTAAGACCCGTCGTAAAGGACGGCGGTCCCGACGGACCTCTATGAATTTCTCGGGCGCAACTAACCCAAATCCGGCAAAATAGCCAGCCCGTGTTGAGAAATGGACCGAGATTCCGGTATGATTGACAGCCGCCGATCATCCCCACCGTGGTGGCGCGCCTCCGTGCATGCGGATCGGCGCCCCTTCCTCATCGGTCGCAATCGCATCCAGGCAGCATTCCGCACGCACTTCGCCGAACAGGACTTCGTCGAGGTGGACACCGCGACGCTTCAGGTTTCCCCGGGCAATGAGGCTCATCTGCATGCTTTCCGCACCGAGGCGATCGGGCATGACGGGACTGCGACACCGCTCTACCTGCACACATCGCCCGAGTTCGCCTGCAAGAAGCTACTTGCAGCGGGCGAGCAGCGCATTGCCTGTTTCGCCCATGTGTATCGCAATCGCGAGCGCGGCCCGCTCCACCATCCGGAATTCACCATGCTGGAATGGTACAGGGTCGGCGAGAGTTACGAATTCCTGATGCGAGACTGTGCCGACCTGATCGCGCATGCTGCAAGAACGGCGGGAACGCTGCAGTTTGCCTTCGGTGGCAAGACCGTCGACCCCTTCGCCGAACCCGAACGCATCTCCGTTGCGGACGCCTTCACCCGCCATGCCGGCATAGACCTCCTGGCAACGATCAAGGAAGATGGCACCGCAGATCGGAACATGCTGGCAGTACAGTTGCAGGCCGCCGGAATGCGCGTTGCAGAAGACGATACCTGGGCGGATCTGTTCAGCCGGGTGATCGTGGAAAAGGTCGAGCCGAACCTCGGCATTGGTCGCGTCACCATTCTCGACCGCTACCCTGTCGCCGAAGCTGCGCTGGCCCGTCCATGCTCCGACGATCCGCGCGTGGCCGAACGTTTCGAGGTCTATGCCTGTGGTGTCGAGCTTGCCAACGCCTTCGGCGAACTGACCGACCCGACCGAACAGCGCCGCCGTTTCGAAGGAGAGATGGCCGAAAAACAACGTGTCTATGGCGAGACCTACCCGCTTGACGAAGACTTCCTGGAAGCCCTGGCACACATGCCGGAGGCCTCCGGCATCGCGCTCGGTTTTGACCGCCTCGTCATGCTGGCAACCGGGGCGCTGAGGATTGACCAGGTGATCTGGGCGCCGGTAGCGGAGACCCATCTTGGCTGAGGTGA
>CALSAF010000197.1:0-8204 GCA_943372805.1 Rhizobium sp. Q54
CGCGAGGAAGGCGAGGACGGCGATCGCCACCATGACGCGGTTCTTCAGGGCGCGTCGTCCAATCCGGATGACGGCCTCGATCACCACGGCGAGCACCGCCGCCTTGATCCCGAAGAACAGGGCAGCGATGATCGGTGCGTCGCTGTAGAGCACATAGAAGATGCTCAAACCGAGCATCACGAGCGCACCGGGAACTATGAAGAGGTGGCCGGCGACCAGGCCGCCGACCGTCCGGTGAAGCAACCAGCCGATATAAATCGCCAGCTGTTGGGCTTCAGGGCCCGGCAGGAGCATGCAGTAGTTGAGGGCATGCAGAAAACGCTCTTCGCCGATCCAGCGGCGTTCGTCGACCAGCTCCTTGTGCATCAACGCGATTTGCCCGGCGGGACCGCCAAAGCTCAACAGGCCAATCCTCGCCCAGAGCCTTACCGCTTCGCCAAAAGGTGGGCGGTGCCGGGGCCGGCCGGACATGCTCATCGACCGTGTGCTTGGTCAGGCTCACGTCGCTGATGACGCCTTGCCCGCCGCCGGCCAGTTGTGGGATTCCTCCGTCGCGTCGCGGCACCACCTGAAGAAGGCGTCGTGAAGGAGCATCCCGGCTTCGAGCTGTTCGAGGTCGTCGCGGTACATCCGCGACAGGCCGAGGGAGGCCGCCAGGAAGCCGGCCGCCTGGGGGGCCAGGTCGAGGCGCGCGGTATCCGCGGCGCGCACGATCAGGGCCAGCCGGCCGAGCGGTTCGGACCTGAGCCCGAATTCCTCGATCATCGTGTCGAAGGTGCAGCGCTCGCCCCGGTGGCTCCAGAACACCCCGTCGATGTCGAACGGCGTGGCTTTGAAGCGGTCGGCCACGGCTGCGACGTCGGCCGGGTCGACGAACAGGAAGACGGCGGCCGGATCGACGAAGCGGCGGATCAGCCAGGGGCAGGCGATGCGATCGACCTTGGGGCGCGTCCGCGTCACCCAGACGGAGCGGCCCATGTCGTCGGGCGTCGGGCGCTTCTCGAGGTTGATCAGGAGGCCTCCGGCCTCGCGCCATGCCTCGTGCCCACCTTCCAGAACCTCGGCGGCGACGCCCTCATGACGGAGCCACGCGGCCGCCCCCTGCGAGAGCTTCTGGCCCTTTTGGCAGACGACGACGACACGACGGCCCACGAATTCCGAAGCCCACTGAGTGACGGCCTGGAAGTCGCGGCGCGCCGCGGCGGGCAGGAGACGAGGGTCGGCGTTGAAGTCGTCCGGCGTTCGGACGTCGATGATCGTCGGAGCCCCCGGCAAGCCGACGAGCCGGGACAACTGGGAGGCCGTGATTGAGATTGCAGACGGCATCGCGTCCATCTCCTCAAAGAAGAGAGTTTGGACGCAACGTTGGGCTGACGCCTCACGGGGTCGTTGCGATGAACCCCTTGGCCAATGCTGTGGATTTATCCGGAGCCCGAGTCAAGCTGGCGACGGGCGCCTCGATCAGGATTACGCACGGAACTCGCCCGCCCCTGGCAACGGTGCGAAACGCGAAGTGGCGGGTAGAGAAGGGCTGGCGGCGGAATTTTTGTGTCAGTGCACGCTCGATCCTTCCGCCGGCGGTGAGCAATGCCCAGCGGCCTCGGTCGCGGCAAGCACCGAACAAAGTCAACCCGTGCCTGCAACGTCGCGACAATACACCTGTCGTTAGTCGAGGCGGAACGGATTCATCAACGGACGAGCTTGATGTCGATAACTTCGACAAGGTCCGGGTCGTAGATGCAATCGAATATCAAATTATACAAGGTTTGTTTTACGCTTTGGCCATCATCGCCATAAATATGCGAGGAAACTCGCACTGCATGTGTTCTGATGTACGCGTTGCCGCCGTACAGATCCAGGTCGTTAAATTCAACCTTATTTACACCGTCGTCTGCTGACTGAAAGGCCTTCGCGACGACCTCTTCATTCATATGAGGACTATATACTTTCGAAATGCGGTCCATGGATGCTTCATCTAAGGGCCTTATATTCTTTCTCACTCGTCCCATCTCGTCGTGATCGACAGAGGTCAAAGTCGCGAACACCAGCTCTAGGCAGCGTTTGCCGATGGTCTCGATCTCAAGCCGAATTTCAACCGGGTCTGTGTGAACTCCCCCGATTCCATGCGCCTCGGCGAACGAAGGAGAGAAAAGCGTTACTGCCGCAGACAGAAGCAGTTTTTTCCACATCGATTCCCTCAAGATGTACTCACGCAGTGATAGTGGAGGTGAGTTTCTGAAAAGCGCGAGTGCATCGCCTCGCACGGCATCCATGCTTCGAGGGAACGTAGCATATGCAATTCAAAGCTAGCGAGAATCAATTGAATCCGTGCGTTGAGAGCGTGCCTCTTTGCATCCTCCGATTGGCTCTCAGCCGGATGGCGATGCACCGGTGAACATCATGAAGTCAGAGTATGTCCCGTCCGCCATGAAGGCCGAGACGATGTAGGTGTCCGGAGCAATCCCCTTCACTTCCATGCCAGGGGAACCGATCGGCATGCCGGGAACAGCGAGCCCGCGG
This sequence comes from Rhizobium sp. Q54, assembly GCA_943372805.1. GTDB lineage: Bacteria > Pseudomonadota > Alphaproteobacteria > Rhizobiales > Rhizobiaceae > Allorhizobium. Next base: position 2,521 of record CALSAF010000197.1, read on the forward strand.
ATATTCGGACTTTCGGCGAGCAGTCGTACGACGGCGCTCGCCGGCACATGCCCTTCCAGCACGTACTTTCCCACCTCGGCCGTATGGCACGACTGAAGGTCGCCGGGCACACCGAGGCGGCTCTTGACGGCGGTCATGTCGGCCACCTCGACGACGTGAATGGGGAATCCAGCGCGCGCGAGGTGGTCTCCCCAGGCGCCGCAGCAACCGCAACTCGGGTCCTTCCAGATCCTGACCTCAGGGCGGGTGTCTGCGGCGGCCAGCGACCGTGAGGCAGCCATCGCCAGCGCCATGGTGACCAGCACCGTGCGGCGATCGAAGAGTGGATCGTGGGTGTGCGCCATCTGCGTCTCCTTTGGGAAGGCAGAGCGACCAGGCGCCCTGCCTTCTTGCCTCAGCTCGCCTTGTCGATCTTGACGACCGTGATGCGCCCGTTGACGCGATCGGCCTCGAACCGGACGCGGTCGCCGACCGCGACGCGCTTGAGCATGGCGGGGTCGGCGACGACGAACACCATCGTCATGCTGTCCATGTCGAGATTGGGGATGGGCTCGTGCTTGAGGGTGATTTTCCCCTGCGCCTCATTGATCTTGGTGACCTGCCCCTTGACCGGAACCGGCTCCGCCTGGGCGGATGCGGCAAGCAAGGTGGAAATTGCGAGAGCGAGCAACGTACGCATCAGTGCCTCCTGATTATTGAACGATGATGGTGCCGGTCATTCCGGACTCCCGGTGACCGGGGATCAGGCACGAGAAGTCGAACTCGCCGGCCTTGGTGAAGCGCCAGACGATTTCACCCTCCTGATCCGGCGAGAGCCGCTTGGCGTTGGGATCGTCGTGCTCCATGTCGGGATTCTTCTGCATCTCGATCGCATGCTTCATGTTCTCCTCAAGCGTGGCGAGCACGATCTCATGATCGATTTCGCCGTCATTCTTGAGCTTGAAGCGCACCTGCTGGCCGCGCTTGACCGTGATGCGATCCGGCTGGAAGATCATCTTGCCGTCGTCCGCCTCGCTCATGCGGATCTCTATCGTCGTCGACGGCTTGCTGGGGTCCCCTGGCTCGCCGTAGGCCAGCTCGTCATCATGGGAATGACCGGTCCCGGCGGCGAAACCCGCTGCCGGACTGACAACGAGGGCAAATGCGGCAAGGAGAGCTGCGACCATCTTCATGCTTGGGTGTCCTTCTGCAGTTTGCGGATCATCAGTGATTGCTGTGCGTGCCGTCCTGGCGAGCGCCGGGCTTGATGACCCGGACCTCGACGGCGGGTTCGGCGGCGACCGGCGCGGGGGCAGCCCGAACAACGTTCTTGGACTCCCCCGTCCACTCGTAGGAAACAGTGCCCTCGGGGTGCTCGAACCAACCGGGGTCGGCGTAATCGTCAGCGGCCAGGCCCTCACGGACCTTCATGACGGAAAACATCCCACCCATCTCGATCGCACCGAACTGGCCGAAGCCCGTCATCATGGGCAATGTATTGTCGGGGAGGGGCATCTCCATCTCGCCCATTTCGGCCATTCCGGCTGATCCCATCGGCATGTAGTCGGGAACGAGCTGGCGTATCTTCCCGGCGATGTCCTTCTTGTTGACACCGATCCACGTGCGCACGTCATGCCCCATGGCGTTCATGGTGTGGTGTGACTTGTGGCAGTGGATCGCCCAGTCTCCTTCCGCATCCGCGACGAAGTCGAAGGCGCGCATCTGGCCGACGGCGCAGTCGATGGTCACCTCCGGCCACGCCGCGTCTTCCGGAACCCAGCCGCCGTCCGTGCACGACACCTTGAAGTCGTAGCCGTGCATGTGGATCGGGTGGTTGGTCATCGTGAGGTTGCCGAAGCGGATGCGAACCTTGTCGCCCTTCGCGCAGACGAACGGGTCGATGCCGGGGAACGCCCGGCTGTTCCAGGTCCACAGGTTGAAATCGAGCATGGTGTTGACCTTCGGCACGTAGGCACCGGGCTCGATATCGTAGGCATTGAGGAGGAAGACGAAGTCGCGATCGACGCGGCGGAAGGTCGGATCACGTGGATGGACGACAAAGAAGCCCATCATGCCCATGGCCATCTGGACCATCTCGTCGGCGTGCGGGTGGTACATGAAGGTTCCACTCTTGCGGAGCTGGAACTCGTAGACGAACGTCTTGCCGACCGGGATGTGCGGTTGCGTCAGACCTCCGACACCGTCCATGCCGCAGGGCAGAAGCTGTCCGTGCCAGTGGATGGTGGTGTGCTCGGGGAGCTTGTTGGTGACGAAGATGCGGACCTTGTCACCTTCGACGGCTTCGATGGTCGGGCCCGGCGACTGGCCGTTGTAGCCCCACAGGTGCGCCACCATGCCCGGCGCGATTTCCCGAACCACCGGTTCGGCGACCAGGTGAAACTCCTTCCAGTCGCCGTTGATGCGCGGAGGGAGCGTCCAGCCGTTGAGGGTGACGACCGGCTGATAGTCCGGCCCCGTGGTCGGCACGAGAGGCGGCTGCATTGTTGCCTCCCTCATGACCGGCGCTTCGGGGATGGAGGCGGCCTGTGTGCGGCCGGAGACGGCCGTTGCGCTGACCAGGGTGGCCGCACCGGTCGCACCCAGGAATGTCCGACGGGAAATGCTCATGATGCTTGCTCCCCTAGTGTCCGGCCGGCTCGGCAGCCGCCATGGCAGCTTCGCCGCCCGCACCTCCGCCGCCGCCACCGCCGCCCAGGATTGAAACTTGAAAGTCGACTTCAGCCAGGAAGAAGTCTCGCTTGGCCTCGATGGCCGCGATGTTGCTGGCGATGCTCTCGCGTGCTGTCGTCAGAAGATCGAAAACATCAATGAGCATGCCGTTGTACTCAAGGAGTGCCTGCTCGTTTATGGTCTGGCGAAGCGGCAGGATAGTGTTTCGATACTGCCTGGAGATGTCGTAGGAGCCGCGATACACGACGTAGGCTGATCGCACCTCCGACCGGGCGTCGACCGCCTTCGCCGCCAACCGGTTGACGGCGGCGAGATATGTCTCTCTGGCGCGGCGCGTCCGAGCTTCGCCCATGTCGAAGATCGGAATCTGCAGCTCAACCTCGAACCCGGTCGGGAACTCCTCCTCGTCGATGCCGCTCTCCTCGACGCGCCCGTAGTTCGAGATGCCGGTGAGGTCGAAAAGGGAGACGTACCGGGTGGCCTCGGTCAGCCCCAGCCTCTGCGCCATGGCATCGAGCTCCAGACGCGCGACGATCAGATCCACACGTCGGCGCACCGCTTCCGCTTCGATCCGTTCGGCGGCGGCGAGCCTGCGGGGAAGGTCGGGCAGGCTGGACGGCAGCTTGAAGTCGATCCCGTTGCCCCAGAGGCCGAGCAACCGCGTCAGGGTTTCCCGCTCGGTGTCGGCGCGCATGCGGGCGCGGGCGAGCTGGTTCGAGACCTCGGCGTAGAAGGCGGAGGCGCGGGCCTGGTCGAGCTTCGTCGCCGCCCCCGTCTCCCCGAGTCGGCGGGTCAGATCGGCGGCGGCGTCCGCCGATGTTCGCGCCCGCGTCAGGAAGGCGACGGTCTGTCGTGCGGCCACCGCACGGAAATAGGCACGACGCGTCTCGGCTGCGAGCCGGAACGTCGCTTCGACGGCCTTGTACTGCGCGGCCTGGAACTCGACGGCGGCGATCTTCTGCCGTTTCGGCAGGGTCGCCAAAGCGAGCACGTTCGCGATCAATCTGCGCTCGGTATCGAAGAAGCCTGCGCCCCACAAAAGCTCGAGCGTGATGACGGGTGCCGGAGGGAGCGTGGCCTCGACGTAGTCGGCTTCCGCGACGCCGAGTGCGTTGTACTCGGCCTGCAGTGCTCGATTGTTGAGGAGCATGACCTGCACGGCCGAGTCTGCGGACAGGGATGCACTCAGCAGGGACTTCACGCGGGCCTGGGCGGCTGCGGCCTCCTGGGGGGAACTGATCTTGGTTGCCTGTTTTCCCAGTCCTGTGGCGACTTCCGCGCTGACGGGCGCCATACCGCCGTCGGGGGTGAACCTGGCGCATCCGCCGGTCGCGAGAAGGCAGGCTGCGAGGAAAACCGAGGTCCGCAGTGACCGCAGGGCGAGGAGCGATCGCATCATTCGCCACCCGCGACGCTGTTGTTGAGCTCAGCCCAGGGCTTCGGCTCCACGGGGCGGTAGTCGATCGTTCCGGCGAGAACGGGGGAATAGCCGGCAGGACGGACGGCGGCATTCGGGTCGGCTGGGTCCGGCCCCATCGCCAGCCGGGGAGGGGGACCAGCACATGCGGACACCGTGGCGGCCGCAGCCACCAGAACAACGATCTTCATGAAGAACCTCAGAGCCGAGCGGCCCCACAGGTCACCGGCGTGCGGTGACTGCGGCGGAGCTCATCCGTGTGCCCAGGATGAGTTGGCTGCGGACGATGCCGACGGCCCTCGAGAGCCTGCGCCCGGAATCACGCCCGAATGCGCATCACGCTCATGGGTAATGGCCGTCGATCAGGCTCAGGAGTGCCTTGGAGGCCGGTCTAGTGTTGAAGGCTCGGAATGGGCTGCAACGGCTTCCCGCGGCCGCAGACTGGGCGCCCGGAGCACGGCACGCGGCTGCAGCGTCTGCACGGTGGCATCGATGACCTGATGGCAGGCCATCGCGCAACACGTCGTCGTTGCGGACGAAGACGGGTCGGCTGCGCAGTCTGCAGGCTCCGGCTCGCAGTCGCCCAGACCGGCATGCTCGGCATTGCCATGATGCCCGGCGTGGTCGTGATGGGCCTCATGCTGGGAACCAAGGCCATGGTGGCCTCCGGCGCCTGCGCCCTGCACACCGGCCGAACTCCATCCCGCGCTCGAAAGGACAAGCGCGAACACAGAGAGCAGAATCAGTATGGGGCGGGCTCGGCGGCTCATGCGGGCAAGATGATATGGCGTTGGAGTCGGATTGCAAGGCCGCGCATAAGCGCTGCTCGTGCGCCGTCTGATGGCCGCGATTTAAGTTGGTGGCACCACAGGCGCCGGCCGCGAAGGTCGGGGCCGGCCGCCAAACTCACTGCATTTCCTTGATGTCGGTGTAGTCGCCGCTGACGCGCAGCGTCACGGTGACGTCGCCGCCCGTGCGATTGCGCCAGAACCAGCCGTGGTTGCCGTCGAAGGCCGCCTCCAGCACGCCTTCGTCCGACGGCAGGCCGCGGCCCTTCACGTAGCTGATCGACTCGCCGCCACCGTCACCGTGCAGATCGAAGTTCACGACGCCACCGGCGGCCGACCAGGCAAAGTCGACCTTGGCACCCCGCTTCATGGCGAGCTTCACTTCCGTGCCTTCGCCGGGCGTCAGCGTGACGGAGATCTCGTCGGTGCGCGCCGGCGCCGCTTCCTCGGCGTGCGCCGAACCGATGAACAGTTCCGCAAAGACGCGGTCGATCAGGCTGGAGTTCGGCCCGGGAGCCGTCGCCGGCGCGCCCTGCTGCTGGTCCATCTGACGGTCCCGCTCGGCCTCCTCGGCGAGCTGGGTCTTGATCTCGCCCATCTCGGCGAGGCCGAGCGCGCGGCCGACCCCCGTCGGGTCGATGCCGTACTCGGACGGCAGCACGATCGTCACGAGGATGGCGGCGGCCGCGAGGATCGCGATGATGGTGGAGCGCAGGAGCTGCCGCGATGTCGGCAGTTCGGCTCGGCTGGGGATGTCGCTGTTGTACATGGTGGTGATCCTCGTTCGGGAAGCTCAGGAGACGAACCAG
>CALSAF010000198.1:0-8189 GCA_943372805.1 Rhizobium sp. Q54
CCGCCAGTTCGTTGGTCAGGCTCTCGACATAGTAGGAGCCGGCGAGGGGATCGACGACCTTGGTCACGCCCGTCTCGTTCTGCAAGATAAGCTGGGTGTTGCGGGCGATGCGGGCGGAAAACTCCGTCGGTAGGGCAATCGCCTCATCAAACGAATTCGTATGCAGCGACTGCGTGCCGCCAAGCGCTGCTGACATGGCCTCGAAGGCGGTGCGGATGATGTTGTTGTAGGGGTCCTGTTCGGCGAGCGACACGCCCGAGGTCTGGCAATGGGTGCGCAGCATCAGGCTCGACGCCTTCTTCGGCTCGAATTCCTGCATGATGCGGGTCCAGAGCAGGCGGGCGGCGCGGAGTTTCGCGGCCTCCATGAAGAAGTTCATGCCGATCGCGAAAAAGAAGGAGAGGCGGCCGGCAAATTCGTCGACATTCAGGCCCTTGGCGATGGCCGCGCGGACATATTCGCGCCCGTCGGCCAGCGTGAAGGCAAGCTCCTGCACCAGCGTCGCACCCGCCTCCTGCATGTGATAGCCGGAGATCGAGATCGAATTGAACTTCGGCATCTCCTTCGCCGTGTATTCGATGATGTCGGCGATGATCCGCATCGAGGGCTCGGGCGGATAGATATAGGTGTTGCGGACCATGAACTCCTTGAGGATGTCGTTCTGGATGGTCCCAGACAGTTTTTCGCGCGATACCCCTTGCTCCTCACCCGTAACAATGAAGTTCGCCAGGATCGGGATGACCGCACCGTTCATGGTCATCGAGACGGAGATGTCCTGCAGCGGGATGCCGTCGAACAGGATCTTCATGTCCTCGACGCTATCGATCGCCACACCCGCCTTGCCGACATCGCCCTCGACGCGGGGATGATCCGAGTCATAACCGCGATGGGTGGCAAGGTCGAAGGCGACGGACACGCCCTGCTGGCCGGCTAGAAGTGCCTTGCGGTAGAAGGCATTGCTCTCCTCCGCCGTCGAGAAGCCGGCATATTGCCGGATCGTCCAGGGGCGCCCGGCATACATGGTGGCGCGTGGGCCACGGGTGAAGGGGGCAAAACCCGGCAGGCTGTCGAGATGGTCGATGCCTGCGATATCCTCTGCCGTATAAAGCGGCTTTACCGGAATGCCCTCGGGCGTGTTCCAGACGAGGCTGTCTGCCGGACGCTTCAGTTCCTTTTCGGCAAGCGCCTGCCAGTCGGCGATGGTTTTCTTGGTCATCCGGTCTTCTCCCTGCTCCGCTTGGACTGCGGGCCGATCTGATTTCCCTGCGTCGTGCTGTTACCCCCCTCTGTCCTGCCGGACATCTCCCCCACAAGGGGGGAGAGCGGTGTGGGGCCGACCTGCCGTCCCGTCATCGACGCTGAATTTGTGAGGCAGGCGCAACGCGTGCGGCCACTCTCCCCCCTTGTGGGGGAGATGTCGGCGTAGCCGACAGAGGGGGGTACTCTGGCCGCTGTCATTGACGGCTCTTTCACCCCTCAAACTCCATGATCACCTCATCCACCGCCAGGCTCTGACCGGGCTTCACGACGATCTTCTTCACCGTGCCGCGGCGTTCGGCCTTGAGGATATTCTCCATCTTCATAGCCTCGACGGTCGCCAGCGCCTGACCTGCCTCGACAGTCTCGCCCTCCTTCACCGCAACCCCGGTGATGACGCCCGGCATCGGGCAGAGCAGCATTTTCGACGTATCGGGCGGCAGCTTTTCCGGCATCAGCTTGGCAAGCTCGGCCACACGCGGCGAGCGGACGCGGGCGATGATATCCATGCCGCGCCAGCGCAGCCGGATGGCGGGGCCTTTCAGGTCGACCTTCACCGCGAGCGTCTCGCCGCCGATGTCGACGTGGGCGAGCGTCTGACCCGGCTGCCAGTCGGTGGCGATCACGAGCTCGTTGCCGGCCTCGAAGGCGATGCGGGTGTTGCCGGTGCCTTCGGTGACGGCCAGTGCATGGTCGCTACCGGCCAGATTGACGACCCAGTCCTTGCCGAGCTTGCGGGTATGGTTGCCGATGGTTCCGGAGATCTGGATGGCACGCGCCTGCAGACGATGATTGATGACGGCGGCGATGGCGGCGAGCTTCTCCGCCGAGGCCGCGTCCGGGGTGACGCCGGTGAAACCGTCCTTGAACTCCTCGGCGATATAGGCCGTGGTGATCTTGCCGGAGCGGAAGCGATCCTGGTTCATGACGGCCGAGAGGAAAGGCAGGTTGTGGCCGATGCCTTCGACCTCGAAGCTGTCGAGGGCAGCACTCATCGCGTCAATAGCAGTCAGACGATCCGGAGCCCAAGTGCAGAGCTTGGCGATCATCGGGTCGTAATACATCGAGATCTCGCCGCCTTCGAAGACGCCGGTGTCGTTGCGAACAACGGTGCCATCTGCCGTCGTGCCCTCTGCCGGCGGGCGGTAACGGGTGAGGCGGCCGATCGAGGGCAGGAAGTTGCGATAGGGGTCTTCGGCGTAAAGGCGGCTCTCGATTGCCCAGCCGTTCAGCTTCACATCGTCCTGGCCGAAGGCAAGCTTTTCGCCCGCAGCAACACGGATCATCTGCTCGACGAGATCAAGGCCGGTCACCAGCTCGGTCACGGGATGTTCGACCTGCAGGCGGGTGTTCATTTCGAGAAAGTAGAACTTGTTCTGCTTGCCATCGACAATGAATTCCACCGTGCCAGCGGAGTGATAGCCGACGGCTTTGGCGAGCGCGACCGCCTGTTCGCCCATGGCCTTTCGGGTGGCGGCATCGAGGAAAGGCGAGGGGGCCTCCTCGATCACCTTCTGATTTCGCCGCTGGATCGAGCATTCGCGTTCGCCGAGATAAAGCGTGTTGCCGTGCTTGTCGCCGAGCACCTGGATTTCGATATGGCGCGGTTCGGTGACGAATTTCTCGATGAAGATGCGGTCGTCGCCGAAGGAGTTCTTCGCCTCGTTCTTCGACGACTGGAAACCTTCGCGGGCTTCCTCGGCATTCCAGGCAATGCGCATGCCCTTGCCACCGCCGCCGGCAGAGGCCTTGATCATCACGGGATAGCCGATCTGATCGGAGATCTTCACCGCCTCGTCGGCATCGGCGATCAGGCCCATATGGCCGGGCACGGTCGAAACACCGGCTTCGGCGGCCAGCTTCTTCGAGGTGATCTTGTCGCCCATGGCCTGGATCGCGCCGACAGGCGGGCCGATGAAGGTGACGCCTGCCTTTTCCAGCGCCTCGGCAAAACCGGCGTTTTCCGACAGGAAGCCGTAGCCGGGATGGACCGCATCGGCACCGGTCTGCCTGATCGCATCGAGGATCTTGTCGATGACGATATAAGACTGGTTCGACGGCGCCGGGCCTATATGCACCGCCTCATCGGCCATCTCGACATGCAGCGCGTTGCGGTCGGCATCGGAATAGACGGCGACCGTCTTGATGCCGAGCTTCTTCGCGGTCTTGATGACCCGGCAAGCGATTTCGCCCCGGTTGGCGATGAGGATTTTCTGGATCATTTTCTTCTCTCCCTGCCGTTTATCATCCGGGCTTAGCCTCAGGGCGCTCAGGCGCGAAAACTGTCCGCTATTCCCTGACCTTCTTCTTCAAGCCCTTGGCCACGCTCTGCTCGTCCTTCACCTCGCCAAAGGCCTCCGGAAAGTTCTTCCGCGCCAGCGGCTCGTTGATCTTCAGCTTGGCGAAGTAGGATTGCGGATCGAAGCCACGTTCGGCGGCGATGACTTCGCGGCCGAACAACCGGCAAAGGCGTTCGCCGTCGAGATTGCCACGCTCGAAGGGTTCCGTGCCGAAATACTGCCAGAGCGCCTGCATGAAGCCGAGGTCGGCGAGTGCCACCGTCTGGTCCATGGTGCGGTGGCGCGGCCAGTTGGTCACCGGCGTTACCTTCGGATTGGCGCGGCGGATCGTGTATTGCCACTGGGTTCCGGGCAGACCCAAAGGAAAGCCCTGGTGTTTCGGCATCAGCGGATCTTTTGCCATGGCGTTACACCTCGAACACGTCTTCGAAGGATTCGGGGAAGTTCTTCCGTGCAACCTTCTCGTCGATGACGAGCATGGCTTCATAGGAGAGCGGGTCGAAATCCTTGGTGGCGGGGATCACTTCGCGGCCGAAGAGAAGGCTCAGGCGGGCGGCATCGAGATTGCCGCGCTCGAAGGGTTCCGCGCCGAAATGGTGCCAGAGCGCATGCAGGAAAGCCGCATCGATGCGGTGTTCCTTGGTGCCCGGTCTTGCCTTTCGCGGAAGCGCCTTGATGGGGGTGACGCCGCGCGGGTTGGCGCGGCGGATGGTGAACTGCACACCGGTCCCCGGCATGCCGCCGGGGAAACCGCGATGTTTGGTCATGTCGGGGAGGCTTGGCATGGTCTCTCCTTACGCCGCAGCGATCTTGTCCTGCGTCTTCGTATCGAAGTCGGAGGCATCGTGGCGTTCATGCAGCTGTTCGGAGAGCGGGCCGGAGGTCTTGTTGACGATCGCGCCACGCTTCACAGCCGGGCGGGCGCCAATCTGCTTCGTCCAGCGCTGGACATGTTCGTATTCATCGACCGAGAGGAAAGTGCCGGCATCGTCATAGGCGCCGTGCAGGGCGAGACGCCCATACCAGGGCCAGATCGCCATATCGGCAATCGTGTATTCCTTGCCGGCCATGAACTCGTTGTTGGCGAGGTGGCGGTTCAGTACATCCATCTGGCGCTTCACCTCCATGGCATAGCGGTCAATGGCATATTGGATCTTCATCGGCGCATAGGAATAGAAATGGCCAAAGCCGCCGCCGAGGAAGGGGGCGGAGCCCATCTGCCAGAAGAGCCAGTTCAGGGTTTCAGCGCGCGAGCGGGTTTCCGACGGCAGGAAGGCGCCGAATTTTTCCGCCAGATAGGTCATGATCGAGGCACTCTCGAACAGTCGGATCGGCTCGCCGCCATCCTTCGGGGCGTGATCCATCAGCGCCGGAATCTTGGAATTCGGGTTGACCTCGACAAAGCCCGAGCCGAACTGGTCGCCCTTGCCGATATTGATCAGCCAGGCATCGTATTCGGCGCCGGAATGGCCAGCTGCCAGCAGTTCTTCGAGCAGGATCGTCACCTTCTGGCCGTTCGGCGTGCCCAGCGAATAGAGCTGCAGCGGATGCTTGCCGACCGGGCGCTCGACCTCTGTCTGCGCGCCCGCTGTCGGACGGTTGACGCTGGCAAAGGCGCCGCCATTGCCTGGCTCCCAGGTCCAGACCTTCGGGGGCACATAGCCGGCGGGCAGGTTCTTTTCGGGTGGGAATTTTTCGTCGGTCATGAAATCGGATCCTTTTATGGTTGCTGTTCAATCCGGTCCTTAGGTGCGGTTTGCAAGCCCGCAACGCAAGGCAAAATGATATCCGAGCGGCCTAAGAGCGTAATAAGTACACGTGGTGGCCCATTGCTTGTATTCAAACCAGTGCACGTGAACTCGTTCTATAAGGCCAATTGCTTCAAGTATATTGTAGTCTACTTCAAATTCATCCTTGTACTCGTTTTCCCCTGCGTCTCCGAATAGCATGCTGCCATCAGGTAGCTCGACCATGATGGCTACAATGGCAATTCCAGTATGGTCCAGGAATTCAAGGACGGAATTTGCTATTTTTTCGGCGGAGCATTCTCCGGAAATTTTGTCCAGTTGTTCAGTAATGCTAATTTTAGCGACGCTTGAATTGTACCATATGCTGATATTGTCCATCGCAATTTCTAGTTGATGTTTGTTTATATGTCCTACGATGGATTTGAGCGCTTTCGCTTGGGACAATGACATCTGTGAGATTATATTGCAGAAGTGGATGTATTCCGGCTTGTAATCTTCATATGATGACGCAAGTAGGCTCGCCCAAAGGTCCTGCAGTTCCGGTTCTGGTCCTTCGATAGATGCCTTTTCAATGAACGGAATAAGGAACTTCGTTGGTGTTGTCGCTCCAGCATGGTCGATTGCTCTGATTTTGCTTCGTGCCTGCAAAACGATGTCATAAAGAACACTGTCTTGATGTACTCGCAACAATTCGCGTTTGTGGCGAAGTTGATCGCCACGAAGCCCGGCCCATTCCGTAAGAGGCGATATTAGGTCCAGCCATGATGAAGCCTTGGCTCGGCTGACGTCCTCCGGAATGGTTTCGGTTGTGATCTTCTTGCGTTCAATTATTAACTTCGCCTCGGCGCTCGCCCCTAGCTTCGGCATCTTTGTTTCAGCTTCATTTATGCCTTGCTGCAACCCATCAATTGGCTTTTGATCGCTCATCTTTTCCTCACAACGGGATCGTGTCGTGCTTCTTCCAATGCGTGCCGACCTGCTTGTTGCGGAGGCTGGCAAAAGCCTTGGCAATGCGGCGGCGGGAGGAATGCGGCATGATCACCTCGTCGATGAAGCCGCGTTCGGCGGCCTTGAAGGGGTTGGCGAAGTTGACTTCGTACTCCCTGGTCCGCGCCGCGATCTTTTCGGCATCGCCGAGTTCCGAGCGGTAGAGGATTTCGGTCGCCCCCTTGGCGCCCATGACGGCGATTTCGGCGGTCGGCCAGGCATAGTTGATATCGGCGCCTATATGTTTTGAGGCCATGACGTCGTAGGCGCCGCCATAGGCCTTGCGGGTGATGAGGGTCACCATCGGCACGGTCGCCTGGCTATAGGCGAAGAGGAGCTTGGCGCCGTGCTTGATGACGCCGCCATATTCCTGGGCGGTGCCGGGCAGGAAGCCGGGTACATCAACCAGCGTCAGGATCGGGATCGAGAAGGCATCGCAGAAGCGGACGAAGCGGGCGGCCTTGCGCGATGAATCGATGTCCAGGCAGCCGGCGAGCACCATGGGTTGGTTGGCGACGACGCCGACTGTCTGGCCTTCCATGCGAATGAAGCCGGTGATGATGTTTCTCGCAAAGGCTTCCTGGATCTCGAAGAAATCGCCTTCGTCGGCCAGCGCATAGATCAACTCCTTCATGTCATAGGGCTTGTTGGAGCTGTCAGGGATCAGCGTGTCCAGGCGCATTTCGATGCGGGCGGGATCGTCATGGAAGGGGCGGACCGGCGGCTTTTCGCGGTTGTTCAAAGGCAGGAAATCGAAGAGCAGGCGGACCTGTTCCAGCGCCTCGATGTCGTTCTCATAGGCGCCATCGGCAACGGAGGATTTCTTGGTGTGGGTGGAGGCGCCACCCAGTTCTTCCGCCGTGACGATCTCGTTGGTGACGGTCTTCACGACATCGGGGCCGGTGACGAACATGTAGGACGAGTCGCGCACCATGAAGATGAAATCGGTCATGGCGGGCGAATAGACGGCACCGCCGGCGCAGGGGCCCATGATCACGGAGATCTGCGGGATGACGCCCGAGGCATCGACATTGCGCTTGAAGACATCGGCATAGCCGGCGAGCGAGGCCACACCTTCCTGGATGCGGGCGCCGCCCGAGTCATTCAGGCCGATGACCGGTGCTCCCACCTTCATCGCCATGTCCATGATCTTGCAGATCTTCTGGGCATGGGTTTCCGACAGCGAGCCGCCGAGCACGGTGAAATCCTGGGAGAAGACATAGACCTGGCGGCCGTTGATCGTGCCCCAGCCGGTGACGACGCCGTCGCCCGGCACCTTCTGTTCGGCCATGCCGAAATCCACGCAGCGGTGGGTGACATACATGTCGTATTCTTCAAACGAGCCTTCGTCGAGCAGGACCTCGATGCGCTCGCGGGCGGTCAGCTTGCCCTTGCCGTGCTGGGCGGCAATGCGCTTTTCGCCGCCGCCGAGGCGGGCCTCGTCGCGGCGGGCTTCGAGCTGGTCCAGGATCGTCAGCATATGTCCTCCCGAATGGTCTTCTGGCTGTTAAGCCTTGTGTGACACCTATTCCACTGTGCCGCAGAAGAAAACGGTTGAACAGGTGCATCTGTGGATTTATGAATTTGCAAAGTGAAAATTGCGAATTTGCGAAATGGCCATCGGGAAACTCTTCATCGGCAGCAAGGTCCGCGACATCCGCCAGGCGAACGGGGCCACCCAGGCGCAGTTTGCCGATATGGTCGGCATTTCCACCAGCTATCTCAACCAGATCGAAAACAACCAGCGCCCGGTCTCGGCCTCGGTGCTGCTGGCGCTGGCCGAAAAGTTCGGCATCGATATCACCGAGCTCTCCTCGGGCCAAAACGACCGCCTGCTCTCGGCGCTGACGGAGGCGCTCTCCGATCCCCTGTTCGAGACCTATTCGCCGAGCCTGCA
>CALSAF010000199.1:0-8162 GCA_943372805.1 Rhizobium sp. Q54
TACGCGCTTGGCATCAAGCAGGATGGCATCGTGCTCCCGGAAAAGGCGCTGTCCGGCATGCTGGGTGGTCTCGTGGCGGTCACCGCCGGCTGCCATCTCCTGGAAACGGGCGGAGCCTTGCTGACTGGTGCGCTGGGGGCCGGCGTCGCCGTCATTGGCACACAGTATCTTGAAGAGAAGCTGAAGGTGGACGATGCCGTGGGCGCTATCGGCGTTCACGCTTTCGCCGGCGTGGCCGGCACGATAGCGCTGGCATTGCTAGCCCCCGTCGACCGATTGCCGGCGGGGGGGCGTTTCGACCAGCTCTATATCCAGGTCTTCGGCTCTGCGCTGAATTTCTATTGGGCTTTCGGGCTCGGTTTCGCCTTCTTCTGGTGCCTGGACCGGCTCGCTCCCATCAGGGTCTCTGCCGATGTGGAAGACCTCGGCCTGAATGTCGCCGAACACGGCACCCGCCTCGGTGTCGGCCATGTCGAGCATGCCCTGTCCAAGCTCGTCTCCGGCAATGCCGATCTGGGCGACCGCCTCCCGGTCGATCCGGGCGACGAGGCGGAAAAGCTGACGCGCCTGTTCAACAGCCTGATGGACAACATCCAGCAGGAGGAACGCGGCCGCCACGAACTGGAGGCGCAAGTCCGCGAGCAGGAGGAATCGGAGCGGGTGGCCGCATTGGCCAACGCCACCTTCGAGGCAATCGTTATGCACGAGGGTGGCGTGATCATCGACGGCAACGAGCAGTTCGAGGTGCTGACGGGACGGGGGCTGGCCGAACTGATCGGCACCTCGATCCTTGATCTCGTGGACGGCGCCGGCCGTCGCATGCTGATCGATGAGCCCAATCCCGCACCCGACGTCTCGCGTGAATTCCAGGTGGTCCGGGAAGACGGGACCCTGGTTCCGATCGAGGCACGCGGTCGCAACATCGAGTATCGTGGACGCCACATTCGCATCAGCTGCCTCGTGGATCTCAGCGAGCGCAAGGCAGCCGAGGGCCGCATGCGCCATCTGGCCCAGCATGATCCCCTGACCGGCCTTGCCAATCGCGCCCTCTTCACCGAGACTCTGGCCGCCCATGTCGGTCGTGCGAACCGCGACTGGGGTTGTGGAGTGCTGCTGGTTGACCTCGACCACTTCAAGGATGTCAACGATCTCTATGGTCATCCGGCTGGCGACGAGGTCATCCGCGAGACGGCACGGCGTCTGACGGCTGTGCTCGGCCCATCCGACATGGCGGCGCGTCTCGGCGGTGATGAATTCGCGGTCATTCTCGGAAACTGTCATTTTGAAGCGCAGATCGAGGACATGAGTCGTCGCCTCATCGAGGCCTTCCGCCAGCCCTTCGACACGGGTCAGGGCGAGCGCATCAAATGTGGCGTCAGCATTGGCGGGGCGTTGTGCCCCGAGCACGCCAAGGATTTCGATGAGCTGATCGGCCGCGCCGATGTGGCGCTCTATCATGCGAAGAAATCGGGCAGGAGCACCTTCCGGGCCTATCGCCGCGGCATGGACGAACTGATCGAGAAGCGACGGGCGCTGGAAGCCGACATCGAGCGGGGCCTCGAGCGGGACGAGTTCGAGCTCTACCTGCAGCCCCGTGTCGCCGCGCGGGACGGCGCGATCGTCGGCTACGAAGCACTGCTGCGCTGGACTCATCCCGAACGGGGTATGGTGCAACCGGGCGACTTCATTCCGGTCGCGGAGGTGTCCGGCAAGATCATAGATCTCGGCGAGTGGGTGCTGCGCGAAGCCTGCCGGCTGGCGGCGGACTTTCCCGATCATCTGCATCTGAGCGTCAATGTCTCGCCGGTCCAGTTCCGCCACCCCGACTTCCTGAAGAACGTCGAGGACATTCTCTCTGCCTCCGGTGTCCTGCCGAGCAAGCTGGAGCTCGAGATCACCGAGAGCGTGCTGATCGACGACGATCAGCGGGCGCTGGTCCTTCTCGGTCATCTGAAATCGCTGGGCTTGAGGATCGCGCTCGACGACTTCGGAACGGGCTACTCCTCGCTCAGCTATCTCCGGCGCTACCCCTTTGATGTCATCAAGATCGACCGCAGTTTCGTCTCCGCGATCGGCGAGGAGGAGACCGCGAATGCCATCATCCGCACCATCATCGATCTTGGCAGCGGGCTCGGCATGCGGGTCGTCGCAGAGGGTGTCGAGACGGTGGAGCAGGCCCGCTATCTGACCGAGGCCGGCTGCGACGAACTGCAGGGCTACCTTCTGGGCCGACCGCAGCCTGTCGATGCGGCAATCACGGCAATCAATGCCAGCCTGGTCAGCGAACTGAGGTCAATTGCAGGGCGTTCGTTCCGCCAGGGGCCGCAACTGGCCCTAGTCGGCACGCCCATCGCGGACGTGCCGATCGCGCAAGGCGCCTGACAAGAGACCAGGTGCCGATGCAGCCGCAAGCGCGCGACAATACCGCCGCGCGCACCGGCTGCCGTCAAGGTCATGCAGCGCGTGCCAGTTCCTCGACCTTTGCCTTGGCCGATGCAATCGCCTTCTCGGCCGCTTCGGGACCGAAGGCCACGCCCTCGACATAGACCGTCTCGACCAGTTCGATGCCGAGGAAGCCGAGAACCGTCTTGAGATACGGAGCGGCGTGGTTCAGCGGTGCTGCCGGCCCCGACGAGTAGACACCGCCGGCGGCGAGCACGAGATAGGCCTTCTTGCCTGTCGCCAGCCCAACCGGGCCGTTTTCCGTGTACTTGAACGTCAGCCCCGCACGCGCGACGTGGTCGATCCAGCTCTTCAGCGAGGAGTAGATGTTGAAGTTGATGAGGCCGGTGCCGATGACGATCGTATCGGCGGCCATCAGCTCGGCGACCAGCGCGTCGGACAGCGCCGCAGCTTCTGTCTCTTCGGCGGTGCGGTCCTCGGCCGGCTTGCGGATGGCGGCGGTGAAGGTGCCGTCGACATGCGACAGCAGGCTCTGCGAGAGATCGCGATGTACAATGGTGCCGCCGGTTTGCGCCTTGAACTTATCGGCGAGTTCCAGCGCCAGGGCGTTCGAGAGGGATTCCGAGCCGCGCGGGCTCGAGGTGACGAGAAGGATGGAGGACATGGCAGATTCCTTGACTGAAGGTCATGCGGATCCGGGAGGCGACCCGCGTGATGCCATCTAGGGGGAGCTTGTCATCAATGAAACTGTGATAATATAGATCATTTATATCGATGAATTGGATGGATGATGGACGCCAATCCCACCCTGGACCAGTTGCAGGTCTTTCTCGCCGTTGCCGATGTCGGCAGCTTTTCTGCGGCTGCACGGCAGTTGAACCGGGCACAGTCGGTTGTCAGCTACACGATCGGCAATCTGGAGGCACAGCTCGGCATCAGCCTCTTCGAGCGCAATGGCGCCCGCCAGCCCCGGTTGACCGAGGAGGGCAGGGCCATGCTGACCGACGCCAGGCGGATTGTCGCGGACCTGCAGGTCATGCGGGCGAAGGCTGCGGGCATGAACCAGGGGCTGGAAGCGGAGCTGTCACTGGCGATCAGCGTGATGGTGCCGACCGATGCCATGCTGGCGGTGCTGCGCGGCTTCCAGCAGCGCTTTCCGCTGGTTTCCCTGCGTCTCGAGGTGGGCGAGCTCGGTCGCCTGTTGGAGCTTGTAACCACAGGCCGGGCATCGATCGGCATTGGCGGCGCACTGGACCGCCAGGACGACTCCCTGACTGTCGAGCGCATCGGCCATAATTTCCTGGTGCCGGCTGCAGCCGCAGGCCATGCGCTGGCCTGCGTGCCGGGGCCGCTCGCCGTGCAGGATGTCAGGGAGGAGACCCAGATCGTGGTCAGCGATGCCTCCGACCTGACATCCGGACGCGACTTCAATGTCCTGTCCTACAAGACATGGCGGGTAAGTGACATGGCCACCAAGCATCAGCTGATCCTCGGTGGCCTGGGTTGGGGTGGGCTGCCGGCTTCCGTGATTCGTGCTGACCTTGCCGCCGGTCGCCTCGTGGCTCTTGACCTGCCGGCCTACGAACAGGGGTCCTACACCCTTTACGCGATCCGTCGAACGTCGAGCCCGCCGGGACCGGCGGGATCCTGGCTTATCCGTGCCTTCGAGGACGTCCTGTCAAACTGCCCGGGCGACGCGGGAGCCGCGCCTGTTGCGAAATCAGTTTAAGGAGCCGATTCAAAGGCTTGAATCGACTCCCAAGTTTTCATGCATGGCCTTGGGGAAGGCTTCGCGTCAAAGCATCAGTCGGAACGTCGCGAAACCGTCAGCTCTGTCGCCTGCATCCTCGATCGTGGCGCCCGTGAAACCGGCGAGGTGCTCGCGCGCCTTCGGCCCTGTCGCGAAGGTGACGGTCGTGTCGCCGATCGGTGCGAAGGACCAGTTGCCGTCGGCAGAGGGATTGATCGTGCCCTTGTCGACGATGTAGCGAACGATGATGTCGCGGTTGGTATCCGGCCCGACGAAGATGACCTTGTCGGAGGCGATCTCCGGGAAATTGCCGCCGCCGCCGGCCCGGTAGTTGTTGGTCGCCACGACGAAGGTCTGCGCCGGATCGATCGGCTTGCCATCGTACTGGAGGTTCACGATGCGGCTCGATTCCGGATGCACGACGACGCCGTCCTTATCGTAGCGGGCGGGCTTGGTGAGATCGATCTGATAGGTCACGCCATCGATGACATCGTAATTGTAGGACGGGAAATCCGGATTGATCAGGGCCGCATCCTTCGCGCCCTTCTCGATCTGGTTGAAGATGCCGGCCGACATTTCCAGCCAGTTCTTTACCTGCTCGCCGGTGATCGCCACCGCCTGGATCGTGTTCGGATAGAGATAGAGGTCGGCGACATTCTTGATCGCGATATCGCCGGCGGGCACATCGGTGAAGTAATCCGCGCCACCGCGACCGCCGGCCTTGAAGGGGGCTGCCGCTGAAAGCACGGGCAGATCCTTGTGCGGACCGTCCTTCAGCATTTGCCTGATGTACCATGACTGGGCGATCGAAACGATCTGGATGGAGGGATCATCGGCCACCAGGGCGAAATAGGAATACAGCGGTGCCGAGGTCTTGCCGACGGGGGTGCGCACGTAATCGAGCGTCGCCTGATGCTCTAAGGCCACCGAGGCGATGACTTCAGGCTTGTCCTTCACATCAGCGACAACCTTGCGGTTCTCGTCGCGGTGATAGATCGGCCGCGCCTCGCAGGTGAAGTCCACGATCTTCCAGCTCGCGCCGTCCTTCTCCAGCAGAAGGTCGATCAGGCCCATATGCGAACCCCAGAAGCCTGCCATGACGGCCGGCTTGCCAAGCAGGGTGCCCTTGACGGCATCCGCTCCGGGGACGTCTTCGAAGTCCTTCGGCCCGGGAAAGACGAGATGCTGGTGGCCGGTGAAGATCGCGTCGATCCCCTCGACACCAGCGAGATAGAGCGAGGCATTTTCCATGCCTTCCGTCTCGCCGTGCCCATCAATGCCGGAATGCGACAGCGCAATGACGATGTCGGCGCCTTCCTCCTTCATCTGCGGAACCCAGGCGCGTGCCGCCTGCAGGATATCGCGGGTCTGTGCCTTGCCTTCGAGATTCTTCGCATCCCAGAGCATGATCTGCGGCGGCACGAAGCCGATGAAGCCTATCCTGATCGGGCTCGTGGTACCCGAGCCGTCACGGATCTGCTTCTCGATGATGACATAGGGCTTGAAGTAGAGCGCATCCTGCTTCGGATCGGGGGCGAGCATGCCCTTGGTCAGGTTGGCACAGACGAAGGGAAACTGTGCGCCGGCCAGCGTGTTGAACATGAACTCGAGGCCGTAATTGAACTCGTGATTGCCGAGCGTGCCGCAATCATAGCCGAGCACATTCATCGCCTTGATGATCGGATGCACGTCGCCCGGCTTCATGCCCTTCTGATAGGCCATGTAATCGCCCATCGGATTGCCCTGCAGGAAGTCGCCATTGTCGATCAGCATCGAATTGCCGGCCTCGGCCCGGATGGAATCGATCAGGCTTGCCGTGCGCGCAAGCCCCATCGTGTCGTTCGGCTTGTCGGCATAGTAGTCATACGGCATCACGTTGACGTGGATGTCGGTGGTTTCCATCAGGCGCAGATGCGCCTGGCTGGCCGAGGCGCGGGCGGCGAAGGGATGCAGGGTCACGAGCGCGGCCGATGCGGCGATGCCGCCCAGGAAGGACCGGCGGGACAGCGGGTAAAGATCGAGCAGGGACGGCATGGGGAGCCTCACGAAAAACAGGTGCTGAAAGCGACAGAGGTTAAGTCGCTTTCGCGATGGTTGCACCTGTAAAATGACAGGGGTGAGACACTGGCCCCTGCCGGTTTCACCGCCTAGACGGACACGAGGTTGCGCGGGTCCCGGTGGAAATTGCGGAAATAGGCGGTGATCTGGGCGACCGTGTTCGTCGTCTGGTCAAACTCCAGCCCCATCTTTCCTGCCCGGTACCAACGCACCGTGCATTCCATATGTCCAAGTTCGGCGCAGCATACAGAGACCGTCGCGCCGCGTTTGGCTTCGATCCAGCCCTCAAGGTGGATGGCCATGCCGGACTTGGAAATATCGAGAACGCGCATGGTGAGTTTCTGCCCAATGAATTCAAGAGTGCCCCTGATGTGACAACGAATCCTTTGGCTGCGCCGACCGTCCGGGCTTAATTTGGCTGCAAGCATCTTTATGCGCTCCGTCAAAATGACTGAATGAAACGCAGAAAGCCTCGGCCAGGCGCCTTAACGGCATCTGGCCAAGTTCGTTAAAATGCGAGCAGTCGCCCTAGGAGAAATGAGGTATTTGGCCGGTTATCCCCGCGATTTACCGTTAACCGGGGCGGGCTCCCGGCCGTTTCAGCCCCTCAGGACGGGCCGGATCTCCTGATGGAAATGGCGGAAGTAGGCCGCGACCTTGGCGATAGAGTTGCTGTTGGGGCGGAACATGATGCCAACGCGTCCGCCATAGTTCCAACGGACCACGCCTTCGAGGTGGCCGATATCGTCGTTTTCGATGGTGACCTGGCTGCCGGCGGCGGCGGTCAGCTTGGTGGCGAGTTCGAGCGCGAGGCCCGTGCGCGAAATGTTGATCACCCGTCCGTCCGCCACCTGCTTGAAGTAGCGGATCTTGCTGTCGAGCCGGCAACGGCTGCGAGGCGATTTGCGGACATCCATTCCAAGATTATTGCTCATGCTTATCGTCCTGAAGAACAACCATTGCAGGAGCATAGTGTCGATCAGTGAGGTTCAGCTAAAACAATTCGTTAGAATTCAATGGATCGCCTTCAAAGTCCCACATTGGGTCGTTCGATCACCTCGCGCAGAGCGAAGCTGGAATTGATCTTCACGACATGCGGAAGCGCCGAGAGCCAGTCGCGGTGGATCCGCTCGTAGTCTTCGAGGTCCTTCGCCGCGACCCGCAGGATGTAGTCGTATTCGCCCGACATCAGGTAGCAGACCAGGACATTGGGACAGCGCTTCACGGCCGATTCGAACTCGGTCAGTGTCTTGGCGAACTGGCCGCTGAGCGAGATATGCACGATCACCATCATCTTGTAGTCGATGGCCTTGTGCGAAAGGCGGGCGTGATAGCCGCTGATCACACCGGCCTTTTCCAGCATGTCGTGCCGCCGCGAGCAGGCGGATGGCGACAGGCCCACCGTCTCGGCGAGCTCTGCATTGGTCATTCGGCCATTCTCCTGGAGGGCTTTCAGAATGGCACGATCGATGGCATCCAGTTCCGCCATTCGCAGGATTCTCCGTTTGGGGCCGTCTCGGCGCAAGAAGATGCGAATTGCATCGCGCCGCAGCCCTCACTTTGCAAGGACATTTTGCGGCAACAATGTTTCAATTTTCGTATCTGAAGCGACAAGCGGCGCGAAGCCGCCGGATGAGAGGAACGAGAATGCGCGTCGGTTGCCCCAAGGAAATCAAGAACCACGAATACCGCGTCGGCCTGACGCCGGGAGCGGTCCGCGAATACGTGGCCCATGGCCATGATGTCCTGATCGAAACGGGTGCAGGTGCCGGCATCGGCGCCGACGACCACGCCTATGTCGCCGCCGGCGCGAAGATTGCTGCCTCGGCCAAGGACGTGTTCGAGAAGTCCGACATGATCGTCAAGGTCAAGGAGCCGCAGCCCTCGGAATGGGTGCAGCTGCGCGAAGGCCAGCTCCTCTATACCTATCTCCATCTGGCACCGGATCCGG
>CALSAF010000200.1:0-8136 GCA_943372805.1 Rhizobium sp. Q54
AGGTTTCGTGCGTGGGCAGACTTTCCTGCATGGGCAGCTCGGCATTCGCTTTGACGTCCCCCCCGGCTTCCAGATCGACAACAAGGTCGAGGCGGTTCTTGCCACGGGCCCTGGTGATGTGGCCATCCGTTTCGACGGCGTCGCCGATAACCAGAAGATCAGCCTGCCAAATTACATTTCCAGTGGTTGGGTGACCGGGCTGCTGCCCGACACAATCCGGACCATCACCGTCAATGGGCTGGAAGCGGCTACTGCGCGGGCCTCGGCTGATCGCTGGGATTTCGATATAACCGTCATTCGGATCGGACCACAGATTTTCCGGTTTCTGACCGCCGTGCCGAAGGGCAGTCCGGCTCTGGAAACGACTGCCGCACAGCTGCGCGCCTCCTTCCGCCGCATCACGCCTCAGGAGGCGGTATCGCTCAAACCCCTGCGCGTGCGCGTTGTCACGGTAGGCTCCGGTGACACAGTTGGAACGCTGTCTGCGCGGATGATGGGCACCGACCGCAAGCTCGAACTGTTTCGCCTGATCAATGCGCTGGGGCCCACCTCGACAGTCACGGCTGGGATGCGGGTAAAGATCATCTCCGAGTGACGAAGTCGCGCCGTGGCTGCTTGGTCGGGTTCTTCAAGCCTCGTCCTCGGGTTGAGCGCAGATAGGTCAATGCGACGACCACCAATCCTGCCTTTGTGAAAACGTGCCTGCTGGAACGGGGCTCGATGGTCGGTTTGGCTGCTTTTCAAATTGACAATATAGATGTCATGATGACACTGTCATTGTCATGAACCAATACGACCAGCTTTATCGCCTCATCTGGATGTCGCGCCCGCTCATGCAGGCCGCGGAGGCGCGTGTCGAGAGAGGGTTGGACGGCACAGGGCTGACCGTTCGGATGCGGGCGGTTCTCGAGATCCTTCACGCCCATGGAAGCGCCAGTGTTCCTGAAATTGCGATGAAGCTCGAGATCAAACGACAGTATGTACAGCTGATGGTCAACGAAACGCTTGCGGAAGGTCTCACCGTCGGTCGCACGAACCCGCGTCACAAACGATCCACGATGATCGCCCTTACCGCCAAGGGCCAAAGCGTGATCGAAGGCGTCGTGATGCGTGAGAAACGGCTGGTGGAACAGCTCGGCGCAGACATTGATGCGAGCGATATCGCGACGGCACTTCAGGTGGTTGAGATGTTGCTTGAGAAGCTGAAGGGTGCGGGGAGGAGCAAGTGAAGTGATAGGCCAAATTCTCACCATAGCCGCCCTTTCCGGGCTTGTATGGCTTGCGAACGGAGTCAGAAAGATCGGTATTGTCAGTCGCGGCATGCCCATTGGCAGCCGGCGCGGGACGGCCCTGCTCCTGATCGATCTGCAGTCTGTCTTCTGGGATGACGGTCCCTATGAGGACGCGGCAAAGGCGGACGCCCTGACGGCCATTCTCGCCGAAGTGGCGACTGCGAAGGCCGAAGATCTGCCGATCATCGCAGTGCGTCAGGAGTGGTCCATCCCGTCGACAAAGGTCATCGCGCGCCTCACAATGAGGGGGCAGGCCATTCAGGGAACGCCGGGAACCCAGATCGCGGAGCCTTTTGAAGGGGTTGCCGAGCACGTTCTCGTCAAGAGAGTTCAGGACGCGTTCGAGACTGGCGAACTGGACGGGCTTCTCGAAAGGCTCGACGTGGGAAAGCTTCGAATCGTCGGGTTGGATTTACGCTATTGCGTCGCCAAGACGGCGCTTGCGGCGCGTCAGAGGGGGTATGCAGTCGAGGTCGTCACCCGCGCGACGTTGTGCGTGAATCAAACTGCTGGTGATGAAACCCGCGCCATGCTCTCTTCAAACGCGGTCATTCTAAGATAGGGGGCCTCCTGCGACTCTTCCTAGATTAGATTCGTCGAGCATTGAGGCTGGGACGAAACAGCCGGCATCTCTGCCGGCTTCTCGCATTGATCTGTGGTTGTTGCTCAAATTGCCATTTCAAGGCGAGCCGCACTCGGTGCCTTGTCAGTGAGCGCGACTTTCAGCTTCTCCAAGGCCCTGGTTTCGATCTGGCGGACGCGTTCCTTGGATATGCCGAGTTCGATGCCAAGTTCCTCCAGCGTCGCGCCATCCTCGGTCAGCCGACGAGCCTTGATGATCCGGCTTTCCCGCTCGTTGAGACGGTTCATCGCGTCCTTCAACCATCCGTTCCAGCGTTCTCCGTCAATGATCGAGGTCACCTGCTCGTCCGGCAGCGCTTCGTTGCTCTCCAGCATCTCCAACTGCTCGGTACCTTCGCCATTGCGGCCGGCGACGGGGGTTTGCAACGAGGCATCGTTGCCGGAAAGCCGTGCATCCATGGATTGAACGTCTGCAAGGCTTACGCCGAGCGCGGATGCGATTTCCTGGTGGATGGCCTGGTCCGACAGGCGGTTATCGCCCTGAGCGAGCTTGGCGCGCAGGCGGCGCAGGTTGAAGAACAGTGCCTTCTGGCTGGAACTCGTACCGCCCCGCACTATCGACCAGTTGCGCAGGATGTAGTCCTGCATCGAGGCACGGATCCACCAGCCTGCATAGGTCGAAAACCGCACTTCGCGACCGGGATCGAAGCGGGCGGCAGCCTCCAGGAGCCCGATGTAACCTTCCTGAATCAGATCGTTCAGCGGCAGGCCGAAGCCCCTGAATTTCGATGCCATGGCAATCACCAGGCGCATATGCGCCTGTGCGATGCGATTGCGGGCGCCCTGGTCGTCGTGCTCTTTCCAGCGAATGGCGAGGTCCAGCTCCTCTTCGCGTTCCAGATAGGGTTGTGACATGGCATACTTGATGATGTGTCTGTCAGCGGATGTGGCTTTCATCGAACATCTCCATGGTCTCTCGGGACCGCTGGCCTGTTGCAGGCCCTCGTGCCGGCATTGTCTCCTGAACGGTTGAGCCTCGGTCAGGTTCCAACGATGTCGGTCACGGCGGTGGTTGCGTGGCTCTCATCTGCTTGTCTGACCACCATTACGCGCCTGGTGCGACATCGGATTGCTGACGGGGGTGCGACCTTCTGTCAGGATGGAGTTATCACGCGGAAGTGAGCATTTCCGGGACTGAGATCGTCGATGCGGTAAAACGCAAAGCGGCGCGGGTTCCCCCGCGCCGCCTGTCTGGAAATGTGGTCAGTTTGGATCAGGCAGACAGTGTCTTGAACTCGGCAAGGATGGCATCGCCCATCTCGACCGTACCCACCTGGCGGCAGCCATCTGCCATGATGTCGCCGGTGCGGATGCCCTGGTCGAGCACATTGGCGATCGCTTTTTCCAGACGATCCGCCTCGGTGACCATATTGAAGGAATAGCGCAGGCACATCGCAAAGGATGCGATCATCGCGATCGGATTGGCGATGCCCTTGCCGGCGATATCCGGTGCCGAACCGTGGACGGGCTCGTAAAGCGCCTTGCGCTTGCCGGTCTTGGCGTCCGGCGCGCCGAGCGACGCCGAGGGCAGCATGCCGAGCGAACCGGTCAGCATAGCCGCCACATCCGACAGCATGTCGCCGAACAGGTTGTCGGTGACGATCACGTCGAACTGCTTCGGTGCCCGCACGAGCTGCATGCCGCCGGCATCGGCCAGCATGTGGTCGAGCTTGACGTCGGCAAACTTTTCCTTGTGGGTGGCCGTGACCACCTGGTTCCACAAAACACCCGACTTCATCACATTGCGCTTTTCCATCGAGCAGACGCGGTTGCCGCGGGTACGGGCAAGCTCGAAGGCAACGGCGGAAATGCGCTCGATCTCATAAGTGTCGTAAACCTGGGTATCGATGGCGCGCTTCTGGCCATTGCCGAGATCGGTGATCGTCTTCGGCTCGCCGAAATATACGCCACCGGTCAGCTCGCGCACGATCAGGATGTCGAGGCCTTCGACCAGTTCGGGCTTGAGCGACGAGGCGTTGGCAAGTGCCGGATAGCAGATTGCAGGACGCAGGTTGGCGAAGAGTTCAAGATCCTTGCGCAGGCGCAGAAGGCCGGCTTCCGGGCGCACTTCGTAGGGTACGTCATCCCACTTTGGGCCACCGACGGCGCCGAACAGGACCGCGTCCGCAGAGAGGGCCTTCGCCATGTCTTCTTCCGAAATCGCCGCTCCATGCGCATCATAGGCAGAGCCGCCGACGAGACCTTCGTCGGTTACGAAGCCGGCGCCCTGCGCCTCGTTCATGTAGGCGATGATCTTGCGGACCTCGGCCATGGCCTCGGGGCCGATGCCGTCGCCGGGCAGCAGGAGAAGATTGCGAGCCGTCATGGAAACCCTCCACTCGATAAAGAAGTCGCGGCTTCTTACCCCTGGGTACCGGGCTTTTCAAGCGAGATAGGCCGGAAACGGTACGGTTCGGGGTCTGCCATGCTCAGGATTTCTTCGTTGACCGCGTGCCGGCTGTGGGTCCAAAAGTGGCGCTTCTGCCAATCGGATCATACCCATGCCACTCTCTCCGCTGCATATTGAAACCCCTCTGCTGCGCACTGCCTCCGATTACAGTGTGACCGGCCTGCCGCTCTGGCTGAAGCTCGACGCACTCCAGCCGTCGGGTAGCTTCAAGTTGCGCGGTGTCGGATTGCTCTGCCAGCATGCGGTGGCGAAGGGGGCGAAGGAGATCTTCTGCGCCTCGGGCGGCAATGCCGGCGTTGCTGCGGCTGTCGCGGGGCGTGCGCTAGGCGTCCCCGTGACCATCGTCGTGCCCGAAACCACCTCTGCCGAAGTTCGTGTCCGGATTGCCGCAACAGGTGCCAATGTGCGTGTGTACGGATCGGTCTTCGACGAAGCCAATGCCCATGCCGTTTCGCTCGCTAACGAACGCAAGGCGGCTTACGTGCATCCCTATGATCATCCTCTCCTCTGGGAGGGGCATGCCACTCTAATTGACGAAGTCGTGAAGGCCGGTGCCGAATTCGACTGCGTGGTCACCAGCGTTGGCGGTGGCGGTCTGCTCGCCGGCATCGTGGAGGGGCTTCGGCGTAATGGACTTCGCGAAATCCCGGTCATCGCGGTCGAAACGGACGGGGCTGCCTCATTGAACGCTGCCGTGAAGGCGAAGGAGCGCGTGACGCTTCCGGCGATCACCTCGATCGCCAATTCACTCGGGGCGCGGCAGGTCGCACAGCATGTCTTCGATCTTTTGGCTGTGCATCCGATTGAGAGCGTGACGGTCACCGACGCCCAAGCCGTCGCTGCCTGCCTCAAATTCGCCGACGGTCACCGTGTTCTGGTGGAGCCGGCCTGTGGTGCT
The DNA here is from genome assembly GCA_943372805.1 of Rhizobium sp. Q54. Lineage (GTDB taxonomy): Bacteria > Pseudomonadota > Alphaproteobacteria > Rhizobiales > Rhizobiaceae > Allorhizobium. The sequence continues at coordinate 5,243 of CALSAF010000200.1, forward strand.
GCTCTTGCGGTTGCGGACGTGCATGCCGGCTTGCTCTCCCGCTTCAAAGCGCCTTTGATCGAGGTCTGTGGCGGTATCGGTGTTACACTTGCCATGCTTGAGACATGGAGAAGCCGGTTCCTCCAGGAGTGAACGCAACAAAAAAGCCGGGGCGCTGCCCGGCTTTTTAATTGCGTGATTGTCTTCTTGCTCAGGCCCAAGGCCGCTGGGTGGCGTTTGCGGTTTCGAATGTCGAGATGCTGGACGCCTTTTCCAGCGTCAGTCCGATGTCGTCGAGACCGTTCAGCAGGCAGTGGCGCTTGAACGCGTCGATCTCGAAGGCGATCTTGCCGCCATCCGGACCGGTGATCTCCTGGGCTTCCAGGTCGACGGTCAGCACGGCATTCGAACCGCGGCTGGCATCGTCCATCAGCTTGTCGAGGTTTTCCTGGCTGACGATGATCGGCAGGATGCCGTTCTTGAAGCAGTTGTTGTAGAAGATGTCGGCGAACGACGTGGAGATCACGCAGCGTATGCCGAAGTCCAGGAGAGCCCACGGAGCATGCTCGCGGGAGGAGCCGCAGCCAAAATTGTCGCCGGCGACCAAGATCTGAGCGTTGCGATAGGCAGGCTTGTTCAGAACGAAATCGGAGTTCTCCGAACCATCTTCCTTGTAGCGCGCTTCGGCGAACAGGCCGGTGCCGAGACCGGTGCGCTTGATGGTCTTCAGGTAATCCTTGGGGATGATCATGTCCGTGTCGACATTGACGACCGGAAGCGGTGCCGCGACACCGGTGAGCTTTACGAACTTGTCCATCAGTCTGCCTTCGATCTGGCTAATGCGCGTTTGATGCCCCGCCCTTAGAGCAAAACCGCAGAAAGTTGAAGGAGAATCTTGTCAGATGCTCGCCGTAGCACGGCGCCCCGCAGAGACGAGCACTCGCACCCGAACTGTTCGGGCACTGGCTGTTAGCCAAACCCACAGGATCACAGGTCGATGATCGTGCCCTTGCCGTCATTCCAGACGCGTGGGTCGTCGCGACGTTTCGCGCGTGCATAGATGGGAGCTCGCTTGGTCTTGCCCATCAGGATACGAGCGCCGAGCGTCACGGTCAGGAGTGCGCCGACCACAAGCGTCAACGAAACTGCAAAAGCGGCAGCGAGGCCGACAAAAGCGAGGCCTGCAAGGGCAATGACGGCGGAGCGAAGTGACTGCATGATCGGTATCCTTTCTCACATGCAAAGGTGGTCCTCTTTCTGCGGCAATGCAAGGGGCTTTCACCGAATTGTCATCTTGCGCCGCCGGTGAAACCTTGCCAGAACTCGGGCATGACGTCAGCTCAGACTTCCTTTCGCGACAGACACCCTTCCCGGCTCCGGCGTTCCGTATTGACGGTGCCGGCTGTCAACGAGAGGGCACTGGCAAAGGCCGCCATGATGGACTGCGACGCCATCATCTTTGACCTGGAGGATTCCGTTGCGCTCGACAGAAAGGCTGAAGGGCGGACAAACCTCCTGAATTTCCTCACGGAACAGGATTTCGGTCATCGCGAGCGGATCATTCGGATCAACGGTGCAGAGACCGTGTTTTTCCCCGAGGATATCGAACTCGTGCTGTCAGTGAGCGCCGACGCCGTGCTTCTTCCCAAGGTCGAGGAACCGGGAGAGGTCCATGCGGTGGCCGATCTGATCGCTGATGCCGATGCGGCGGAACGTCTCAGGATCTGGGCGATGATCGAGACCCCCCGTGGCGTCCTGAATGCGCCCGCAATCGCGTCCACCGGACGTACGAGCGATAGCCGGCTCGACGCTCTTGTCGTCGGTCTCAACGACCTGCGAAAGGCAACCGGGATACCGGCTGAACCGGGACGCACCTATCTTGTGCCCTATCTGATGCAAGTGGTGTTGGCCGCACGTGCCTATGGTCTTGATGTGATCGACAGCGTCTCGAACGATTTTCGTCAGCTCGATGCGTTTCGTGCCGAATGTGCCCAAGGCCGAGCCATGGGCTTCGATGGCAAGATGCTGATCCATCCTGCACAGATCGAGGCGGCCAATGACCAATTCGGCCCCTCCGAAGCCGCCATTGCCGAGGCTCGTTTCATTGCGGATAGCTTTGCCGACCCGTCTCATGCGGGGCTCAACGTCGTCAACATCAATGGCCGCATGATCGAACGGCTGCACGCCGAGGAGGCCGCGAGGCTCTTGGTGAAGGTCGCTATGATCGAAGCCAGAAAGGAAAAGAATTCATGAAAGTTTACCGCTTCATCACCGGCCCCGATGATGCCAGTTTCTGCCACCGGGTCACCGACGCGCTCAACAAAGGCTGGGAACTGCATGGGGCGCCAAGCCTCAGCTTCAATGTCGCTGAGAACAAGATGTTTTGCGGCCAGGCTGTGGTGAAGACCGTTCATGGCAAGGATTATGATCCTTCCATGAAGCTCGGAGAGCAGTGACGCCGCCTAATCGCAGCACGGATGCGGTCGTGCCCGTGCTTTTCCTGTGCGGCACCCATTGACCCGAAGACTTGTCTGCAGGGGCCTTCGGGGCCTGACCAAAACAAGAAAAGCCCCATCTGGGGCTTTTCAGGTCGCGATGACGGAGCGCGTCATTCAGCCGAGTCGGCAGAATCCGCATTCAGCTGGCCGTATTTTTCTTCGCCGATCTTGGAGAGAAGCTCGAGTTGGGTCTCCAGAAAGTCGATGTGGCCTTCCTCGTCGATCAGCAGTTGTTCGAAGATCTTCATCGAGACGTAGTCGCCGGCCTGATAACAGATGTCACGCGAAGCCTTGTATGACGTGCGGGCATCATATTCGCCAGCCAGATCGGCTTCCAGCACTTCCTTGACGTTCTGACCGATGCGCAGCGGTGCCACGGTCTGCAGGTTCGGGTGGCCTTCGAGGAAAATGATCCGG
>CALSAF010000201.1:0-7993 GCA_943372805.1 Rhizobium sp. Q54
GTTGGCAAGATTGGTCAGGGGGTCACGCTCGGAGGCGAGGCGGTAGCGCAGCTCGTCCCGCTCCTTCGCCAGCATCAGCAGAGCGACGAGCGTCAGCACGATCATCATCGAATTGGCGAGAACAACATAGGCAAACCAAGGTGCCGTCGTACCATCCGGCGCATAGGCCGGCGCCACGAAGAGGGAGAGCGGCGCCGGCGCAAGCCAGACGACACCCCGAATGATGTTGGCAAGGGCTGCAATGGAACGCGACGGCAAAGGCTCCGATCGCATCTTCTTCAAAATCTCGCGCGCGGTCAGGAAGCAATAGCCTGCCACCAGCAGACCCAGCACGCTGGTGCGCACCTCCATCGACTGATGAACGATGGGAATGAACCACAGGACAGTCCAGATGATCAGTCCGATCGACGCCTTGAGGACAGACAGGCGTCCACCTTCAAAGACCACCACCGCCTGCCAATAGAAGCCGACAGCGAGCACGCCGAGCCCCAGGCCCAGCCCCGAGGACACGACCAGGGGCAGCGTTTCCCGCGAGGCGTGGAGCAACATGGCGGCACATGCGGCTACGCCTGCGACGACCAGGATCGGCAGAATGCGGCTCCCCCGCATGCGCAACCACATGTAGATGGTGACCACTGTCGAAACGAAGGTGATCAGTGCATGGACGACCATGATGGTGGGCAAATGCAGGCTTTGGTCCATGCCGAAGATCATCTCCGAGGGTGGGGGATTGCCTCGCTAGAATTGGGGGAGTTATCTTGAAAAAGACTTAAGCTTGCTGGCGACTATCCACAGCCTTTGCCACAGGGACAGTTCGTTCTGGGACGCAGCAAGCGCCCTTGACCAAATTCGCGACGCGCGCCATAACAGCGCCCATGAAAACGAGCCTCTGCATCATTTGCGGGACCATTATTCGCTAGCGCTTCGCTGGCCTGGCCGTTTTCGTCTCCTGCATAGACCCAGATGACAAACGACCCGGTCCAGCCGGGTCAATCATTCTGGGAGTTTCACATGGCCGGCGGCCTCAAGCTTTACAACACGCTCACACGCGAGAAGGTCGATTTCGAGCCGATCGATCCCGACCATGTGCGCATGTATGTCTGCGGCCCGACCGTCTATGACTTTGCCCATATCGGCAATGCGCGGCCCGTGATCGTCTTCGACGTGCTCTACCGGCTGCTGCGCCATACCTATGGCGCGGACAAGGTCACCTACGTTCGCAACATCACCGACGTGGACGACAAGATCAACGCACGCGCCCTGCGCGATTTCGGGGGGCAGATCGCCGATGGCTCGATGAGCCTCAACGAGGCCATCCGCGCCGTGACCGGCAAGACGGAGAGCCAGTTCCACGAGGATGTGGCGACGCTGGGCTGCCTGAAGCCGACTGTCGAGCCGCGCGCGACCGACAACATTCCCCAGATGATCACCATCATCCAGCGGCTGCTCGACATGGGCCATGCCTATGTCGCTGAAGGATCCGAGGGCCACGAGGTGCTGTTTTCGACTGCCTCGATGGCGGATTACGGCATGCTGTCGAAGCGCAAGCTGGAAGACCAGCAGGCAGGCGCACGCGTCGCTGTCGAGAACCACAAGATGAACCCGGCGGATTTCGTGCTCTGGAAGCAGTCTGAAGATACCGAGCCAGGCTGGCCGGCGCATTTCACCTTCGAGGGCAAGGCGCATGCGATCTTCGGCCGGCCCGGCTGGCATATCGAATGCTCGGCCATGTCCGACCGCTATCTCTGGGAAGAGATCAAGGATCGTCTGTCCCCCAAGGCGAAAGAGAAGCCGCACCAGTTCGACATCCATGGCGGCGGCCTCGACCTGATCTTCCCGCACCACGAGAACGAGATCGCCCAATCCTGCTGCGCCTTCGACAACGATCTGATGGCGACCGTCTGGATGCATAACGGCTTCCTGCAGGTCGAAGGTCGCAAGATGTCGAAGTCGGAGGGGAATTTCGTCACGATCAACGAGTTGTTGGCAACCGAGAAATTCGGCGGACGGAAGTGGCCGGGCGAGGTGCTGCGGCTGGCGATGCTGATGACGCATTACCGGGAGCCGATCGATTTTTCGGTGAAGCGGCTTGAGGAGGCTGAAGCGCGGTTGGCGGGCTGGCTCAGAATCATCGATGCGGCGGGAGATATCCAGGCTCAGCTCGATGAGAAATTTCTCGGTCGACTTGCTGATGACCTAAACTCGCCCGAAGCGTTGATGAGGCTGTCGGTACTAGCCAATTACGCGAAGGGAACAATTGCCTACGAGCGCGGTGGCGAGACAGCATCTGATAATCCGACGATGGAACAGGCCGTTGCTTTGCTCAAGGGCTCGTTGGAATTCCTCGGTGTGACGGTAAAGAAGGCGGAGGTGAGCGACGACCTCTCGGCCGCTGTCCAGGCGCTCGTCGACATGCGGCTCGAAATGCTGAAATCCAAGAACTTTGCCGAAGCCGACAAGATCCGCGACGATCTGGCTGCCAAGGGCATCCAGCTCAAGGACGGCAAGGACAAGGAGACGGGCGAGCGGGTGACGAGTTGGGAGGTCAAGCGTTAAAATGGTTTCGGCTGCGGCGCGGGTTACCCCCCTCTGTCACTTTGTGACATCTCCCCCACAAGGGGGGAGAGCGAGGACGCATGCGCTGCGGCAGTCAAACTCTGAACTGTTGACATCAATTGGCGAGGTCGACGGGGTACCGCTCTCCCCCCCTGTGGGGGAGATGCCCGGCAGGGCAGAGGGGGGTACCACACACACAACGCCAAACACACCTCTTGCCTTGATACCCAACCAGCCGCAGTCTTCCCACCAGTCAAACCCGGTGATGGAAGCCGTCATGCCGCATGCACCCGTCCCACCGCAACGGCGCGCCCATGCAAAGCGCATGCGCAGCGAAATGACCGATGCCGAACGCAAGCTCTGGGGCTGCCTGCGCGCGCATCGGCTGATGGGTCTTAGCTTTCGCCGACAGGTGCCTATTGCCGGTTTCATTGTCGACTTCGCCTGCCCTGACCATAAGCTGATTGTCGAAGTGGACGGCTCGCAGCACGGTAATGATGCCGATCTCGCCTATGATGCGGCCCGGACGCGGCGCCTCGAAGAAGATGGCTGGACCGTGCTGCGGTTCTGGAACGACGATGTGCTGCGGGATATCGACAATGTCTGCCAGCATATCGTGATCGTTGCGGGCAAGGGGACGTGATGATGGCAGTATCGGCTGCGGTGCAGTTTACCCCCCTCTGTCACTTCGTGACATCTCCCCCACAAGGGGGGAGAGTGGGGACGCATGCGCTGCGGCAATCAAACTCTGAGCTGTTTGACGTCATGGGCAACGCCAGCGGGGTCCCGCTCTCCCCCCTTGTGGGGGAGATGTCCGGCAGGACAGAGGGGGGTAGCCGCACCCACCATCCGAGGAGGCCAACCCCATGACCTCCCCCCTCACCCACACCGGCGGTTGCCAGTGTGGCGCCGTGCGGTTCCGCATGCACGGCCAACCGAAAGATGTTTCCGTCTGCCATTGCCGGATGTGCCAGAAGGCCTTCGGGGCCTATTACGCGCCGCTTGTTGCCGTCGGCGATGCTCAGGTCAGCTGGACCAGGGGGCAGCCGAAGCGTTTTGCCTCGTCGAACTTCGTGCAACGCGGTTTCTGTGGCGATTGCGGCACGCCGCTCACCTATGAGGCTCCCGACGGGCTGTCGCTGGCGGCGGGCGCCTTCGATGATACGTCGCGGCTGCCGCCGACCATCCAGTTCGGGGTGGAATGCAAACTCGCCTTTGCCGACGCCATCCCTGCCCTGCCGGAGTTGAAAACGCTGGATGATCTCGAGGACGCGCCCTTCCTGACCGACGTCGTGTCTTATCAGCACCCGGATCGGGACACAGATCAATGGCCCGAGGCGAAACCATGACCCAACCGAACCCGAACACAAAGATGCCGAAATGGCTGCTCTACGGGCTGATCGCCAAAGGTGTCTTGATCGCCGTGGTGATCATCGGCGTCACCGTCTACATGACCATGCGATGAGGAGAGAGGCATGAGCGAAGTCCATAGCGGTGGCTGCCAATGCGGCGCGATCCGGTTCCAGGCATCGAAGCTTGGGCGCCCATCGATCTGCCATTGCCGGATGTGCCAGAAGCAGTTCGGCTCCTTCTTCGGCGCCTTCGTCACGGCCGATCAGGCGCATCTGACCTGGACGCGCGGGCAGCCGATGCTTTACCGCTCGTCCGCCAAGGTGAAGCGCGGGTTTTGCGGCAAGTGCGGCACACCGCTCACCTATCAGCATCCGACCGGGGTCGAGCTTGCTATCGGCGCCTTCGACCATCCGGAGCATTTCGAACCGCAGATCCAGGTCAATCATCACCAGCGCCTGCCGTGGATCGACCAGTTGTTCGAGAAGCCAGTTTATACAAATCCGGAATACGAGGCCTTCTTCGCCTCGATCGAGAGCTTCCAGCACCCGGACCACGACACGGCCCAGTGGCCGCCGGAGGATGATCAATGACCCGTCAGGTGCATTCGGGCGGCTGCCAGTGCGGCGCGATCCGCTACAGAATAGCGGGCGAGCTCGGCTATCCGCATATCTGTCACTGCCGCATGTGCCAGAAGGCCAGCGGCAATTTCTTCATGGCGCTGGCCGGCTCACGCCAGGAGGATTTCCTGTTGATGCGCGGCGAGCCCAGCTGGTTCCAGTCGTCTGATCCTTGCGGGCGCGGCTTCTGCAAGGACTGCGGCACGCCGCTCTTCTTCCGCACCAAGGGTTCGCCCTATATCAGCGTGACTATCGGCAGCCTCGACAAGCCTGAAATGGCCGAGCCCATCTCGCAGGATGGCGTCGAAAGCCGGGTGTCTTATTTCGACAAACTTTTCGGACTGCCGGAAAAGGCGACCGACCGCTCGGATCTTCCGGCCGGCAATGCCGGGATCGCCGCCACCTCGCGGCAGCATCCTGATCACGATACGGTGGCCTGGCCGCCGAAGAGGGACATGACATGACGACGGAATTGCGGGGCTTTTATCCCGAAATCGACCCCTTCGAGACCGGTATGCTCGATGTCGGCGACGGGCATCAGATCTATTGGGAGCGTTTCGGCACCAGGGGCGCCAAGCCTGCCGTCTTCCTGCATGGCGGCCCGGGCGGTACAACCAGCCCGTCGCATCGCCGCCTCTTCGATCCCGCGCTTTACGACGTGATCCTGTTCGACCAGCGCGGTTGCGGCAAGTCCACGCCGCATGCCTCTATCGAGGCCAACACCACCTGGCACCTGGTCGCCGATATCGAGCGGCTGCGTCAGATGATCGGTGCGGAAAAATGGCTCGTCTTCGGCGGCTCCTGGGGCTCGACGCTGGCGCTCGCCTATGCCGAAACCCATCCGGAGCGTGTCTCCGAACTCGTGCTGCGCGGCATCTACACGCTGACCAGGGCCGAGCTTGACTGGTATTACCAGTTCGGGGTCTCCGAGATGTTCCCGGACAAGTGGGAGCGGTTCTGTGCGCCCATTCCGGAGAATGAGCGTCACGAGATGATGGCCGCTTATCGCCGCCGGTTGACCGGCACCGACCGCGAGGAACAGCTGCGCTGCGCGGTGGCCTGGAGCTCCTGGGAGGGCGAGACGATCACGCTTCTGCCGAACCCTGATTATTCAGGCCACTTCTATGACGCGGACTTCGCGCTCGCCTTTGCCCGTATCGAAAACCACTTCTTCGTCCATGCCGGCTGGCTGGAGGAAGGCCAACTCTTGCGCGATGCCTACAAGCTGAAGGATATCCCAGGCGTGATCATCCACGGCCGCTACGATATGCCCTGCCCTGCCAAGTATGCTTGGGCTCTGCACAAGGCCTGGCCGAAAGCGGATTTCCACCTGATCGAGGGGGCGGGTCACGCCTATCTCGAGCCTGGTATCCTCGACCAGCTGATCCGGGCCACGGATCGGTTTGCGGGGACGAATTGATATGTCGGTGGTCGTTACCCCCCTCTGGCCTGCCGGCCATCTCCCCCACAGGGGGGGAGAGCGGCTCGCGGCTGCGACGCAGGCCCACCCTCCCCTTGACGGGGAGGGTCGGAGCGAAGCTCCGGGGTGGGGTGACCGTGGGGAGCTCATTCCTGGTCTGACACGTCAAACTCGCTGTTTGCATCACCCCCACCCGCCGCTTCGCGGCGACCTCCCCCCTGAAGGGGGAGGTGGGGAGAACGACGCACGCGGCCACCACTCTCCCCCCTTGTGGGGGAGATGTCACGCAGTGACAGAGGGGGGTGACGCCCCGAATTCAAGCATTTGCCTGAGGACAACAGCATGACACGCGAAAAGATCACCTTGTTCGATACGACGCTCCGCGATGGCCAGCAGACGCCGGGGATCGATTTTTCCGTCGAGGACAAGATCGCGATTGCGTCCATGCTGGACGAATTCGGTTTCGACTATGTCGAGGGCGGCTATCCCGGAGCGAACCCGACGGACACGACGTTCTTTTCCAGGAAGCGCACGCAAAGGGCCGGCTTCGTCGCCTTCGGCATGACAAAGCGCGCCGGTGTCTCCGCCTCCAACGATCCGGGCCTCAGCCAGCTGATCCAGTCGAAGGCGGATGCGATCTGTCTCGTCGCCAAGAGCTGGGACTATCATGTGAAGGTCGCGCTTGGCTGCACGAACGAGGAAAACCTCGAGAGCATCCGCGACAGCGTGAAGGCCGTGGTCGAAGCGGGCAAGCTTTCCATGGTCGATTGCGAACACTTCTTCGATGGCTACAAGGCAAATCCAGACTATGCCCTCGCCTGCGCCAAAGAGGCCTATCAGGCCGGCGCCCGCTGGGTGGTGCTGTGCGACACCAATGGCGGCACGCAGCCGCCGGAGATCCGCGAGATCGTCCAGGCCGTCATCGCCTCCGGCATCCCCGGGTCCTCGCTCGGCATCCACGCGCATAACGACACCGGCCAGGCGGTCGCCAATTCGCTGGCCGCCGTCGAAGCCGGCGTGCGGCAGATCCAGGGCACGCTGAACGGGATTGGCGAACGCTGCGGCAATGCCGATCTCGTCACGATCATCCCGACGCTCTGTCTGAAGGAGACCTATGCGTCGCGTTTCGAGACGGCGATCGACCGGGAGAAGCTTGTCGGGCTGACCCGTCTGTCGCGCGCCTTCGACGAGTTGCTCAACCGCTCGCCGAACCACCAGAGCCCCTATGTCGGCGGCTCGGCCTTTGCCACCAAGGCCGGCATCCATGCCTCAGCGCTCTTGAAGGACCCGAAAACCTACGAGCATGTCGAGCCTGAAAGTGTGGGCAATTTCCGCAAGGTCATGGTGTCGGATCAGGGCGGCAAGGCCAACTTCCTCAACGAATTGAAGCGTCGCGGCATCCGGGTTGCCAAGGACGATCCGAAGCTCGACACCCTTATCTCGGTCGTCAAGGAGCGCGAGGCCTCGGGCTACGCCTATGAAGGCGCGGATGCGAGCTTCGAGCTTCTGGCGCTGAAGACACTCGGGACCGTACCGGACTTCTTCGCGGTCGAGAGTTTCCGCGTCATGGTCGAACGCCGTTTCGACAGCCATGGCCGGCTGAAAACCGTGTCTGAAGCGGTGGTTCGGGTCATCGTCGACGGCGAGACGGTCATGTCGGTGGCCGAGGGCGATGGCCCGGTCAACGCGCTCGATATTGCGCTTCGCAAAGACCTCGGCAAATATCAGAGCGAAATCCTCGATCTGGAGCTGGCGGACTACAAGGTGCGCATCCTCAATGGCGGCACCGAGGCCGTGACCCGCGTGCTGATCGAATCCACAGATGCATCCGGCGCCCGCTGGTGGACGGTCGGCGTGTCCGAAAACATCATCGACGCCTCCTTCCAGGCCCTGATGGACAGTATCGTCTACAAGCTGATGAAGAACCGGGAACTGGCAGGGCAGATCGCGGCGGAGTGATCAAACTTCGCCGACATTCATCGGCGTTCCTGAACGATGCTTCACAGAAATGAATTGGCGCCTGCAACCTTGCAGGCGTAATCCCGTT
>CALSAF010000202.1:0-7925 GCA_943372805.1 Rhizobium sp. Q54
GGTGATGTCGATCAACCTGATGCCGGGATCCCGCCTGCCTGCCTACAGCGCTTCGATGGGGCGCGTCTTGCTCGCGGCACTTCCCGAAGCCGAGGTTGATGCGATCCTTCTGGGGTTCAGACTGAAGGCGCATACGCCCTATACGCTGACCGACGTGGCCGCGCTCAAGGACGAAATCGCCCGTGTGCGGGAGCAAGGCTATGCCGTCATCGACCAGGAACTTGAAATCGGGCTGTGTTCGATCGCCGTCCCGATCCGCAATGACCGTGGACGGGTCGTGGCGGCGATCAATGTGGGTGCGCCGGCCGCCATTCTGCCTGCGTCCGGACTGCCGGGACATTGCCTTCCTGCAATGCTGGAGATGCAGGCAAGGCTGAAGCCGCTACTGCCTTGAGCCTCAGGCCGTGGTGATGTCGAGCGCTGCTTCCCGGATGGTCCGCATCAGAAGAGCGAGCGGCATGGAGGGAACCGAGTCCGCCCTGACCGTCAGACCAACGGGGCCCTTCGTCTCGCTGGTGTCGATCGGCAGAGCGCAAAGGGTGCCGTCGGCGAGATCGGTTGCCACGACTCCGGCCGAAATGATCCAGACCGCGTCCGTCTGGCGCACGAAGGCCCGGCCGAAACTGTCCGAGACAGTTTCGATCTGGGTTGGCAGACCGGATATGCCGTTGGCAATCAGGTAGCGCTCGACAAAGGGACGAATGATCGAGGCGCGCGTCGGCATCAGCACCGGATACCTCTCCAGCTCGCCGAACAATCCTGCTCCCTGCTTCAGCAGCGGATGGCCGGCGCGCACGCAGAAGATCACCTGTTCCGAATAGAGATGCTCGAAGGAGAAGCCAGTCATCTGTTCCGGGGCGGCAAGACGTCCGACGACGAGGTCGAGATCGCCGACGCGCAGTTGTTCGAGCAGAACGGCGTTCTCGCCGGTGACGATCTTGATCCGGGCGGGGATGTCCTCTTGCAGGAAGAGCGTCATCGCCTGCGGCATGATGCGGGTGGAAACGGTCGGCAGTGCCCCCACCCGGATCGGCGGGGCATCGGCATGGAGGGCATGAGAGACCGAATCGAAGCCCTGGCGCAGCGCCGTCAGAGCGGCGCCCGCATGCTTCAGGAAGGCCTCGCCATAGCGGGTGATGCGAATGCCGCGACCATCCTTCTCGAATACGGCTACCCCCAGCACCTCTTCGAGTTCCCGGATCGTTTTGGTCACCGCCGGCTGGCTCACATGCAGGAGCTCCGCCGCCTTCATGACGCTCTTCTGTCGCGCGACCTCGACGAATGTCTGCAGATGGCGGAACTTGACGCGGTTGTCGATCATATGAATCATAACCCTGTGGTTAGGTATGTCGTCTAAAACATCATTTTACCTAACCAAAACGTATGAGCAATATGGCCTTAACGGAGGAGGAAGCCGTGCAGTTCGTTCAGGTCAACGGCGTGAGCCTGCATCACCAGATCATCGGTGGGCCGGCAAATCGCCCCGTCATCGTCTTCATCAATTCACTGGGCACCGATTTCCGCATCTGGCGCGATGTTCTCGTGCGTCTTGCCGGGGACTATCCGCTCCTCGCCTATGACAAGCGCGGCCATGGGCTCTCCGATGTTGGGCTGGCGCCTTATTCGATCGATGATCATGTCGACGATCTGATCGGGCTGCTGGAGTATCTCAAGGTCAGCGATGCCGTCATCTGCGGCCTCTCCGTTGGCGGACTGATCGCACAGGGACTTTATGCCCGGCGTCCGGATCTGGTGAAGGCGCTGATCCTTTGCGATACGGCTCACAAGATCGGAACGGTCGAGATGTGGGCAGCCCGGATTGCGGCGATCGAGGCGACCGGTATCGAAAGCATTGCCGATGCCGTGATGGAGCGCTGGTTCACCCCCGCTTTCCGCGGCGCTGATAATCCCGCCTATCCGGGCTACCGCAACATGATGCTGCGACAGCCTGTCGAGGGCTACACCGGCACATGCGCCGCCATTCGCGATGCCGATTATACCGCCGCTGCCGCCCGGATCGCCGTGCCCACGCTTTGCGTTGTCGGTGATCAGGACGGGGCGACGCCGCCGGATCTCGTCCTGTCCCTCGCCAAGCTTGTTCCGTCTTCGCGCTACGAGGTGATCGGCGGCGCCGGACATATTCCATGCGTGGAGCAGCCGGAAGCGCTCACCGCCGTTATCGAGGCCTTTCTCGCGCCCGTCATTTCAGGAGACGCATCCCATGGCTGATGCCCGCAGTCCTTCAGATCGTTATCGACAGGGCATGTCCACCCGGCGAAAGGTGCTGGGCGATGCCCATGTCGATCGTGCCTCGGCAGCGTCAACGCCTTTCGATCAGCCCTTCCAGGAGATGATCACCGAGGGGGCCTGGGGCACGGTCTGGTCGCGCTCCGGCATCAGCAAGCGTGAGCGTTCGATGATCACCATTGCGCTGCTGGCCGCACTGGGGCACGACGAGGAGGTGGCGATGCATGTGCGCGCGACGGCCAATACCGGCGCGAGCCGCGAGGACGTCTGCGAGGCGCTCATGCATGTCGCCATCTATGCCGGCGTGCCCGCCGCCAACAGGGCTTTCAAGATTGCCAAGCAGGTGTTTGAACAGATGGACGCCGGAGACACCGGGGGAGGGAGCCATGACTGACCTTTCGAACAAGAAGCCGGAGACCGGAGCCTTCTTCGCTCGCGACCGCAGTTGGCATCCGCCGGCCTACACACCGCCCTACAAGACCTCGGTCCTGCGCTCGCCGCAGAAAGCGCTTTTGTCTCTCGATGGCACCAAGTCGGAAATCACCGGTCCGGTCTTCGGCCACTCGATGCTCGGCGAACTGGACAACGACCTGATCCACAATTTTGCCCGACCGGGCGAGAGCGCGATCGGCGAGCGCATCATCGTGCATGGCCGCGTGCTCGACGAGCGCGGTCGGCCGGTACCGGGTGCGCTCATCGAGTTCTGGCAGGCCAATGCCGGCGGTCGCTACCGCCACAAGAAGGAAGCCTATCTCGCGCCGCTTGATCCCAATTTCGGCGGTTGCGGACGCACGGTGACCGACGAGAACGGCTATTATGCGTTCCGGACGATCAAGCCCGGCCCCTATCCCTGGCCGAACGGCGTCAACGACTGGCGCCCTGCGCATATCCACTTTTCGATCTTTGGCCATGGCTTCTCGCAACGCCTGATCACCCAGATGTATTTCGAGGGCGATCCGATGATCTGGAAATGTCCCATCGTGCTGACCATCCCGGACCGTGCGGCGATCGAACAGCTGGTCGCGGCGCTGGACTGGTCCGCGACCATTCCGATGGATGCACGGGCCTACAAGTTCGATATCGTCTTGCGGGGACGTCGCTCGACCCTGTTCGAAAACCGGATGGAGGGAAACTGATGGTACAGGCTCTCGGTTATCTCAAGGAAAGTCCGTCGCAGACGGCCGGCCCCTATGTGCACATCGGCCTGACACCGAACTTTGCCGACATCAAGGGCGTCTATCCGGTCGACCTCGGTACCAGCATGGTGAGCGACAAGACCCGCGGCGAACGGATCACGATCACCGGCCGCGTCATCGACGGATCCGGCACGCCGCTCAAGGATGCGCTGATCGAGATCTGGCAGGCGGATGCCGACGGGCTCTACAACAGCCCGTCCGAGACGCGCGGCAGTGCCGATCCAAACTTCACCGGCTGGGGGCGCTGCCCCTGCGATCTCTCGACCGGTGAATACCGCTTCGAAACGATCAAGCCGGGCCGCGTGCCGTTCCGGGACGGTCGCCTTATGGCGCCGCACATCTCGTTCTGGATCGTGGCGCGTGGGATCAATCTCGGCCTCAATACGCGGATGTATTTCGCCGAGGAAGAAACCGCCAACACCGAGGATCCAGTCCTCGCACGTGTCGAGCACCGCGTGCGGGTACCCACCCTGATTGCCTCGCGAGAGGGATCGACCTATCACTTCGACATCCACCTGCAGGGGGAGAAGGAGACGATCTTCTTCGACATCTGACGACAGCCACGAGATCCGTATGACTGCCTCCGTTTTCGACCACCCGATCCTCTCCGGCCTGCTGGGCGACGAAGAAGTAGCGGCGCATTTCTCGGCTGCTGCCGAGCTCGCAGCCATGCTGCAGTTCGAGGTGGCGCTTGCCAAGGCAGAAGCTGCGGAGGGGGTGATCCCTCTCGAGGCGTCGGAAGCGATCGCGGCCCTGCCGGAGAATTTCGTTGCCGATCTTGACGCTCTGAAGCAGGCGATCGGTCGCGATGGTGTCGTTATCCCCGACCTGATGCGGCAATGGCGGGCGGCGCTCGGTGCCTCTGGGCAGCATCTGCATTTCGGGGCAACCAGCCAGGATGCCATCGATACCGGCCTCATGCTGCGGCTGACGGTGATCCTATCGATCATCGATCAGCGCCTTGCCGCCGTCATTTCGACCCTGGAAGGGCTGGAGGGCCGTTTCGGAGGGCGCGCGTTGATGGGACGCACGCGCATGCAGGCTGCGATCCCGATCACGGTCGCAGACCGTCTCGCGACCTGGAAGGCGCCTGTGGTCGCGCACCGGGCTGCTGTCCACGGCATGCTTTCGGGCGGTCTTCCGCTGCAGTTCGGCGGTGCCGCCGGCACGCTTGAAAAACTGGGCAACAAGGCACCTGCGGTGCGTGCTCGCCTCGCGGCACTTCTGCAGCTCTCAGACCAGCCGCAATGGCACAGCCAGCGGGCGGTGATCACCGAGATCGGCGGGCTGTTGTCGCAGATTACCGGCAGTTTCGGCAAGATCGGCCAGGATCTCGCCCTAATGGCGGACAATGGCACGGCTGCCATCGGCGGCGGGGGTGCCTCGTCGGCCATGCCGCACAAGCGAAATCCGGTAAAGGCCGAGGTGCTGGTGTCGCTTGCCCGGTTCAATGCCGTTCAGATTTCAGGACTTCATCAGGCGCTTGTCCACGAGCAGGAACGGTCCGGTACCGCCTGGACGCTCGAATGGATGATCCTGCCACAAATGGCGATCGCAACGGGAACCGCCACGCGGCTCGCAAATGACGTTCTTCAGTCGATCGAGGACGTCGGCGAGCGCTGATCAGCTCTCACCCGGATCAGACGCATCTGTTGCGACGTAGCGGCGTGTCACCTTTCGCATCATTCCGATCTGCCGAACAAAGCCCGAGCAGGCGCCACACTTCAGCAGATGCAGGCGCAGCCCTACGTTCTCGCCGATCGAGAGGCGCCGGTCCAGTTCGTCAGAGGCCAGCTTCGTGGCGTTTTCACACATCATGACAGGCTCTCCTTCGGTGCAAACCAGTGCCCTTCGAGGCAGGTGCGCAAGCGAAGGCGGGCGCGGTGCATCAGGACATGCATGTTGGTGGTTGTGATGCCGATCTCGGAGCAGATTTCTGCCGTCTCCATCTCGACGAATTCGCGCATCATGAAGACACGTCCCTGGTCCGGTGGCAGATGGTCGAGGCAGGCCTCGAAGACCCGCCAGAAGTCCTTGCCGAGCAGTTCAACTTCCGGGTTGCCCCAGTCGCTTGGTCGGTTTTCGGGCGCCCAATGCCCCTTCGCGTCGAAGTAACGCGGCTCGTCTTCGTCGGGGAAATTGCCGAGAGGCATCGCGATCAATTGCGACTGCCGTCGCTTGTGACGAATCTGGTCGGCGATCTTGTTGCGCAGAATGGCGAAAACCCAGGTGCGAAATGCGGCTCTACCGGCGAAGGCCTTGGCATTGCGCAACGCACCCGCCAGGGCTTCCTGGACGGCATCTTCCGCCATCCCGGGATCCGCAAGCTGAAGCCGGGCGAATTTCAGCATCCGCTCCCGCAGCTCGGACATGTACATCGCGTCGGCGAGGAACGGAGCTGCCGCACCGTTTCCGCCGGTTGTTTCCTGCTCACCCGCATTCCTCATCATGATCCCCCGGACATCGTCCGTCTTTGCCAAGACCGCGCGTGCCACACAGCTCGCGCCTGTTTAGTCGAAGATTTTGGAGCCATCTTACAGCACGGAACAAAAAAATCTCATGTCAGGATCAGAACAAGGGCATAGGCGGCGATTACCAGCAGGGTCACGTTGCGTCTGAGCGTCAGATACCAGGCCGGCTGGCTTCCGCTGCGATGAAGGCGCAGATCGGCGGCGAGCAGGATTAGGAATACAGCGATGTGCAAGGCCAGAGCGATGCCTGGCGCATGGGGATGGAGCAGAAGGGCACCAATGCTGACGAGTGCTGCGACATTGCTCAGGATAAGCATTGGCCTCGGGTCCTGGGCGCGCCCTTGCGCCTGGCTCCAGGCCGTGCCGGCCATGAAGCAGGCAATCCCGGTGCCGTAAGCGATAAAGGCTTGGGCGGCCACAGCCGGAAGGTGGCCGACGACCATGGCCAACGCCAGTAGCCAGAAGGGGAGGGCTCCCGCGTAGGTGAGCAGTTTCGACAGCGAAGGGGCGCGATACATCTATTCAGTCTCCTTGCAGGCGTGAGATCAGCATCCTGGATAGGGCCGCTGCACTTTCGACGGCAGCCTCGACACGATTGCCGAGGCACCAGTCGCCACAGGCGCCGAGGCCAAGTGCGGCGTCGAAGAGGAAGGGTTGACCCGCGGGTTTGTCGGCATTGGCGTAGCGCCAGCGATGCAGGTCGATCCAGGCCGCTTTGGAAAAATCTTCGCCGATCAATCGCTGCAGGGCTGCGAGCATTGCGGCCTGCACTTCGCCACGGTCGCGTTCGAGGTTGGACTCTGCCCAGTCGTTGCGGCTGTGGATGGTGAGCGCGGACTTGTCCGTGCGGCCGGGTTTGCTCTTCTCGGTCGCGATCCAGCTCAGGATGTCATCCTCGACGCGGGCAGCGTCGAAGCCGAGGTCCAGGGGTTCGAGGAGCCCGAGCATCAAGGTGAAGCAACCGCTCATTCGAACGTTTGTCAGGGCCTCTCGTCCGTAGAATTCCTCCGGCATCAGGCGGATCGTTTGCGGCGCCGGTGCGGTGGATATGACCATGTCGAAGCGACCGAGATCACCACCCTCACTGTCGGTGAGTGACCAGCCTTTGGCGGCACGGCCGAGGGATGCAACGGTCGTTTCCCTGTGAATGGCCAGCCCCTCGGCCAGTTCGGTTGCGAGGCCATTCATGCCTGGCACGCCTATAAATCGCGGTTCCGGTGGGCGGTTGTCTGGCGCCAGCCCGTTCGAAGAAAGTGTGTGAACGCCGTTGGGCCAGTTCGCGGCATGGCCTGATTTCACGGCCTCTTCCGCGACAGATCGGAACGCCGGCCCGCGCGCCGTGAAGTATTGAGCCCCGTGATCGAAGGAAAAACCTTCGCGGCGTCGGTTCGCCATGCGACCGCCGAGCCCTCGGCTCTTCTCGAAGACGGTAACGTCAGCCAAGGGAGAGAGTTCACGCGCAAGCGTGATGCCGGCAATTCCGGCCCCGATGATCGCAATGGATGTCTTCACGCTGTCTCTCTCTCAAACGCTTGGCGCGCCTATGCTTTACGCGGATCAGCCCGTGGTGGATTTGCCGTCTTCGCTTGCTTCGAGCAGCGGTCGGATGAGCGGGTTCGGAAAACGACGCTTCACGGTGACGGCAAAGAAGGATTCGATCATGCCGGGCAGGGCGTCGAACTCCACCAGCGTTCCGGCTTCGAGCTCACCCTTGACGACGATCGGCGGTAGGACGGCAAGGCCCGCGCCTTCGCGGGCCAGAAGACGCATCATCGCCATGTCGTCGACTTCAGCCGCGATCTGCGGCGTGATGCCGAGGCGCGCGACGAGCGCCTCGAACTGCGAGCGCACGCCGCTTTCCAGCGTCGGCAGGATGACTGGATGCTCGCTCAAAAGTTCTGCGAGCTTCGCGCCCGGCTTGCCATAGGACGGTTTGCCGATGAGGCTCACCCGTTGCTGATAGACATGCTGGGCGATGAAGGGCGTGACCGAATCGGCCATGGGCGCCTGG
>CALSAF010000203.1:0-7823 GCA_943372805.1 Rhizobium sp. Q54
ACACTGGCGATAAATTATTTCAATAGTTACAGCTTATATGTAACTTTATGGCGCGGCTGGCCAAACCGCAACCAACAGGCCGAGCACGCAAAGCGAACTGTAGCGAGCTACAGTTCGCGCGACCGGTCGAAACCCGCAGATGCGCGTCAGATGCGCGTCAGATCCGTGGCAGATAGGTCTGATAGTCGAAGCTCGATACCGTGCGCAGATAGGCCATGGCTTCCTTGCGCTTGGTGTCGCCATAGATCCGCTGATATTCGGCGCCGAAGATGTCCTTGATGAAGGCGGAGGCGCGGAAGCGCTCGACGGCGGTCAGGAAGTCATAGGTCAGCATGTCAGGGTTCTCGGGCGCGCTGTCCGGTGTGGTGACCGGACCCGGATCGAGATCCTCTTCGAGGCCAAGCAGGATGCCGCCGAGAATGGCGGCAAGCAGCAGATGCGGATTGGCGTCCGCTCCGGCGACCCGGTGTTCGATGCGGGCGGCGGGGCCGTCCTTGTCCGGAATGCGGATCGCGGTGCCGCGATTGCCGAAGCCCCAGTCGATCTTGTCGGGCGCAAACGAGCCCGGCTGGAAGCGGCGATAGGAATTGGCAAAGGGCGCAAAGATCAGCTGGGCGTCCTGCATGCTCTTCAGCATGCCGGCGGTGATCGACTTCAGCTTCACCGGATCGCCGCCCTTGGCGTCGAGGATGTTCCTGCCTTGCCTGTCGATGATCGAGGCATGCACATGCAGCCCGGAGCCAGCGTGATCACCATAGGGCTTGGCCATGCAGGTGGCCTTCAGGCCGTGGCGGCGGGCGGCGAAGTCGACGACGCGCTTCAGGTAGATGCAGTCGTCGGCAGCCGCCATCGGGTCCGGCTTGTGCAGGAGGTTGACCTCGAACTGGCCGGGGCCGAATTCCGCGGTCGTCGCATCCGCCGGCAGGCCCATATGGTCGCAGTATTCGCGCACGGTCTCAAGGAAGTCTTCCATCGCGGCAGTCGCGCGCATGTCATAGAGCTGGTAGCCCTCGACCTCGCCGTTCATGACCAGCGCCTTCGGCGGCATCGGTACACCGGTCTCGCGGAAATCCGGCTCCATCACGTAGAATTCGAGCTCGGTGGCAACAACAGGCGTCAGGCCCTTCTCCTCGAAACGCTTCATCACACTGGCGAGAATGGCGCGCGGGCAGACGTAATGCGGCTCTCCATCAAGCGTGTGCATGGTGGCAAGCACCTGCTTGGAGCCCGAGGGACCCCAGGGCAGGGTGGTCAGCGAATTCTTGGTGGGCACACAGATGCCGTCGGGGTCGCCGAGCGTCAGCGATATCTTCGTGATGTCGTCATTGTCGTCGCCCCAGATGTCGAGCGATTGCGTTGAGGCCGGCAGACGGACCGTATTCTTCCAGACCTTGTCCTCGGCTTTCAGCGGAATCATCTTGCCGCGGAGGTCGCCATTCATGCCGACAAGCAGCACCTCGATGCGCGCGGAAGGATCGGCTGCGGTGAGATCGGCGGCCTCGGTCGGTGCTGTCATGGGAAAACTCTCGTTGGCTTTCGGGGCGGATTTGGCCGGAGGAACGCGGCAATCGGTGCCTTGCCAAACGCGTTTTGGAAGGTCATGTTCGTAGCCGATAATGTTCCGCCTTTCAATGCGGGGTAGGGTCGCCACACGGACCATGTTTGGCCGTGAAAGCAAGAGCTTCCGCCCCGGTCAAGGACCTGACCCATGAACAAGCCGCTTACCGCCGTCTCCAACCTCGGTGCCATCGATGCTGCCCACCATCTTCATCCCTTCTCGGACATGAAGAAGCTGAACGCAGCCGGCACCAAGATCATCACCCGGGCGGAGGGCGTGCATATCTGGGATTCGACCGGCAAGCAGTATCTCGACGCCTTTGCCGGCCTGTGGTGCGTCAATGTCGGTTATGGTCGCAAGTCGATCGCCGATGTCGTGCATGCCCAGATGCTGGAGCTGCCCTATTACAACACCTTCTTCGGCACCACGACGCCGCCGACCACGCTGCTGGCCCAGAAGATCGCCGAAAAGACCGGCCCGAAGATCAACCGCGTCTTCTTCTCCAATTCCGGGTCGGAAGCCTCCGACACCTGGTTCCGCATGGCGCGCGTCTACTGGAAGGCGCTCGGCCATGAGACGAAGACGCAGGTGATCGCCCGCAAGAACGCCTATCACGGCTCGACGGTGGCAGGCGCCTCGCTCGGTGGCATGAAGTGGATGCACGAGCAGGGCAATCTGCCGATCGAGGGCATCCATCACATCAACCAGCCCTACTGGTATGCCGAGGGTGGGGATCTGACGCCTGAGGATTTCGGCATTAAGGTCGCTCGGGAACTCGAGGAAAAGATCATCGAGCTCGGCGAAGAGAATGTTGCAGCCTTTGTCGCCGAGCCGATCCAGGGGGCAGGCGGCGTCATCGTGCCGCCCTCGACCTACTGGCCGGAAATCAAGCGGATCTGCGCCAAGTACCAGATCCTGCTTGTCGCTGACGAAGTCATCTCGGGCTTCGGTCGCCTGGGTTCGTGGTTCGGCCATCAGCATTATGATTTCGAGCCGGACCTCGCGCCGATCGCCAAGGGCCTGTCCTCTGGCTACCTGCCGATCGGTGGCGTTCTCGTCTCCGACCGCGTGGCGGAAGTGATGGTCAACGAACTCGGCGATTTCTACCACGGCTACACCTATTCCGGTCACCCGGTGGCAGCCGCTGCAGCGCTTGAGAACATCCGGATCATCGAGGAAGAAGGCCTGGTTGAACGTGTGCGTGACGACACTGGCCCCTATCTCGCTCAGGCGCTCGCCTCGCTCACCGACCACGAACTCGTCGGTGAAGCCGTCAGCGTCGGCCTTATGGGCGCTGTCCAGATCGCCGCCGACAAGGCCACCCGCCGCCGCTTCAAGAAGCCGGACGATACCGGCACCGCCGTCCGCAACCAGTGCGTGAACGCCGGTGTCGTGCTGCGCGCCACTGGTGACCGCATGCTCTTCTCCCCGCCGCTGATCATCTCGCGTGCTCAGATCGACCAGGCGGTGGATACGCTGCGCAATGGTCTGGACTGGCTGAAGGACAATCGCGGCGAGGGGTGAGGGGCATCAATCAATGAGGCGTCGGCGAGACCGGCGCCCTCTGCCTTACGGCATGAACTGCCCGCCGTTTATGTCGATCGTCTGTCCCGTGATGTAACCCGAGAGCATCGGCGATGCGAGGAAGAGATAGGCGCCGACGCAATCCTCCGGCTTGCCGGTACGCTTCAAGGGCACGCTGCTAGCGACCTGATCGAGCTGGCCGGGCAGGGCATATTTGTCCTGGAAGGCCGTGGTGATGACGCCGGGCGCCACCGCATTGACGCGAATATTGTACTTGCCGAATTCCAGCGCCATGCCCTTGGTCACCGCGCCGACAAAGGCCTTGGACGAGCCGTAGACACCTGAGCCTGCCGTGCCGCCCGTGCGGGCGGCGACCGAGGTCGTGTTGATGATGAAGCCGCCCGATGCCTTCATATGGGGCACGGCTGCCTGGCTGGCGGCGAGTACCGAGCGCGCATTGACGCCCATTACCTTGTCGTAATGGGCATCGGTCATCTCTTCGTAGAGAACGCGGGCGATCATGCTGCCGGCATTGTTGATCAGCCCGTCGAGCCGGCCGAAGGTCTTGGCGACATGCGCCACGGCCCCGGCCATCGCTTCAGACGAAGCCGCATCGGCCTTGACCAGCACGACGCTGCCGCCAGCGGATTCGATCTCGCGGGCAATCGCATGCGCCGCTTCCGTATTGGAATTGTAGTGCAGTCCCACCAGCGCGCCTTGGGCCGCAAAGGCGCGTGCCAGCGCTTCGCCGATACCACTCGACGCGCCGGTGATCAGCACAGCCTTGCCGGCGAGATCGGGTATGGCGAGATGGGGCATCCGCTTGTCCTCCTGTTGTCGGACAAGTTAGAGCGGCCCCGGCATGATTTGGCAAGGCCGCTCTGGCGTTCAAGGGCGAAAGTTCACGCCGCTTTCCAGTCGAAGGGCAGCGGAGCCTCGCGGAATGCGAACCGGTCGAGGTGGCTGGAGACCACGCCCTTCATGCGCTCGAGGACTTCGTCCGATACGGCGTCGAGCTCGACCGTGAGGCTCGTTGCATCGGTGGTCATGACCGCCTTGGCCTCGGGGAATGTCACCACGCCCCGCTGGTCGCCGAGTTCGACCTCCAGCTTGTGGGACCAGTGCTTGCAAAGCTGTTGCAGGTATTTCCAGCCGCTTTCGGTCGGCACGGTTGCGATGGATTTTGCCATGTTCAGAGCCTTTCGATCTTGCCGACCGCTTCATCGAGAATGCGGGCGACTTCCAGTTGCGTCTCGCGGGTCGTTGCCTCGCGAGACAGACAGTCGTGCAGGGCCTGCTTCAGGTTGTGCATGGCGCGGCGGACCGGGGCTGCATCGGTCCTTTCGCTGACTTTTGCAAGAGCTGTGAGGCGCCCGATGGCGGTCGCGACCTCGTCCGCCCGGTCGGCGAGATGGTTGCGACCGGCCTCGGTGATGGTCATGACCTTGCGCGGCCCTTCGCTCTCGTGTTCTTCCGCCAGCCCCATGTCGAGCAGCAGGGTCATGGTGGGGTAGACAACGCCGGGCGAGGGGGCATAGGCGCCGCCAGACAGGGTCTCGATTTCGCGGATCAGATCATAGCCATGCCGCGGCTGATCCTCGACCAGCTTGAGCAGCACGAGGCGTAGTTCGCCGCCATCGAAAATGCGGCGGCGCTCGCCACGTCCGCGTGCTCCACGACCGGGGCCGTCGAACGGGCCTGCCTGACGCATTGCCTGCATGGCATGATGAAGGCCGGTAAAGGCTTTGCTGCGTTCGCCGCAGCCGTTGTGATGGTGTCTCATGATGTCTCTCGTTCTGTTGTAATTGCATCTAAGATATATCTTGAATCGGCAGATACAAGAGCCTTGAACCAATTTCGGTCATCCGCGACGCTTGGACGTCACGCCCCGCCGCGCCTATGATGGCGCAGGATTCGCGGTTCGGGGAACAGTCATGATCGAGAAACGGCACGAATACAGGGTCTGTATCACCTGGCAGGGCAATGCGGGCAGCGGGACGTCGGGCTATCGCGACTATGGTCGCGACCATGTGATTTCGGCCGAGGGCAAGCCCGATATCCCGGCGTCGGCCGATCCGGCCTTTCGCGGGGATCCGGCGCGCTGGAACCCGGAAGATCTCTTCCTCGCCTCCCTCTCGGCCTGCCACAAGCTGTGGTATCTGCATTTCTGCGCAGTATCGGGCGTGATCGTCATCGCCTATGAGGACCATGCCGAGGGCGTGATGGAGATGGATGCCAATGGCACGGGCAAGTTCGTCGACGTCGTGCTGAAGCCGAAGGTCAGCATCAAGCGCGGCACCTTCCCGGAACTCGCACTCGAACTGCATGACGACGCCCACGAGAAGTGTTTCATCGCCAATTCGGTGAATTTTCCGGTTCGCTGCGAGGCGGAGGTCATCGAGGTCTGAGGGGGCGCGCCGGGTCGCGCGCCCCGTCTGTCTTACTGGAACGCCGTCTCGAAGAAGCTTCTGAGCTTGCGTGAATGTAGCGCCTCGGTCGGCATGGCGCCGAGCTTTTCCAGTGCCCGGATGCCGATCTGCAGATGCTGGCTGACCTGGGTCTTGTAGAAGGCCGTCGCCATGCCCGGCAGCTTCAGCTCGCCATGCAGCGGCTTGTCGGAAACGCAGAGAAGCGTCCCGTAAGGCACGCGGAAGCGGAAGCCGTTGGCGGCGATCGTCGCCGATTCCATGTCGAGCGCAATGGCCCGTGCCTGGGAAAGCCGCTTCACCGGGCCGCGCTGGTCGCGCAGTTCCCAGTTGCGGTTGTCGATCGTGGCGACCGTGCCCGTGCGCATGATGCGCTTCAGCTCGAAGCCCTCATAGCCGGTAATCTCCTCGACCGCGTCTTCGAGCGCCAGCTGCACTTCCGACAGCGCCGGGATCGGCACCCAGACCGGCAGGTCGTCGTCGAGAACGTGGTCCTCACGCATATAGGCATGCGCCAGGACATAGTCGCCGAGCCGCTGGCTGTTGCGAAGCCCCGCGCAGTGGCCGAGCATCAGCCAGGCATGCGGTCGGAGCACCGCGATATGGTCGGTGATCGTTTTGGCATTGGACGGGCCGACGCCGATATTGACGACGGTGATGCCGGCATGGCCTTTCTTCTTCAGGTGATAGGCTGGCATCTGGGGCAGTCGTCCGAGCGCCACGCCCTCGGTCGGCTCCGTGTGGCCGGCCGGCGTGATGATGTTACCTGGCTCGACGAAGGCCGTGTATTCGCTGTTGCCATCGGCCATGAGCTTGCGCGCATAGGCGCAGAATTCATCGACATAGAACTGATAGTTCGTGAACAGCACGAAGTTCTGGAAGTGGTTCGCACTGGTCGCCGTGTAATGCGACAGTCGTGCCAGCGAATAGTCGATGCGTTGCGCGGTGAACGGCGCCAGCGGATGCGGCTCGCCGGGCAGCGGCTCATATTCGCCATTGGCGATCTCGTCATCGGTAACGGTGAGGTCGGGCGTATCAAAGATGTCGCGCAGCTGCATGTCGGCGAGACCACCGGCAGAGGCTTCGACATGCGCCCCTTCCGCGAAGGCGAAATGCAGGGGGATGGGCGTTGCCGATTCCGACACGGTGATCGGCACCTGGTGATTGCGCATCAGAAGCGCCAGCTGTTCCTTTAGATAATGCCGGAACAGCTGCGGCCTTGTGATGGTGGTCGTGTAGATGCCGGGGGAAGTCACGTGGCCATAGGAAAGGCGGCTGTCGATATGGCCAAAGCTCGTCGTTTCGATGCTGACCTGCGGGTAGAAGGCGCGGTAGCGGCCCTCGATCGCGCCGCCCTTGGCGAGCGCCGAAAAGGCCTCGATGAGGAATGTCGTGTTGCGCTCGTAGAGCGCGGTCAGTGCGTCGACCGCGGCAGTCGCATCCGTGAAGACCTGAGGCTGATAAGGCTCGGGGCTGATGGAATTCTGGGGGGCGGGGGATAAGATTCGTGTGTTCATGGCGCATTATAGGAAAGGAAACTTGACAAGCAAACGACGTCCTTGGCCGTGCGTCAAGATTTCTTCCGCCACCTTGGCTGCCGCAAGCCTGCGCCTGTGGCCTGGTCAGAAGGTCGGGCGGCAGCTGTTCAGCCCGGTTGGCGCGCAGCTGGCGACGAGGCCGGACGACTGATGCCGGATCGAGGGCTGGTTGTTGACCACGAGCTGGGCGAACATCATGGCGAACAGCGCCATGGTCAGCGAGATGATGGTGAAACGCCGTGCCAGCTTGGCCATGTCCTTGCTCCTTTCCGATCTGATGGAAAGGTTCTAGCGGGCCGGCGCTGAACGTGATCTGAGATGAGAGTTCATCTGGCATTCACAAGGGTTAACTGAAATGCGCGGCCATTGGGGAAGGCCTCTTCCCTCGATCCCGCTTCTGGTCATAATGGCAACAGACGGGCACCGTCCCGTCCAGCACTCCTTCCGGTATGGCCTCGCGCATGGAGCACCGTCTCCGTCAGCTCCGCCATTCGGCAACAGGGTTCACCCATGAACAGCAAGAATGAAGGCGCCCTTCGGTTCGGGCGCATTGCCGCAACCTTGCCCGTCAAGGACATCGAGCGCGCAAAGGCCTTCTATGTCGATCTGCTCGGATTCAGGTCCGTGTTCGAGAACGGCAGTCCCACCGGCTTCGTCATATTGCAGCGCGACGATGCCGAACTGCATCTGACCCTTCAGAAGAACCACAAGGCCGCCGACTTCAACGTCGCCCATATGATGGTCGAGAACATCGACCAGTTTCATGACCTTGTACAG
>CALSAF010000204.1:0-7820 GCA_943372805.1 Rhizobium sp. Q54
TAGATCGAGGTCAGCAGGTTCTCGTCGAAATAGCCTTGCGCCTCCACATTCGGCGCTTGGCGGTCCTTCCAGCCGGCGATACTCATGATGATCTTCACCGGGGCCAGCGGATCGGCAGCCATCACTGTGGAGGCCTGGCTCAAGCCGACCAGCACGGCCAGAAATGCGATGCGGAAGGACGGGGCCGCGCTCACAGGCCACCCTGCCTTTGCAGGTCCTGCTTGATCGAGCTGCCGGACTGCCCGTTTTCGACGGGATAGATGTCGTCGATCACAGCGCGACCGCCCTCCTCCACGACATGGAAGATCAGAACCGTGTCCGGCGCATCCCCGCCGTCGAAACAGGACCTGTTGTCGAAGAGTGCGGCAACCTGCCCGTCACCATCATCCTCGATGCGGATGTCCTTGAACGGGCAGCCGTCCTGTCCCTGGGCGATCGGATCATGATCGAAGGGAAAACCCTTGGTTTCCCCCTCTGGAATATCATAGGGCGGGTTCCTTGCGGCAGCCTCGAAGGCCAAGGCAAACTCCTTGCTGAACAGCCGAGAGAGCCGATCCTGCGAGAAAACCTCTTCTTCCTGGCCCGTCGATCCCTCAGCCCAGTTTCGGGCCGTCGCTTCCACCACTTCCCGAACGGGTGTCGTCACATCAGCGGCCGCTGCCGAACAGGCACACAGGCTCAGAAGCAATGCAATCGAGGTGGTCATCATCAAAATCTCCTGTCGCCATTTCGCCCAGCGTTCTAGCCCAAAGCGGTCCTGCCATGCGGACCAAGTTTGGGGCGAAACGCACACCGAAAGTCTGAACCTAGAATTTACCAGAAGACACCCTCTCCTGTTTGCCTTGTAACGAGAGAATGTTATAGGCAGGCCATCGGCAGAGCGCCCTCCCCGCGCCTGCGCGTCAGGCAAAAACTCGTGAGGATATTCATGACCAAGATCAAGGTAGCCAACCCGGTGGTCGATCTCGACGGCGACGAGATGACCCGCATCATCTGGCAGTTCATCAAGGACAAGCTGATCCTGCCCTACCTGGATCTCGACATCGAGTATTACGACCTCTCGGTCGAAAACCGCGACGCCACCAACGACCAGGTGACCATCGACGCCGCCCACGCCATCAAGAAGCACGGCGTCGGCATCAAGTGCGCAACCATCACCCCGGATGAAGCCCGCGTGAAGGAATTCAACCTGAAGGAAATGTGGAAGAGCCCGAACGGCACGATCCGCAACATCCTCGGCGGCGTCATCTTCCGCGAGCCGATCATCTGCAAGAACGTTCCCCGCCTCGTTCCCGGCTGGACCAAGCCGATCGTTGTCGGCCGTCACGCTTTCGGCGACCAGTACAAGGCGACCGACTTCAAGTTCCCCGGCAAGGGCAAGCTGACCATCAAGTTCGTCGGTGAAGACGGCGAAGTGATCGAAAAGGAAGTCTACAACGCTCCGGGCGCTGGCGTGGCTCTCGCCATGTACAACCTCGACGAATCGATCCGCGAATTCGCCCGCGCCTCGATGATGTACGGCCTGATGCGCAAGTGGCCGGTCTACCTGTCGACGAAGAACACCATCCTCAAGGCCTATGACGGTCGCTTCAAGGACATCTTCGAAGAAGTCTACCAGAACGAGTTCAAGGCGAAGTTCGACGAGATCGGCATCGTTTACGAACACCGCCTGATCGACGACATGGTCGCTTCTGCACTGAAGTGGTCCGGTGGTTATGTCTGGGCGTGCAAGAACTATGACGGCGACGTACAGTCCGACACGGTTGCGCAAGGCTTTGGCTCGCTCGGCCTGATGACCTCGGTTCTTCTGTCGCCCGATGGCCGCACGGTTGAAGCCGAAGCCGCCCACGGTACGGTCACGCGCCACTACCGCCAGCATCAAAAGGGTCAAGAAACCTCGACCAACTCGATCGCCTCGATCTTCGCCTGGACCCGCGGCCTCGCCCACCGCGCCAAGCTGGACGACAATGCCGAGCTGGCCAACTTCGCAACGACGCTCGAAAAGGTCTGCATCGACACCGTCGAAGCCGGCTACATGACCAAGGATCTGGCGCTGCTCATCGGCCCGGATCAGCCGTGGCTGTCGACCACCGCCTTCCTCGACAAGGTCGACGAGAACCTGAAGAAGGCCATGGCCGCCTGATCGGCCGCTGAAAGCTTTGAGTTTCAGAACCCGGTCACGGCGACGTGGCCGGGTTTTCCATGTCTTCAATCTCCGGGCCGGCATCTACCTCGGCAAAGCGCTTGCGGATCTCTGCCCCGAGCCGTCGGCCCGAGATGCTGTAGCCGGAGAGCGGCAGGTCGTAACGATCCAGGCGGTTCGGATCATCCTCGTCGAGGTGCTCGATGGCGATCACCCAGCGACCATTGACCCGACGTTGGGCAAGGTCGACGATCGAGGCCCAGGCGATCCGCCGGTCGGTCCTCAGATCGACGAGTTCTTCCATATTGAGTTCGACCACGGGCCGCATGGCCCGCAGGAGGCCCAGCCAGCCCTTGCGCAGGCCGAACAGGGCGGCGGCGAGAAGCAGCAGATAGACGAGGACCATAAGCGAGCCCCAATCTCCGCCGAGCAGGGTGGCGAGCAAGCCGCCCACCGCCACAGACATCAAGATCGCGGCGGCGCAGGCCCACAGGACGGACGCGCCGCGGCGCGGATAGATGGTCAGGGTCGGATAACTTGTCTCTGTTTTCATGGCGCATCGACATACGGAAAATCTGGGGCCTTCACCAGAGGGCAGACCGTAGCGGCATCATGCTTTCGCCGTGTTGTCAAACATCGGGACTCAGGGTCCAATGTGATGGGGAAACGGCGGGGGGAGCCGTCATGCACGACACGATGAAGACAACGCCATGAGCGAGCCCATTCTGCCGAAGACCGTCAGCGTTTTCCGGGAGGGTTATGGCATCGCCCGGTTCAGGGCAGACGCACTTGCCGGTCTCACTGTTGCGATCGTCGCGCTGCCTCTGTCGATGGCGATCGCCATCGCCTCCGGGGTCACGCCCGACCGGGGGCTCTATACCGCGATCATTGGCGGCTTCCTCGTGTCCCTCCTCGGTGGCAGCCGTCATCAAATCGGCGGCCCGGCCGGCGCCTTTATCGTTCTTGTGAGTGCAACGGTTGCCCGCCACGGAATCGACGGCCTGTTGCTGGCAACGGCGATGGCCGGCCTGATCCTGATCGCCTGCGGCCTGCTCCGGCTCGGCGACTACATCAAGTTCATACCCTATCCGGTGACCATCGGCTTCACCGCCGGCATTGCGGTGATCATCTTCGCAAGCCAGATCGGCGAGCTGCTCGGCCTCAGCTTTCCGAGCGGAGAACCGGGGCCACTCGCAGAGAAGCTGCCGGCAATCGCCGCAGCCTTACCAGGACTTTCGCCGGCTGCGACAGCCATCGCCGGCCTCACGGTAGCAATCATTCTCGTGCTGCGCCGCTACCGGCCCGCCTGGCCGGGACTGCTGATCGCCGTCATCGCGGCCTCTGCCCTATCAGCAACGATGGCGCTTCCCGTCTCGACCATCGGCTCGAAATTCGGCGGCATTCCCTCCGGCCTGCCGATGCCAGCCCTCCCGATGATCTCTCTGGAGCTGGCCTTCGCCGTCCTCCCGGATGCCATTGCCTTCGCATTGCTCGGTGCGATCGAATCGCTGCTGTCCGCCGTCGTCGCTGACGGCATGACGGGCCGGCGCCATCGCTCCAACACGGAACTGGTGGCGCAGGGGACCGCCAACATCGCCTCGGCCCTCTTCGGCGGCATCTGCGTTACGGGAACGATCGCGCGAACGGCAACGAACGTGCGGGCAGGCGCGACCAGCCCCGTCTCTGGCATGCTGCACTCGGCCTTCCTGCTTGCCTTCATGCTGGTCGCAGCGCCCCTGGCCGCCTATATCCCGCTTGCAGCCCTTGCCGGCGTGCTGGCAGTCGTTTCCTGGAACATGATCGAGAAGTCCGCGATCGCCGCGCTCGTCCGCTCGTCACGCGCAGAAACCCTGATTCTCGCCGTCACCTTCCTGCTCGTCGTGTTCCGGGATCTGACCGAGGGGATCGTCGTTGGCTTCTCGCTCGCCGCCTTGCAGTTCATCCACCACATGTCGAAGAGCATCCGTGTCACGCCGGAAAGGAGCGAGCGACCGCTCGACACCACCGATACGGCAACAGTGACCTACCGCCTCGACGGCGCATTCTTCTTCGGCGCGGTCGCGGCCGCGAGCGCCGTATTGGATCGCATCGGCCATGACCATCGCAACCTCGTGCTCGACTGCTCCGGCATCCATTTCATCGACACCTCGGGCATAAACCTCCTGGCAGGTGTCATCCGCAAGGCAGTCCACCAACAGGTCAAAGTCTATGTCGTCTCGGACAGGCAGGACCTTCGCCTGATGTTGTTGCACCAGGAAATCCCCGACCACGGGATCCGCTTCGTGGCCTCGCTCGACGACGCGATGCGGGAAATCGAAACGCGGGCAGAAGTGCAGTAGTCGCGGCGGTCAAGCCGCAGAACGCGGTGGCTCCGGGCTTCTGGAAAACATGCGTCCCGCAAGATGCGAGACCAGCGGCGGGTCTGACGGCGTCGGATCAAGGCTCTCGAACGTGACCCGGTCACGGCCGGCCTCCTTCGACGCATAGAGCGCCCGGTCTGCCGCTGCAAGCGCCAGCGAAAGCTCAAGCGGCCCGGCCGGCAGCCATACCGCCCCGATGCTCACAGTCAGACGAAACGCGCCATGGTCGTGGCTGATAAGTGTGTCGCCGATGTATCGGCGCAAATCGTCAAGCAGATCGACCTGCCGTGACGCTACCCCTGGCGGCAGATATATGCCGAACTCTTCTCCCCCAAGCCGCCCGACCAGCGCCCCAGGAGGGAGCCGTTCGGTAAACAGCTTGGCGAGCGCCACGAGCGCTGCGTCGCCTGCGGCATGGCCATGCGTGTCATTGATCGCCTTGAAATGATCCGCATCAATGAGTGCCAGCGTTGCCCCGCCGACACGACCCGCTGACACCGTGCGATCACGCTCCACGGCCGCGAGGAAGGCTCGGCGGTTGCGGATTGACGTGAGGAAATCGATTTCCGAAGCGAGCTTGTAACGGCGCGAGGTCCGCTCGTGCACCATGGCAAACACGGCCAGCGCCCCCATAAGCCCCTGGGCCACGAAGCCGAACGTCATAAGCCCATACCAGGTCGGCGCGTAACCTTCGATCAGTTGCACCGGCTCGATAAACTGAAGTGGAATGCGCAGCACATAGGCAAGGCCGTGCATCCCGAAGGCCGCAATTGCCACCACCCGTGCTGGAAGTGGTTCACGCCGCTGGCCGCTCCACAGGACCTGTACGATCATGAAGGAATAGGTGGAATAGAACAGCGATGCGACGAGTAGGCGAACCGCAAGATCGTTGGCGAAGGCCGGGACGGCAAACAGACAAAGCCAGGTGAAACCGCCGGCCAACGCCAGCGGAACCGCGCCACGCCGTTCCTCCCCTTCGAAGGCGAGGCAGCCCAGCCAGATCAAACCGAGGCTCCAGATGCTTGCCGCATTGCCCAGCCCCAACGCCAGGAGTGACGGCGCCACGTCTCTCAGGCTGACCAGACAGAGACCGGCACAGCCGACCCAGAAGCCAAGCGACCAGCGGGCAAGCGCCCGATCCGCTCGATCAAAGGACCAAAGCAATGTCAGGAAGCCCGAAACGATGACGAGCGTGGCGGCGAGACACAAGGTCAGCGTCGGTATGTGAAGAATTGCGGCCACGACTGGAACCTTTCGACCGGCCGATGATGGCATCGAAGGTTGAACAAACCGCAAAACCGACTGGTAAATGCCGACATGCTAGCAAGAAGCTCGGTGTGCGCCCTGACGACAAAGGTTCCCTAACCTGAGCGAAATGGGTGGATCCGAACCTTCCGCGAGGATGGCCCGCCAACAATGCAAAGGGCCGGCATTTCTGCCGACCCCACTGTTTTCTCAGAGCAGCGCGGCTTCGACTGCCGCGATGGCGACCTCGGCCTGGGCGCCATCGGGACCACCGGCCTGCGCCATGTCGGGGCGTCCGCCGCCGCCCTTGCCGCCGAGTGCCGTTGAGGCAATCCGCACCAGATCCACCGCACTGAAGCGATCGGTCAGGTCGGGCGTGACGGACACGACAGCACTCGCCTTGCCGTCTTCGGCAACCGCAATCAGTACGACGACGGCCGCTGCCAGACCGGCCTTCGCCTCGTCCGCCATACTCTTCAGGTCCTTAGCGTCGATGCCATTCAACATGCGACCGATGAAATTGATGCCGTTCACCTGTTTTGGCGCCTCAGCGCCACCGGTGGCACCACCACCCATGGCGAGCTTGCGCTTGGCATCCGCCAGTTCCTTCTCGAGCTTCCGGCGCTCGTCGACCAGCGCCTCCACCCGAGCGACAACATCCATCGGCTGCACTTTGAGTGTGTTGGCAAGGGTCTTAACGCGCTCATCCTGCTCGGCGAGGTAGGCCCGAGCCGCCTCCCCGGTCAGGGCCTCGAGACGGCGTACGCCTGCCCCGACGGCACTTTCACCAACGAGGCGCACGAGACCGATGTCACCCGTGGCTGACACATGTGTGCCGCCGCAGAGTTCGATCGAATAGGCTTTGCCGGCCTTGTCGCCACGCACAGCCGTGCCCATCGATACGACCCGGACTTCATCGCCATATTTCTCGCCGAAGAGGGCCATTGCGCCTTCCGCGATCGCGTCGTCGACCGCCATCAGGCGTGTCGTGACTGGCGAATTTTGCAGGATGATCTCGTTGGCCATCTCCTCGACCACCTTCAATTCCTCGGCCGAGATCGGCTTCGGGTGAGAGATATCGAAGCGCAGACGCTCGGGCGCCACAAGCGACCCCTTCTGCGCCACATGGGTGCCGAGAACCTCGCGCAGCGCCTCATGCAGGAGGTGGGTCGCCGAATGGTTGGAGCGCAGGCGCGAGCGACGCGCGTGATCGACATTCAGCGTGACGGCACCACCAGCCTTGACGACACCGTTCTGCACGGTCGCGACATGAACGAAGACGCCTTCACCCTTCTTCTGGGTATCAGTTACGGCAAGCGAATAGCCTTCACCGACGATCTCACCAGTATCGCCCGTCTGGCCACCAGATTCGCCGTAGAACGGAGTCTGGTTGACGACGATCTGGACCTCTTCACCGGCGCTCGCCTGCTCGACGACCTTGCCGTCCTTGACGACGGCCAGAACCTGACCTTCGGCCGTCTCGGAACTGTATCCGAGGAATTCGGTCGCGCCAAACTTCTCCTTGAGTTCGAACCAGACCGTCTCGGTCGCCTTGTCGCCGGAGCCTGCCCAATTGGCACGAGCCTCTGCTTTCTGGCGCTGCATGGCATCGTTGAAGCTGGTCAGATCGACGCCGATGCCGCGGCCGCGCAACGCGTCCTGCGTCAGGTCGAGCGGGAAGCCATAGGTGTCATAGAGCTTGAAAGCGGTTTCGCCGTCGAGGCTGTCGCCCTTGTCAAGGGTCGCGGTGGCATCGGACAACAGCGTGAGGCCGCGTTCCAGGGTCTTGCGGAAGCGGTTCTCCTCGAGTTTCAGCGTCTCGGAGATCAGAGGTTCGGCACGAACCAGTTCTGGATAGGCACGACCCATCTGCTGCACAAGAACCGGCAGGAGCTTGTAGATGATCGGATCCTTCGCACCGAGAAGCTGCGCATGACGCATGGCGCGGCGCATGATGCGGCGAAGCACGTAGCCGCGACCTTCATTCGACGGCAGCACGCCATCGGCAATCAGGAAGGCAGACGAGCGCAGGTGGTCGGCGATCACGCGGTGGCTGGCGCGGCGCTCACCCT
>CALSAF010000205.1:0-7571 GCA_943372805.1 Rhizobium sp. Q54
TGCCGGCTTCGACCGCTACTTCCAGATCGCGCCCTGCTTCCGCGACGAAGACCCGCGCGCCGACCGTCTGCCGGGCGAATTCTACCAGCTCGACGTCGAGATGAGCTTCGTCACGCAGGAAGATGTCTGGGCGACGATGGAGCCGATGATGACGGAAGTCTTCGAGCAATTCGCCGAAGGTAAGCCGGTCACCAAGGAATGGCCGCGCATCCCTTACGACGTCGCGATCCGCAAATATGGCTCCGATAAGCCAGACCTGCGCAACCCGATCGTCATGGAAGGCGTCACCGATCACTTCCGCGATTCCGGCTTCAAGGTCTTTGCAGGCATGATCGCCTCGAACCCGAAGGTCGAGATCTGGGCAATCCCGGCCAAGACCGGCGGCTCCAGAGCATTCTGCGACCGAATGAACGCCTGGGCACAGAGCACCGGCCAGCCGGGCCTCGGCTATATCTTCTGGAAGGAAGAGGACGGCAAGATTGCCGGCTCCGGCCCGCTCGCCAAGAACATCGGCGAAGAGCGTACCGAAGCGATCCGTCAGCAGCTCGG
Source organism: Rhizobium sp. Q54 (assembly GCA_943372805.1). Lineage (GTDB taxonomy): Bacteria > Pseudomonadota > Alphaproteobacteria > Rhizobiales > Rhizobiaceae > Allorhizobium. The sequence continues at coordinate 550 of CALSAF010000205.1, forward strand.
CCTCGAACCGGGCGATGCGGCCTTCTTCGTCGCCGGCGATCCGGCCAAGTTCTACAAGTTTGCCGGTGAAGCCCGCACCCGCGCCGGCGAGGAACTGAACCTCGTCGACCGCGACCGTTTCGAAATGTGCTGGATCGTCGACTTCCCGTTCTACGAATACAACGAGGAAGAAAAGAAGATCGACTTCGCCCACAATCCCTTCTCGATGCCGCAGGGTGGTCTGGAAGCGCTGGAAAGCCAGGATCCGCTGTCGCTCAAGGCCTATCAGTATGACGCGGTCTGCAACGGCTTCGAAATCGCCTCGGGCTCGATCCGTAACCAGTCGCCGGAACTGATGGTCAAGGCCTTCGAGAAGGTCGGTCTGAGCCAGCAGGATGTCGAGGAACGCTTCGGCGGCATGTACCGCGCCTTCCAGTACGGTGCGCCTCCGCATGGCGGCTGCGCCTTCGGTATTGACCGCGTGGTCATGCTGCTCGTCGGCGCGAAGAACCTGCGCGAAATCTCGATCTTCCCGATGAACCAGCAGGCCCAGGACCTTCTGATGAACGCCCCGTCGCCGGCAACGCCAGCCCAGCTGCGCGATCTGGCCCTGCGCGTCGTGCCGCAGCCGAAGAAGGACTGATCGGGTTCGATGAATTGAATGGAAGAGGCCGGGAGCGATCCCGGCCTTTTTTATTGTGACATTTGTTCTTGTGGCACACCGGCCAAGGAAGTCTGGTTGCTTGTGCCTTTGCGATGAATTTTCAGGGATTTTCAGAACTTTGACTTTGCTATGAAGACGGGGGGCGTATGCCGTCCGCGTCACCACGGCCATTGACCGAACTCGATAGGCAGAGTAGAGGTGATACAGATCTGTATCACTTGAGGTTTGCCATGCTGCTTCGCGCCGACGCTGTCGAAAAACGCAAACACATTGTTGAAGCCGCCTATCGTCTGTTCAAGCGCGATGGTTTTCATGCGACCGGCATCGACAAGATCATCGCCGAGGCCGAGGTCGCCAAGATGACTATGTATCGGCACTTCCCGAGCAAGGAGGCACTGATAGTCGAGGTTTTGAACTGGCGTGCTGAACGCTTCAAGCGACAGCTTGATCAGCTTTCAGACGCGGCGATAACGCCGAGCGAGAAGATAACGGCGATTTTCGACTGGCATGAAAGGTGGTTCGAGAGTCCCGACTTTCACGGTTGCCTGTTCCAGCATGCCCTTGCCGAGTTCGCAGATCCGGCCCACGCGGTGTTTGAGGCTGTCGGATCGCAAAAGCATGATCTGCAAAAGAGACTGGGGGCAATTCTGGAACCATCGCTGCCTGATGACAGCGCCAAGCACGTCGCAAATGCGGTGTTTATGCTGATCGAGGGGGCAACGGTGCTTGCCCATATGGGGCAGGGAAAGATGGCGATCGTCAGCGCCCGAAGCGCGGCCGCCAGTTTGCTGGCAATAGCGGGAGCAGTCCGTTGAGCACGGTCGTCGTTGGCCTTGCACTTGCGGCCGCCATCCTTCACGCGACCTGGAACGCATTTCTGCGCAGTGGCGGCGATCGGCTCTGGACGGTGACGGTCATGAGCTTCGCCAGCACAGTCTTCGCACTCCCGTTTCTCTTCATCTATCCTCTGCCCGCGTCCGGGGCATGGCTCTATATCGCTCTCTCGGCCGTTCTTCAGGCCGCCTACAGCGTTTTTCTCGTCGCTGCCTACCGTTACGGGGAATTGGGGCAGGTCTATCCGATCGTGAGGGGGACTGTACCACTGCTGGTAACGCTTGTGGGTTTCGTCGTCACCGGCGACAAACCCAATTCCTACCAGATGGCTGGGGTCGTCTTTATTGCCCTCGGCATCATGAGTCTGGCTGTCGGGAAGGGGCGAGCCTCAGCATCATCCATTCTCTTTGCGCTCGCGACCGGTGCGATCATCGCCGCCTATGCAACTGTCGACTCCATCGGAGTCCGTCAGACCGGACAAAGCGGAGCCTATACGGCGTGGGTGCTTGTCCTCTATGGCGCGTTCCTGCCGACCGCGTTCTTCGTCATGCGTCGACGGCTCGTGGTCGATTTTCGCGCCTCCGAGACATGGAAGGCATTCGGCGGCGGGTTGGTCGCGATGATCGCCTACGGCGTTGTCGTCGCGGCCTTCAAGCTCGGGCCGGCAGGCCCGATCACGGCGTTGCGGGAAACGAGCGTTGTCTTCGCTGTTTTGATTGGTTGTTTGTTTCTCGGCGAAACCTTGACCGTCCGGCGCATTCTCGCATGTCTTGTCGTGACGGCTGGCGCCATCTTGATCGGCTTCTAGGCGCAGAGTGCTCGATAAACCTCTTCACCAAAAGGCCCGGCCACCTGCGTGACCGGGCCTCGTTCGTTCCAATCCTTCTGGATCAGTCGTTCGCCGTCACCTTCAGCCCGATCAGGCCCGGAATGGTTTCCGGCGCGCCCATGGCAGCGCCCATGATCATCGGGAAGGCGACCGGGTTTGCGGGGGCTGCGGCAATGGTCAGCGCCTTCGGGTTGTCGATGTAGCTGTTGACTGCGGCCGAAACCTCGTTCTGCAGCGCGCCGAGCTTGGCCTGGGCAAGCAGGATCGGAACCATGCCCTTGACCATCTGCGCCATTGTCGCGCCATCGGCCCCCTGGCTCTTGCCGGCATAGTCGAGGCCGCGCTTGGTGATGCCGGCATCTTCGAAGCGGATCTGGGCATCGACCAGCGACAGCTGCTGCACGAGGCCGAGCATGGCAAGGCCGGCGGCCTGCTGGGCCTGCTCGTTCTGCGGCTGTGCCTGCATCATGCGGGCCTGTTCCTGCATCTGCTTGACGAGATCGAGCGTGTAGCCGGACATCGAGAAGGCCATCGAAAGTTTGCCGACATTGGCGAAATCGATCGAATAGTCCTCGATGTCGATCGTGCCGCTCTCGACTTCCCAGCTGCCGGACATGTTCATGTTGCCGTCGAGGCTGGTGAGACCGAGCGCTGCGATGGATTCCTTTGCCTTCGGATCTTCAACAGTGCTGAGATCAGCCTTCACGCCGGTGACGGTGCCTTCGAAGGTGATCGTGGTCTCGTCGTCGGACAGGCCCATGGTGCCGACGGCTTCCGCCATCGAGAAGACCGGCTTGCCGTCGACGGTCACTTCAACCGGGCCGCTATGGGCCTCTTCGTAGAACATCAGCGAATCGATGCCCTCGGCATTGGCGTCGCCGGGAACGTAGACGCCGGCAAGGTACAGATCCTGCACCTTGAAGCTCGACTTCTCCTCGGTCACGTTGACCTCGGGAAAGGTGACGCGCTCGATGTAGTAGGCGCCGCCTTCCTCTTCGCTGACACCTTCAAGGGTCAGCTGTTCGACGGCCAGCGGCTTGTCGCCCGGTTGCCCCTCGGCCCCGAACTTGACACCTTTCAGAAGGACGTCCGAGCCGGAGACTTCCACGTTGTCCGCGGTGATGGTCGTGCCGCCGCTGGCGAAGGAGGCATTGATCTTCTTGAGCAAATCCTGTCCATCCAGCGCGAAGGCGGGACCGGTGAAGGCGCAGAGCGCAGCGCTCGCGAGCAGAATTCGGGTCGAGCGGGACAAGGTCATGAGGAGATCCTTCGTGCTGGTGCCGCGCCGGGCGCGAGCGGAAATGGTCGGCGATATTTATAAGTGGGATTGAAAAAACGTCCACCGGTTTTCGCCTTAGACCGGTGCGGGGGGATTGTGGCGTGATGACGGTCACAGCCCCTTAATCCACAGGCAGAGTCCCCGGTTTCCTTGCCGTTCCGGGTCTTCTCCGCTAGGGGAGACCCATGGGGACAAATCAGCTTCCGCCCGAAGAGGGTGGCGATAACATTCTTCCGGTCGACCTGAAGGCGGCGCTTGAAGAGCGCTATCTCGCCTATGCCTTGTCGACGATTATGCACCGCGCGCTGCCTGATGTCCGCGACGGGTTGAAACCCGTGCATCGCCGCATCATCCATGCGATGAGCGAAATGGGTATCCGGCCGAACTCGGCCTTCAAGAAATGCGCCCGTATCGTCGGTGACGTCATCGGTAAGTTCCACCCGCATGGCGACCAGTCGGTCTATGACGCGCTCGTGCGCTTGGCGCAGGACTTCTCCCAGCGTTATCCTGTCGTCGACGGGCAGGGGAACTTCGGCAACATCGACGGCGATAGTGCTGCCGCCTATCGTTACACCGAAGCCCGCATGACCGACGTCGCGGCCCTGCTGCTCGAAGGCATCGATCAGGACGCCGTCGATTTCCGTCCGACCTATAACGAGGAAGACGACGAGCCGACGGTTCTACCGGGTGCCTTCCCGAACCTTCTGGCGAACGGTGCCTCGGGTATCGCGGTTGGCATGGCGACCTCCATTCCGCCGCACAATGCTCATGAGCTCTGCGACGCCGCGCTCTATCTCATCAAGAACCCTGGCGCGTCCGTAGAGGAACTGTTTGCCGATCCCGCCCATCCGGAACGCGGCGGCATAGAGGGGCCTGATTTCCCGACCGGCGGCGTCATCGTCGAGAGCCGCGCTTCGATGCTTGAAACCTACCGCACCGGTCGCGGCGGCTTCCGGGTTCGCGCCAAGTGGGAGACGGAAGACCTTGGCCGTGGCGGCTACCAGATCATCGTCACCCAGATCCCGTTCCAGGTGCAGAAGTCGCGCCTGATCGAAAAGATCGCCGAACTCCTGATCGCCCGTCGCCTGCCGCTGCTTGAAGACGTGCGCGACGAGAGCGCCGAGGACATCCGCCTCGTGCTCGTGCCGAAGAGCCGCACGGTCGATGCCACGCTGCTGATGGAATCGCTGTTCAAGCTGACCGAGCTCGAAAGCCGTATTCCGCTCAACATGAACGTGCTGTCGCAGGGCAAGGTCCCCAAGGTCATGGCCCTCAACGAGGTGCTGACCGAGTGGCTCGACCACCGCAAGGAAGTGCTTGTCCGCCGGTCCAAATTCCGCCTGGCTGCGATCGACCGGCGCCTCGAGATCCTCGGCGGCCTGCTGATTGCCTATCTCAATCTCGACGAGGTGATCCGCATCATCCGCGAGGAGGACGAGCCGAAACCTGTCCTGATCGCCAAATGGGATCTGACCGACAACCAGGCCGAAGCCATCCTCAACATGCGCCTGCGCAACCTGCGCAAGCTTGAGGAATTCGAGATCCGCAAGGAGCACGAGGCGCTTTCCGCCGAGAAGGCAGAGATCGAATCCCTGCTCGCGTCCACCGACAAGCAGTGGCAGACGGTCGCCTGGGAAATTGGCGAGGTGAAGAAGAAATACGCGAAGGCGACCGAGCTTGGCCGCCGCCGCAGCGTCTTCTCCGACGCCCCAGATGCCGATGTCGAAGCCATCCAGCAGGCGATGATCGAAAAGGAACCGATCACCGTCGTCATCTCCGAAAAGGGCTGGATCCGCGCCTTGAAGGGGCATATCGCCGACACATCCTCGCTGACCTTCAAGGAAGGCGACGGATTGAAGGTGGCATTCCCAGCCCAGACGACGGACAAGATCCTGCTCGTGACGACGGGCGGCAAGGTCTACACGCTGGGTGGCGACAAGCTGCCGGGTGGCCGTGGCCATGGTGAACCGCTGCGCATCATGGTCGACATGGAAAACGACCAGGACGTGCTGACCGCCTTCGTCCACGATTCCAGCCGCAAGCTCATCTTCGTCTCGACCGCCGGCAACGGCTTTATCGTGCCGGAAGGCGAAGTCGTCGCCAACACCCGCAAGGGTAAGCAGGTGATGAATGTCGGCATGCCCGACGAAGCCAAGCTCGTGGTGCCCGTGAGTGGTGATCATCTTGCTGTCGTCGGCGAAAACCGCAAGCTCGTCGTCTTCCCGCTCGCCCAGATCCCGGAAATGACCCGCGGCAAGGGCGTGCGCCTGCAGCGCTACAAGGACGGTGGCATTTCCGACGTAAAGTTCTTCGCGATCGCCGACGGCCTAACCTGGGCCGATTCCGCTGGCCGGACCTTCACCAAGACGAAGGAAGAACTGGTCGAATGGCTGGGCGACCGCGCCTCGGCAGGTCGTCTGGTGCCCAAGGGCTTCCCGCGCAGTGGCAAGTTCTCGGGCTGATCCGAGCACGACTGAAAGCTCCGAGCCGGTCGCATTGCGGCCGGCTTCTTTCGTTCAGCCCCGCTCCCAGATGCTCCACAGGCCCATCAGTGTCGCGGCATTGCCGAGGATGAAGTGCGAGACGATCGGGCCGGCGAGATTGCGGTACTTGAGGTGCAGCCATCCCCAGACGATGCCCGACAGCAGTGCGACCACCGCAAGTGTCTGGGAATAATGCAGGTGGAGCGTCGAGAAGATTAACGAGGAGATCACGATCGCTGCCATGGGGCGCGTCTTGCCTGGCATCAGATCGGCGATCGCCGTCAGCAGAACTCCGCGGCAGATCCATTCCTGCAGGGGGGCAACGAGGATATAGCCGTAGACGCTGATCGTGATCAGCCTCGGGTCCAGGACAGGCGTACCTGCGAGTTCCGGATAGAGCGTGGTGCGGAAATACGCCATGGCGGCCAGGGCCGGCACGCTGATCGCCAATCCCATGCCGATCGATTTCCATAGGTTGCCCATCCGGATGCCCATGTCGTGGCGGGTGAGGCCGCAGCGCACTGTCAGGCCCCAGATGACGAAAGCGCCCCAGAGCTCCATGATCCTGGAAGTCCAGAACATGACCTGTTCCTGGTGGGTTTCGCGCAGATGGGTGAGGATCAGGCTATTGACGAGTGCATAGATGTTGATCATCAGCACCATCGTCATGAACAGGAAGGCAAGCGCGTGGTATCGCCTGTCGGCCTCTTCCAGCGCGACGAATTGTTGCCTGAGCTTGCCGTAGCTCGCAGAGAGTTGGGCATAGATCTTGCGGAAGAGCAGGGTCGCAAGTTCCGGGCGGTCGCTGAGGAACTCGCGGTATTCCTTGCGATCGATCTTCCAGCCGCGCACCGCCGTGAGCGCCCGGGCAGTCGCGCTGCGCGGGTCGCCGCTGATCATGCCGAGTTCGCCGATCAGCGCGCCGTCACCCGAGACGGCGAGCACCGTGCCGCT
>CALSAF010000206.1:0-7557 GCA_943372805.1 Rhizobium sp. Q54
AGCAAACAATCTTCACAGACTTAAAACTCTGGCCAAGCAATACGCGCGTGCCAATAGGATACCACAACATCAGGCTCTTGATCTAATTGCGGGAAAACTGGGTTTCCCCGCCTGGGTCAAGCTGATCTCCGCCAGTAAGAATGGCTGGGAAATCGAACCCGAGAAAATGTTGGGCGTTGAAGAATTTTCAAGGGGCGCCTTACCTGCGGCAACCTTCCTGAAGGGTGATCCTGAAGCGATGAACCGTCGCTTCGCGTACCTTGACCAGGCCGAACACGGTGCGATCGGGGATCATGCATATCGCCTTCAAGGGGTTTTGGGGGACGTCATCCTAGCCGGCGATGGATGGAGCATCAGAATTCCGGAGAACCCAAGTGCGATCCCAGTGGTCGAGACATATACTGACTTCGAAGTGGACTGCCCGGTTCATGAACCTGAGTTCCTGGAGAAAGCACTCCGGCTCGCCACAGATCGAGCTCGTCAGCTACGTGCCGAAATCTCTACCGATTGGCCCCGACGATCCACAAAGCCTGACCTTCGCGGTGTGGTACGACACCCGCTGGGTCGCGGAGAGTCCGATGTGTGGTTCTGCCTGCATTGCGAAAGAAAGATCACAGGCACGCAGATTGCGCAAAACCTATGGCATTGCCCTGGGTGTGGGGCGTCGCCTCTCGATATTTTCGAAACGGCGTTCTGGTGTGAAGATGAGGGCAAGTCTTTCCTGCCAGTGAAAGAAAACGGTTCGGTTGGCAAGGACGAGCCCGATGTCCAGATCATCGATGGCAGACCCAAGCTCGACCTCGATGAAGAGAAGATCGTCCTTCTCATGCGCAGCGCTTTGCTTGATGACGCAACCAACGTCAGCGAGAGGCTAGGCGCTCTCCTGGCCGAGATTAGCGTCGATGACGAGAACGACGTCTTGATCGCTCTTGAGGTCGATCTGTGGCCGGAGGATAAGGAGCCAGTTCAAGCTTTGGCGGTTTCAAAGCTACTGGGACTCGAAACCGACGTCGTATCGAGCTGGTCCGAGATACCGTTTGCTTGGCCAGGTTTGGGTGAGATGACCTTGAGCACAAGCGAATATACGAAAATGATGCTGGACGCCTACGCTCAGTATGGCGGCTTACCGGACAATCTGAAGAAAAAGTAATCCGTCTGCGACCAACGCGTTTGCCCTTGAAGGATGATGAAAAGGGCAGGTGTGTTGGTCGTTACCGCCCATTGTTTGCAAGTTATCAACGTCTGCCCACGAAACTGCTGGCACAGCAATCGAATTGTACCTTAGCCTCGGAGGCGGTGAAGGATACCCTCCCCTTGCCTCGCGCCCCTTGAATTTAGGCCCTGACCAAGCTGGCTTTGCCCTGTGTGCCCCAAAATCCGAGGTTAGGTACGCGAATCTCAGCTGCCGGGACCAACAAGGTCCGTCAGCAAAGCCCGGATTTGCGGCCATGGGAATTCATCGCGTGAGCCGTCTTCCTCGGCCATAGCAACCAAGGCATGGAGTTTTGCCGCTGCACCGGCAACCGAGTGAGCTGGCTGCATAAACAGGACTGCCAATCGTTCCGCCCGTATCGCAAACGCCTCTTCCTCCGCCCTCTTGGCGTGGCTGTATCCCACCCGCTCGTCCAGTGCGTCCCAAACGGCTTGCCGCTCTGCCAGAACCGCCTTCGCTTGCATCTTTGCTTCGGCGCTTTCCGGCGCATCACCAAAGTGGCGGTCGATCTCCTCCATTGTGAACGCCGCAACCACGCAATCCTGATCGAGCAGGGTGATATCGACATGGGGAAATCCGAGAGCGTCGATCAAAGCAGTTTCCAGCCTCTGCTGTTTTCGGCAGAATTTCCCAACCTGCTCGTGGGCGGCCCGCCACTTCTGCCACAACATTAACGCTGGGTCGCCCCCGTCAAGCCCGTCGGCTGCAGAATGATCCGTGGCGCTCACATCCGCAACCTGCGCGGTCAACCATCCCGCCGACGTGGAAAGCAATCTGCGTCGCGTGACGACAGGCAAAGTTCTGCTATTGTCGGAATCAGCCATGATCCGAGTTCCCTACAACTTGGTTTTGGTCAGATCAGGTGGATGTTACAGCATCTGCCTGATCGCATACGATAGAGCATCACATACAAAATGATAGACATCAATCAGAAAGTTTGCCTTGGATAGCAGTGTGTTGACGATGGAACAGTGCCGCGCCGCGCGGGCAATGTTGGGGTGGAGTCAAACGACGCTTGCAGAGGCGGCGAACGTCTCGCGACAAACCATTGCTGATTTCGAACGTGGTGCACACATGCCCATTGCAAACAATCTCGCCAGCATCACAGCTGTGTTTCAAGAGGCTGGCATAACGCTGATTCATGCAGAAGGCGGAGCAGTGGGCGTTCTATTCAAAATAACTAAGTAGGCAGATCTCGCCGCAGCCTCACAACCCCAGCCCTCGCTTCCTGGCAAAGCTCCAATCAACCCCACCGCCGTCTCTCACCACGCCGCTGATATGCTGGCCTATCCGCTGGTCGAGCGCCGGTTGCCACGGCACCAGCTGGAAGCCGATACCATCATCGAGCATGGCGAACCGTCCGCTGGCGAGATTGACGCTGCCCTTCAGTGATCCGCTGACATATTCCCCCGGCTGGCTGGGCGCGTAGGGAAGACCCCGCTCCGCCGCCATCTGACGGCCAACGCGGTCGATCTCGGTTCGCTCCAACCGCTGCAGCAGATCCTTGGGCGCCCGGATGCTGCCATTGTCGAGACGCACGGCATGCCCCTGATCGACGAGGCTTTGACGACGACGGTCTAGTGCCTCGCTGACCTCCCGGCCAAAACCCGCTTGCGTGAGTGGCGTGCGGTCGCGGGAGACAAGCTCCCGGTCCAGCCAAGTCGCGCCGTCGCTGCCGACCTGGTTGTTTAGGTCGAGGGTGGACAATTTGCGGACGGTAAAATCCTTGGCCCGGTCTTTGGCATCATAGGCCATGCCACGTTCGGGAAGATCACTGGGGATGTTCCAGTGATCGGCATCGATCCGCTCGACATGACCGACACGGCGAAATGCTTCGAGACGGCGGACATGGGAGCGGATGAAGGCATCGGGATCACCGCCGATCTTTTCGATCTTTGCCCTCGCCTGTTCCAGATGATCGGTGGGCCTGTAGATACCGTCGTTGTTGGCGGCGAGATCGCGGATATTGATGTCCGATGCCCTGGGCTCGGACTTTTGCGGGATCGGATCGAGAGACACGATGTGGCCGCGCTGGATATCCTCCAGCCGCTGAATGTCAGCTGTCTCGACATGATGGGTATGCCCGTCAACGCCATCGATGACCAGATGCAGCCGGTCGCTCATCTCATCGCCTGCCAGCCCCTTGGCCAGGACCCTGCCGACCACAGGCTCGGTGATGCTTTTGCCGTGGGTGATGTAATCGCGGGCACCACGCTCATTGGCAAGGCCGTGATCCTCCAGCGCCCGGTGCATGGTCTTGATGATATCGCCGCGCTCGCCAAGGGCTCGTAGCGTCTGTTCCGCATCGTCGCGGATCGTCCATCGTCCTGTGTCGATCTCATCCGCCAAGCCATACCGTTCCAGGCGCTTGGCCCTGTCGATCAGAAGGGCTCGGTTGGCCCGGACTGTGTAGCTGTCGGAAGCATCGGGGCGAAGGTCGATGATGCCCTGCTCCTGGCTCTCCACGATCAGCATCCTGTCGAGCCTGGTCAGGCGTTCGGCCTCGACCTCATGGCGCAGTTTCTCCGCGACCTCCAGTTCGCTCTGCTGGCCGAGTTCCAGCGTCACCAGTGCCTCGGCCCGATGGCGAACCCCTTGGGCGATATAGTCGCCGGCAATGTTGAGGATGCGGCCATCCTCCAGCACGCCCCGGACGATGACATGGGTATGAGGATGACCGGTATTGTGGTGATCGACAGCGATCCAATCCAGCCGGGTATCAAGATCCTGCTCGATCTGCTTCATGAGATCACGGGTAAAGGATCGCATGTCCGACATGTCGACCGCATCCTCGGGTGCGACGATGAACCGGAACTGATGGCGATCATCACGTCCGCGCTCGACGAAAGCCTTGCCGTCCGCTTCGTCCTCGATGGCGGAATAGACCCGGCCCTTCTCGCCACCCTTCGTCACGCCATCGCGTTCCAGATAGCGCAGATGTGCATCGACCGCCTTGGCCGTAACTGCCCGGAATTTGGAACCACGCGACTGTCCTCGTTGGGGGACGAGCTTGACCACCCGCGCCTTGACGACGACACGACGCGAGCGGAACCGGGTGCCGCTGCCATCGCGCGTCCATCCTCCACCGTCTTTCGGTAACGACGGTGCGAGTTTTGCGCCACGGCCTCGGGCATTGAAGCGTCCGCTCCCGTGTCCCGTCGCCCCGCCAATCCGGTCGGGATTTCCGCCAGCCTTGCGCACGGCGATCTTCACCTGTGTGAGAAACGGTTTCGAGTGCAGGCTAGCGCGGGCGCCCCCGCTCCTCGGTCGGCCCGGTTTGATGCGGAAACTGTTGTCGTCACGGTCTGCCATATCGGCAGGTTCGACATCCATATCCGGCCTGACAAGCAACATTTGGCAGTCATCGCAGGAGGACGTAAAAAGACTTGAACCTGCGTAGATCAGCGTAGCGCACCTCGCGGCAGGTGGCCGCCATCATCACATATCTTAAAGAAGATCAGTCGGATCTAAAATTCCCCTCACATCGCGGATCGCGACGCTTCCCCGTTTTCCGGCTGGAAAACAATGTGCAGACAATCACTTAAGAGCGCAGCTCGGGCGAACCCCGGTTCGCTTTATCTTGCGGTCCTTCCCCTACCCCGATTACGCTCCCAATATCACTGCTTTCCGGTGTTCAAAGCAGAGGGAGCGGGAGTTTCTATGCGCGCCGTTCAAGGGAAGTTCGCAGCAATTCGACCAGGGCTGAACGTTGGTCCGGCTTGAGTTTGTCGAGATTGCGCTGCCGCCAACGGATGGCGGGAAGCGCTGCCACGTGACCAATCTTCAGCAAGGACCAGTCCGGTTCCCCGCGCTCGAAGCCGACCAGAAATTCCCGATGGTGATCCGGCATTGCGCCGATCAACACCTCGATCATTTCATGCTGGGTTTTAACCAGATCATCGATTGCGACAGTCGTCTCGGTCATGCCCTCGAAGCCATTGCTGTATTCGTTTGCGAGGTCTTTGACGCGGCCGGAAAGGACCTCACCCATGGGGCGGTTGTGACTGAGTAGATAGACGAGGAACGCTTCGCGCAGGTCATCGCTCAGCCCCTCATGGGCAAGCAGGCCTTGCACATCGAAAAGGTCGCGCGGATGCTGCCGGTCCAGTGCCGCCACCAGCTTGCCGGCAAACAAGTCCTCGAAAGAAACGACGCTGGTTTCGGCGAAGCCGAACGCCTCTTCAACCGCCTCGGTGACCGGAATGGTGGAGGGCTCATGGACCACGCCGCGCAATACAGGAGAGACTTCGATCTTCACCTGCGTTCCGTCCGCAATCACGAGAAGGCGCAGGATCGCACCATCATGAATGTTTTCAGTGACGCGGGCGCCGGGCAGTTCCGCCAGAGCTGCAGCCTTGATGCGCTTCATGGCAGCATCGATCCCGGCCAATGCCTCCGGCCTGTCATGTACCGGTAGATACATAAGATCGATATCGACCGAGAGGCGCGGCAGGTTGCGCACAAAGAGGTTGATCGCCGTTCCGCCCTTGAGCGCGAAACAGGCTTCGCGCGCCACGATGGGAAGAAGGCGCATGAGCAGCCTGACCTGGCCCTGGTACTGGTCACGAAACGGCATCAAGGTCCTCCGGCACGGTGATCAGATAGACCGGATCGAGCTTGCCTCCGGGGACAAGCATGCGTTTGCCCTTGCCCAGATCGATCGCATCCTTGTCCAGACGCTTGAGCCACGCATGGCGGTGACGATCCGCGAAGAGGAAGAACAGGCGTTTCACCTTGACGCTGTCACAGTCCACCAACAGCTTTTGCAACCGCCTCGGGCTGAAATTCGCAGCACCTTGCATGATCATATCGGCTTGATGGAAACTCTCATGGCGCGGCAGTTCATCGAGCATTTCGAGATAGGCGCGCTCGGGCTGCGAAAGGGTCAGGGGCCAGTCCCATTGTCCCCATGGAAGCGACGTCAGACTGCCGCCCTGAAAGCGGTTGAGATCGCGCAGCGATCCATCCGCGATGTTCCAACCATGGCTACCCAGGTCTTGCATGATGGGATCGTTGCGAAACAAGGTTGCGCTGTTGTGATAGACAAAGCGCTGAGGAAGGTTCAGCTTGTCCAACCATGTCGGCGGCTTTTCCGGCCCGTAGAGATGAACGGTCTTGGTCTCATGCGAGAGATAATGCGCAAAGCCCTGCAGCTCCAATGCCGTGCGCCCCCCGACATAAAACGGCGTTCGCAAGAGCAGGGTCTGAAGCGATATGACGACTTGCTGCCAGCTCAGCGTGCCACGCGGACGTCTATAGACACTGCGCACCGGCTGTTCCAGCCAGCCGGCCTTGACGTAGTAGGCGCGCAGATTGCTGGCTATGCCGCGCGCTTCCAGCCAAGCGGCATCCACAACCAGCCCCTCGGGCAGGTCCTTTTCCAGCCGGTTTAACAATGATGCATTTTGGATAGCCATGCTGAGCATATTGCACGGTTCTCAAACCCTTCGCAAGTTTGCAATTCTCCAAATAAGCTCAATCTGACTGGGTATATTCAACAGCATTCAAACAGCTATAGCCAACGCCCGCTTCTGGCGGGCGCGATTTTCGCGCCATAACAAGGGAAACCGCACAGTAAGCATGCAGCCCCAACGCACATTCATTCGCAATGAGCGAAGAGCAAAGCTAAGATTTGGTTGCGGGTTTAGGCGGTTCTAGCATCGCTACGAACGGTCTGGTAGCTTCGTTTGATTCAGCCGATACAGGAGACCTTGCGGATGGCGCACAAGCCTGTGCACCGTGAAACGATTGAACGTCTACTGGATGCGATCACGCTGACGATTGGCGACGATGGCATGATGAGCTCGTTTTTCTTCGGCAAACCGGGCTCAAGCATCCATGACCGCCGTATGGGCATCGAGATCTACTACCACCACCGCGAGATGACACTTGCTGTGCTGTATGTCCGAAAGCACGGGCCGCTCTATTTGCGGTATTTGCCGATCAATAAGATCTGGAGCATGCTGCAACACTTCATATCCGAAAATTTCTGGTATCTCTCGGAAGAATGCTTCTTGCAGCGCTTTGAGGATACACTGGCGAAGACCATAAAGGAGACGACCAAAGAGCGTCTCGCGGCCGCCATTGCGGTAGACAGCATTTTCAAGCCTGCGGACGAGTTGAACCTGTTTCCGCTCGACACGATCAAGGTCGAGGCAGACTTCGATTCCGAGGCATTTTTCCTCGTTCCGAGCGATGGTCTGACGCCGGCCAGACTGCCTGAAGGTATTCGCCCACAGTTCATAAACAGCGCACAGTTTCCTCCCCTGACGGGGTGGGCCGGAAAGAAGCATCGCCCCTCTGCATGGCTGGGTGTGCACTCACCGGCACCAGAGTCAGCCGAA
>CALSAF010000207.1:0-7462 GCA_943372805.1 Rhizobium sp. Q54
GTTCGAAGAGATCGAGATCGGCGGGCAGCCCCGTTGAAACACGGATGCAGCGATTGAGCGGTGCCACACCCGGCATCCGGATGAAGACGCCGTGCTCCATCAATCCGTCGACGATGGCGCGGGCAAAGACCCCGTCGCGTCCCGTGTCGATCGCGACGAAATTGGTGGCCGAAGGGAGGGGCTTCAATCCGTTCGTCTGTGCGATCGCCGCGATCCGATCGCGGGCAGCCTTGATCCGTGCGACCACATCCGAGAGGTATGTCTGGTCGGCGAGTGCCGCGAGGGCGGCCTCCGTCGAAAGCCGGGGCATGCCGAAGTGGTTGCGGATCTTGTCGAAGGCTCCGACGGTACCGGGCGTGCCGATGCCATAGCCGACACGGGCGCCAGCCAGTCCATAGGCTTTGGAAAAGGTGCGGGTTCTGATCACGTTGGGCAGGTCGATCAGCGCATCAGCATCCGGGATTGAGCCCTGAGGCGCCGTCTCGCTATAGGCCTCGTCGAGGATGAGCAGCGTGGTGGATGGCAGGGCGCGGGCAAAGGCGACGATGCTGCCGGCATCCCACCAGCTCCCCATGGGGTTGTCGGGATTGGCGAAATAGACGAGCGGTGCATTCTCTTGGCGGACCAGCGCGAGCAGGGCGTCGAGGTCCTCGCGATCGGCGTTATAGGGTGCCGTGACAAGCCTTCCGCCAAAACCATTCACATGGAAGTTGAAGGTGGGATAGGCACCGAGCGAGGTGACGACGGGCATGCCGGGCTCGATGACGAGGCGGACGATGAGGCCAAGCAGGTCGTCGATGCCTTCGCCGATCACGAAGTTTTCCGGTTTGAGGGCGAGATGTGCGGCAAGCGCCACCTTGAGCGCATGGTTTTCCGGATCGTTGTATTTCCAGATCTCTCCAGCCTTCTCGGCAATGGTGGCGAGTACGGACGGGGCGGGACCGAAGCCGCTTTCATTGGCGCCGATGCGGGCGCGCACGGCCAGACCGCGTTGCCGCTCTATGGCTTCTGGGCCGACAAACGGAACGGTGGCGGGAAGGGAGGCGGCGAGGGGTGTGAAACGGGAAAAGGCGGTCATTGCGAAGCGGGTTCCGGCGGATCGAGTTCGATCCGCTCACAATAAGAAGCACAGCTTTGGACGCAAGGCCGGTTCTGCGAGGATCGGGCCGCTATTGGGGGCGGGTGCTTCAGCGCCCGAGGCGCGCACCGTTGCCGTTCTGGAACGGCTTGACCGGCGCGTTGACCGCCTCGCCGAGCATGAAGTCGGCGCGGACGATCCGGTGCAGCATGTGCTCCGAGATCGGCGCGATGAACTTGACGCCAACACGATTGCCATTGCGATAGGCTTCGGCGCAACCGATCCGGTCTGCAAGGCCGACGATCTGCAGATAATAATGGGAGGAGAGGCCGATTGCGGTCGTCAGCTCAAGAGCCGCACCGCCCTGGGAAATGTCGACGACCTCGCAGCTGCGGATGGTGATACCGGTCAGACCGGGACGGACCGACATGACCTTGGCCGGCCGACGGACATAGAAACGCTCCCATTTGCGTTCGTACATCTCCGATCGGACCCCAGCCAGATGCGTCGCATTCTCCATCACCATGACCGGCTCCCCTTACTCGTGTGAATGACACTCTGGGCACTAATATTTGCAGTAGCATCAACAAGTTCGATCAAGTTTTAAGGAATGCGAATATTTGACCTCAAGGGATCGTTTCAGGCGGTTGTGGCACGGGTGCACGCAGGCCTTGCGCAGGCGTTGTCGATGCATCCGTCCGCTTGGAAAGGTCAGTGGCTCGTCTCGAACGCCAGCCGGACCACATGATGGAGAAACTCGGGGTCGATCAGCATGTTGAAGCCGATGGTCAGCTTCTCGGCTTCGCGCCGGATCACCGTGCAGCCGATCTCGTCGTGAATCCCCAGGATTTGCAGGTAGAAATTGCTCGGCACCGTGACATGCGGTGAAACATCGAGTTCGGCGCCGTAGAGCGAAATCGTCCGGATGAGGCAGCGCTGTGACATCTTCATGCTGAGGTGATGACCGACGAAGACGATCTTCCCGGGTCTGTCCACCCTGAATTTCTCGAAGATCTGGTCCCGAGGGATGTCCGATCTGGCGTCCGGTATCCTCTGCAAGGGCATGTCACCCTCCTACGGCTACAATGTACAACGTCAGGTTAGCCGATGGTCGTTACCGGATGGTGGAGAGACTGCATAAAATGCACGGAATCGCGCAAATTTCCCTGTTCCGACAGCGTCTTCCCTCCCGGGAGACATTGTTTCATTTCGGTCGTCCCTGTCAAAAAAGTGTAGCACAGGGGGTATATGGGCCCGGCACGGGACAATGTCCTGTTTGCCAGGAGCCAATTTCATGAAATCCTTTCTTATCGCTCTTCTTGCTGCCAGCACCTGCCTCGCCGGGCCCGTTGTCGCCGAGGCTTACAAGGTTCACGACATCCAGCCGATGGTCCAGACGCCTGTCCTGACTGAGGCCGACATGGATGCCGACGCCGACGATCCGGCGATCTACGCCAATACGACCGATCCGGCCCGCAGCCTTGTCATCACCGCCGTCAAGAATGGCGGCATGCGGGTCTATTCGCTGAGCGGCGAACTCGTGCAGACGCTGGCCCCCTCGCGCGAAGACGGTCGCGTCAACAATGTCGACCTTGTCTATGGCTTTACCCTGGCCAATGGCGAGAAGGTGGATCTGGCCGTCGGCAGCGACCGCGGTCTCGACGTCATCCGCGTCTGGCGCATCGATGCGACCGCCGCCGAGCCGCTGGTGGAAGTGACCGATCCGGCAGAACCGCGGGCCTTTCCCCAGCGTCCGACCAAAGACCAGACCGGCAGCGAGGACAGTCCGCTCGATGATCAGGACACCATCTATGGGCTGACCGCCTGGACGGATCGCGACAGCGGTCTGACCTGGATTGCCGGCACCCAGCGGCACCAGGCGCTGGTGGGACTGTTCACCCTCCAGGCCTTGCCCGACGGCAAGGTGGGCGCCCGGTTCGAAAGGTCGGTTCTCGTTCCGACTACACACAAGGGCCAGGATCTGTTTCAGGAATCGGACGATGAGCCGTTGAAGGACTGGAGCCCGCAATTCGAGGGAAGCGTGGTCGATGCGACCACCGGCATTCTCTATGCCGGGCAGGAAGACGTCGGCATCTGGAAGATCGACATCCGCAACGCGGAGGCAGCACCGCAACTGGTTTACGAGACGCGCGGCTCCACCGAAAGCAGCTTCAACAACCGCGACAGCGTGATTGCCCGCGATGTTGAGGGGCTGACCATCTATTATGGTGAAAACGGCGTCCGTTATCTGCTTGCCTCCAGTCAGGGCCAGGCCCATGGCGACGCGGTGGCCGCCGATGCGCCCTATGACGACAGCTTTGCCGTGTTTTCGATCGGTGACAGCCTGAAACTCGAAGGCTCTTTCCGGATCGCAGCGAAGGACGGCATCGACGCGGTACAGGAAAGCGATGGTGCCGATGTGCTGTCGATGGGGCTGCCCGGTTTTGAGAACGGCCTCTTCGTCACCCAGGACGGCTATGCCGGCGACATCAACGGCCTCGACGGCGAGACCCCGCAGACGAATTTCAAGTTCGTCGACTGGAAGGCGATCGCCGAAGGCTTTGACCCGCCGCTGGCGATCACCCCGAAGGCGCCCGATCCGCGCCGCTGAGCTGACGGGCGAGGGAGGTGCTCGCCCCGAAACTTGACCGCAAATCGCCACAAAGCTAGGCCTTGTTTCCAATGATCGCTGCCGGCCCTCCGGCGGCGATTCTCGTGTGAAGGATGGGTCTGGGGAATGGACAAGATGGCAGGACGGCTGGTCATTGTCGGTGCAGGGCAGGCGGGTTTTGCCCTGGCTGCAAAGTTGCGGGCGCTGAAGGACATGCGGCCGATCACCATTCTCGGGGCCGAGCCCGTCCTGCCCTATCAGCGTCCGCCGCTGTCAAAGAAGTACCTGCTCGGCGAGATGGACTTTGATCGCCTGCTCTACAGGCCAGAGGCCTGGTATGGTGAAAACGACGTTGAGATCCACCTGTCGACGCCGGTCGAGGCCATCGACCGGGAAAACCGGACCGTGCGCCTCTATGACGGCAGCGCTGTCGCCTATGAAACGCTGGCGCTGGCGACCGGCGCCACACCGCGCCGTCTGCCGGCCGCAATCGGCGGCGACCTCGACGGCGTCTTCACCGTTCGCGACAAGGCGGATGCCGATCGCCTGGCCACCGAGATGAAGCCTGGGCACCGGCTGCTGATCCTCGGCGGCGGCTATATCGGTCTGGAAGCCGCAGCCGTCGCCCGCAAGCTGGGCCTCGAGGTGACGCTGGTCGAGATGGCCGACCGTATTCTCGCCCGTGTTGCCGCCCGCGAGACTGCCGATGCGATCCGCGCCATTCATGTGAGCGAGGGCGTGGTCATCCATGAAAAGACGGGTCTCACGCGGCTGATCGGCGACGAGGGCCGAGTGAAGGCCGCTGAGCTGTCCGACGGCCGTGTGATCGACACGGATCTGGTGATCGTCGGCATCGGCGTGACCCCCAATGACCGGCTGGCCGCAGATGCCGGCCTTGAGGTGCAGAACGGGATCGTCGTGGATGCGTTTGGCCGGACCTCCGACCCCGCGATTTTCGCCATGGGCGACTGTGCCGTGCAGGACTGGAAGGGACAGCGGGTGCGGTTGGAATCCGTCCAGAACGCCGTGGATCAGGCCGAGGCCGTCGCGGTTATCCTGGCCGGCGGCATGGAGCCCTATGATCCGAAGCCGTGGTTCTGGTCGGACCAGTATGACGTCAAGCTGCAGATCGCCGGCTTCAACCTCGGCTATGACAGGACGGTGCTCCGTCCCGGCCAGCGGGAGGGCAGCCTGTCGGTCTGGTACTTCCGCGAGGGCGCCTTCATCGCCGTTGACGCGATCAACGATGCGAAAGCCTATGTGACGGGCAAGAAGCTGCTGGAGACAGGAAGGCCGGTCGAACCGTCGGTGATCGCAGACCCCGCTCTCGACCTGAAAAGTCTGTTGGCCTGAGGGCACTCCCGCTGCGGGCAGCCCCGTCGATTCTGCAGATCTGTAGCTGAATGAAAGAGAGGGGCCGGCAATCGCCGGCCCCTTTGTTGCTTCCAAAAACAGTTATTAATGACACCTAATAAGAATGTCTTTTCAAAGTGATGGTAGCGCTATCACGTCACTAATAAAAAAAGACCGTCTCATCCGGCGGCCGCACGCTCCAGAATTGGGACGCACATGTCGAGGTCATGCGATGCAAGATGCGCATAGCGCATCGTCATGGTCAGTGTCTGGTGCCCGAGCCACATCTGGACGCGGCGAATATCGATGCCGCCCTGGACGAGACGCGAAGCACAGGTATGGCGCAGCACATGCGGCACCACATCCTTGTCGTCGGCAAAGCCGATTGCATCCTTGGCATTGTGCCAGGCGATGCGAAAACGCTGCTGGTCGATCTCGGCGAACGGCCCCGAATGACGGCGGTCCGAGGCTTCGATCGCGGCAACGGCGCGTTGGGTGAGGGGTACGGAACGCGAGCGCCCCGATTTTGTCACCCAGAAGGTCACGCGATCTTTATGCATGTCGCCCCAGCGCAGATTGAGGCCTTCGCTCAGGCGGGCTCCGGTATCGACCAGGAAAAGGCAGAACCGGTAATAGAGTTCGGAATGCGCCCGGATTTCCGAAAACAGCGCGTCTTCTTCGTCCCTGTCGAGGAAGCGGATACGCCCGGCTTTCTCTTTCTGGCGCTTGAATTCCGGCAGACTGTGAACGTCTCCCATTTTATACGCCTTTCGCAGCAGTTTGCTCAAGGCCGCCATCTTTCGGTTGATGGTGGCGTTGCTGTTACCGCGTTTGCGCAATTTGCCGATCAATTGGTCGAGCATCTCCTGGGAAAATGTCGAGAAGCTCGGAAAATCAAGGAGATCGTGAAGCTCTCCGATAAAATTCGTTACGTTATATTTGTGGCTGCCATTCATCCACAGCAGATCGCCATACTTGCCGAACAGCTCGCGAAGATTGGTTTCGCGCACCTCGTGCAGGATGTTTCCCTGGCTGTAGTGATAATGGACGGAATAACGAGGCACCTCGACAAATGTGTCGAAACCTCCACCGGCCGGCATTTCCACCTGCATATATCCCCCGAACCCTCTTTGGCGAGCACGCGAACGGGCTCACCGCCCGTCCCCACGGGCGCATAAAAAGTTATGATCTATAAAAAGTATAGTGCAAAACGGCACAAACTTTTGTGATAAGCCCATATAGGACTGTCTCGATGGATCCGTGGGCGCTCCTTTCTGCTGCATGTTCTGATGCTTCGGGTCGTTTCAAGCCGTTGGTTCAACGGGCTTTCAAGTCGATCCTGAAAAAGGCGGAAAGGGTCCGGCTCGAAAGCAAGCCGGACCCCTCGTCAGATCGCTAATCCGTTGTGGATTAGAACGAACGGGTCAGGCGAACGAAGCCGCTCCAGAGTTCGTCCTGGTTGTCTTCGTCGAGGTAGTCGACGGTTGCCGAAGCCTTGAGGCCCTGCGCAAGCGCGTACTCGCCATAGATGCCAGCGCCCCAGGCGCCGTTACCCGACAGGTCTTCCAGGAAGGTAACCGAAGGTGCGATCGAGAGCTTGTCGGTGGCCTTGAAGGTGTAGGCAGCAACAACGCTCCACTCGAGATCGACGCCAGAACCCGGCAGCGAGTCGATGAAGGTCGAGTCCTGACCTGCGTCGTAGGTCGTGTACATGCCGGCCAGTTCAAGCTTGCCCGGGCCGAGATCGGCAGAGAGGATGCCGTAGACGGCGCCGTTCTCGAGTTCGGTTTCGTAAACGCCGTAAACAGAAACGGTTGCAACGCCGAAGGTCGCGCTTGCGAAGGCTTCGATTGCGACGTCGTTGGTGTCGCTGATCTCAGACGTGTCATCGACGCCGAGGCCAGCAGTGAAGGCGTCGGAAGCGTAGGTGTAGGAGATCGTGTTGTAGACAGTTGCGTCAGCAAAACGATCAGATTCGCCGTTCGTGCCGAGGTCGTCCCAGAAGGTCGCAGCCTTACCAACCTTGAATCCGCCGACAGTGATGTAAGCCTGCTCAACGAAGGCATTGCCATCAATGCCAACATCGTTACCGTCTTCGTCCAAGCCGGTGAACGTGGTGTTGCTGCTTGCCTGCAGGCGGATGAAGGAACCGATCGTGCCGATCTCGGAGTCATTCTTGGCGTCGAAGTTGACGCGAGCGCGGATTGCGCTGTCCCAGTCGTCGCCGGCATCGCTGGCTGCGCTGTTGGCGCTGAGGGTCGCGCGAACCTCACCCGAGATCTTCAGGCAGGTTTCGGTGCCGGGGATGTAGAAGTAGCCGGTGCCGAAAGCGTCGCAAACGCGAACGTATTCCATGGGCTCGGGCTCGGCGGCGACGATTGCGTCAGCGGCCTGAGCGCCGGAAACTACAGCGAGAGCTG
>CALSAF010000208.1:0-7374 GCA_943372805.1 Rhizobium sp. Q54
CCGGTGAAAATTGCCGGTGGCGGTCCGAACACCGGCCGGCAGCAGGCTTTTGCCAGAGCGAAGTGCGCCTTCGGCTCCATTGTCCACCTGCAAGGTTCCCGCTGGTTGCAACTGACCTGCGATCCAGGTCTTTCGCGCCGTAACGGGCGAACTTGAGGCTGCGAACCAAGAATGCCGAGCCCCGTTCTCGATCGCAGAGAGCGGGTTCATCGTCTTGCCGGAGGCGATGACCATGGCGCAGCCTGCGCTGGTCGCGATCTTGCCGGCGTCGATCTTGGTGCGCATGCCGCCGCGCGAGAGTTCGGAGGCTGCACCTCCCGCCATGGCTTCTATCGCGGGTGTGATTTCCTCGATTGTATCAAGGAAGCGGGCATCGGGATCGAGATGTGGAGGGGCGGTGTAGAGCCCGTCGATATCCGAGAGAAGGATCAGCAGATCTGCACCAGCCATGGTGGCAACGCGGGCGGCCAATCGATCGTTGTCGCCATACCGGATTTCCGTCGTTGCGACCGTGTCGTTTTCGTTGATGATCGGCACTGCGCCGATCTTGAGCAACTGGTTGAGGGTCGCACGGGCATTGAGATAGCGACGCCGTTCCTCGGTATCGCCCAGCGTGAGCAGAACCTGACCTGCCACGGTCTGATGACGTGAGAGGCTTTCAGCCCAATGACGTGCAAGTGCGATCTGGCCGACCGCCGCGCAAGCCTGGCTTTCCTCGAGCTTCAGGGCCCCCGAGGGCATATCCAGCACGGTCCGGCCGAGTGCGATGGCGCCCGACGAGACGACCAAAACGTCCGCGCCTCGAGCTTTCAGCGCGGCAATGTCGTCACAGATCGCATCGAGCCATGCTTTCTTGATGCCAGATCCGCGGTCGACCAGAAGGGCTGAGCCGATCTTGATGACGACCCGCTTTACGCGGGAGAGTGAGCGGAGCCGGGTAGACATCAGTCGTCGCCTTCTCCGTCCAGGCCGGATTCGAGATTGCCGTCGTCATCACGATTGCGACGGTTCTTCTCGCGTTTCTCGGGTAGAGGCCGGTTGCCCTGGGCTGCGACGATCACGTCACGCAGAGCGCGCAAGGCATCCGTCATGCCCTTGCTGGTGATGGCGGAGAGCAGGAGAGGCGTCTGGCCGCAGGCCTTCTTCAGTTCTGTCGCCTTCTTCTTCAGTTCGGCTTCGTCCAGCACATCGATCTGCGAGAGGGCGACGATCTCAGGCTTGTCTTCTAGTCCGCCGCCATAAGCGTCGAGTTCGTGGCGCACCGTCTTGTAGGCCTTGCCGACCTGTTCTTCCTGGGCAGAAACCAGGTGAAGCAGAACGCGGGTGCGCTCGACATGGCCAAGGAACCGGTCGCCGATGCCTACACCTTCATGCGCGCCTTCGATCAGGCCGGGAATGTCGGCCAGGATGAATTCGCGGTCGTCGATGGTGGCGACGCCGAGGTTCGGATGCAGCGTGGTGAAGGGATAGTTGGCAATCTTCGGCCGGGCACGGGTGACCGAGGCGAGGAAAGTGGACTTGCCGGCATTGGGCAGGCCGACGAGGCCGGCGTCTGCAATCAGCTTCAGCCGCAGCCAGACGGTCTTTTCTTCGCCTTCGAGACCCGGATTGGCCCAGTCCGGCGCCTGGTTGGTCGCGGTCTTGAAATGGGCGTTGCCGAAGCCGCCATTGCCGCCCTTGGCGATGCGGAAGCGCTGGCCCTCGACCGTCATGTCGACGATCAGGGTCTCGTTGTCTTCCTCGAAGATCTGGGTGCCGACAGGAACCTTGAGCGTCACGTCCTCGCCATTAGCGCCCGTGCGGTTGCGACCCATGCCGTGGGTGCCGGTCTTTGCCTTGAAATGCTGCTGGAAACGGAAGTCTATGAGCGTGTTCAGCCCGTTGACGGCCTCGACCCAGACATCGCCGCCACGACCGCCGTCGCCGCCGTCCGGTCCACCGAATTCGATGAATTTTTCGCGCCGAAACGAGACAGCACCGGCGCCGCCGTCGCCCGAGCGAATATATACCTTAGCTTCGTCGAGAAATTTCATCTTGCTGCCGTCAATTCTTCTGTCAGGTTCTGGGCGGAGAGTTGCGGCCATCGATATAGCCGCTTGGCGCGGAGGTCAAAGAGTATCGTGAAGTTCGTAAGCTACAACATCCAGTATGGTTTCGGCCAGGACGGGCGTTTCGACCCAGGCCGGATCGCCGACAGCATCCGTGAGGCGGACGTCATTGCGTTGCAGGAAGTCACCCGCGGTTATAGCCGAAACGACTATGCCGATCTGGTCGAGACCTTTTCGGCACTCTTTCCCACCTATTTTGCCGCTTTCGGCCCGGCCTGCGACGTGCTGGTCGATCATGCGATGATCGATGGCCGGCTTCGCGAGCGCCGTTTCCAGTTTGGCAACATGGTGCTGTCGCGTTATCCGATCCGCGCCAGCCGCAACCTGCTTCTGCCGCGTAACCGGACATTCGACAAGCTGAACCTGCAGCGTGGCGCGCTTGAAGCCGTCATCGAGGCTCCGGGCGGCGCGCTGCGGGTCTATTCGGTGCATCTCGATCATATCTCGCCGGACGAGCGCATCGCGCAGATCGCCTTTCTCAAGGAGCGTGTCTTTGGCTACCTCTCCGAGGGTGGAGCGCTGACGGGTGCGGTCGAATTCGCCGTGTCCGATCCGCCGCTGCCGCAGGACTTTCTTGTCATGGGCGATTTCAACATGGAACCGGAAGGTGCTGAATACATCTCCATGGTCGGCCGGAACGACGCCTATTACGGGCGCACGCCCCGCGCGGGCTACCCCACCGATGCTGAGGCGCACCTGAAGGCTCGCCCGACGGATGGCTATAGCTGGATCAGCGACGATGGATCGCGGCGCATGCATCTCGATTACTGCTTCATCAGTGGTGGCCTTACTGGGCGTCTCAAGGCCTGTCATGTGGACAATTCCGCAAGCGGATCAGACCATTTTCCGGTCTGGATGGAGCTTGCGGGGACTTGAACTCCGGGCGGCGGGCGCCCGGAGTATTGTCGGCTATGTTTTGCGGAGGCGGTTGGCGAAGTCCGCCTGGGAAAGCCGGGATTCGACGAGCGGCACCATGGTGTTGCGCGCCGTGGAGAAGACATCCCGAACGCCCGTGATCTGGAACCCTCTTGCCTCGAGCAGCCGCAGCGAGGCCGGGTTGTCGGCGAAAGCGCCACCCAGGACTTCGACTTGTGGCATGCGCATCAAGAAGCGGTCGAGCGCTGCTTCAACCGCCTCCGACATCAGACCCTTGCCCCAATAGAAGCGGTTCAGCCAGTAGCCGATGTGCCAAAGGCCATGGCGGACCTCCAGGGAAACCACGCCGACATGGACACCATCGAGCGTGATGGCGAAATGCCAGTCGGGCTTCATCCCCGAGGTCACCATGTTCAGCCAGTCACGGCCGTCCTCCTGGTCGTAGGGAACCGGCACACGCGTCAACATGCGGGCGACGGCGAAGTCGCTGAGCGATGTGACGATCGCATCGGCGTCCTGCATCCGGTGCGGACGGAGAATAAGGCGTGCCGTTTCGATGACCGGGCAGGGGCCGGGCACCGATGGCGCCACTGTGGGTCTTTCTGCCAGCATCGCGCTCATCGCATTTCCCCCCAGCTCTTCAGGGACAGCCAGGTCTTGCGATCGAGCCTGTACCATTCGACGGGGACCGGACCGCCCATGGCGAGGTTGCCGACCATGCCGGTGCCCTGGAACTGGAAGCCGGACTTCTGGATGACGCGCCGGGAGGCGATGTTGGTCACCCGGCAGCGCGCATCGATGCGGCTCACCCATTCGCGGGTGCGGAAGGCCATGTCGATCAACGCATGGGCTGCTTCGGTGGCATAACCCCTGTTCCAGTAGGGTTCGCCCAGCCAATAACCCATTTCCAGAATGGTATCGTCGGCCGGGTTGGGCTCCAGCGCGCAGCAACCGAGGAATTCGCCGTTGTCCGCTTTTGTGATGGCATAGACGCACTTGCCAATCTCGCCGATATTCGTGCGTCGCACGAAGTCGGCCGCGTCTTTCGCCGTGTAAGGATGCGGCATGCGGGCCACCATGGTGGCGATTGCTGCGTTGTTGGCGAGATGGGCAAGGGCGTCAATGTCTTCGATGTGGGGTGCGCGCAGGACGAGCCGTTGCGACAACAAGACAGGGCAATCACTCCTCGGCCGATCGGGCCTTGGTTGTTCTTCGGGTGACCGTGATTGGTCATCCCTCAACATCAGACTTTGCATGGTTCAGTCTCCTTCGTTGGACAAGAAAAAAGGGGAGATGGCGCCCCATCTCCCCTTTTTTCTAAACTGAACCTGATGCGGCCAGCCGGGTCGATGAGACGCCGGCTGTTTTAGAGCGCTACCGGCTTATTCCGCTGCTTCGGCTTTCGGCATGATCGACACGTATACGCGGCCATTGGCCTTCGTACGGTAGTCCACATTGCCCGCCGTGAGTGCAAAGAGGGTATGGTCCTTGCCCATGCCGACGTTTGCGCCCGGATGCCACTGGGTGCCGCGCTGACGCACGATGATGTTGCCCGGAATGACGACTTCGCCACCGAACTTCTTCACGCCGAGGCGCTTGGAATTGGAATCGCGACCGTTGCGCGAGGAACCGCCAGCTTTTTTGTGTGCCATTGGATTGCTCCTTTAAACCTAGTTATCAGCGTTTCAGGCTGCGACGATGTCGGTGATACGCACCACGGTGTGGTGCTGACGATGGCCGCGCGAACGCTTGGAGTTCTGACGACGACGCTTCTTGAAGGCGATGACCTTCTTGCCGCGCATCTGCTCGACAACTTCGGCCTTGACCTTGGCGCCGGCCACAAAGGGCGCGCCAATGGTTGCGTTTTCGCCTTCGCCGACGACGAGAATCTCGGTGAATTCGATGGTTGCGCCAGCTTCGGCTTCCAGCTTTTCGATGGTCAGCACGTCGTTGGCGTTGACGCGGTACTGCTTACCGCCAGTTTTGATGACTGCGAACATTGTTTATCCTTTCATGTTCGTTCCGGCTCTCCTCTTACGAGGGGCCGTCTTTTTGCCAGTCGGAGGAGCGGAACCTTCGTTCCGCCGGTTCAACTTCGCATAGGCGAAGAACAGAAGGCGCAGTTCACCCGCGCTTTTAGTCGAGCGTCGCATACGTTAGGGTACTCGAGGTGTCAAGGCGAAAGCTGGAAAAACCGTCATATTCGCTCTTGCATGGGGGGTGAGTTGCCGCTATGAGACAGCCCGCGCCATAGAGCGCCGACCAATGTGACCGGAGAGGTGGCTGAGTGGTCGAAAGCACCGCACTCGAAATGCGGCATACTCGCAAGGGTATCGTGGGTTCGAATCCCACCCTCTCCGCCATCGTGAAACCTTGGGGTGCAAGGGTTTGATCTCATTTTAACCTCAAAATGACGTTAACGAATCTAGGTGGGCGCTAAAGCGCGTTAGATGCGGCGCATTGCCGCCACACGCGTGGTCATGAGCCTTAAATCGGCTCGACTTTACTTTGGCTGTTGAAATAAGCCGGAAAACCGCGCATATATCGGGCGTAGTCGGCAAATCGTCCATCTACGTCATCTGTGCGCAAGTTCGGTAATGCATGATCGCGAGATCCTCTGCGAATGGAACCTTAGTGTGAGCTAAGAGTTCATTCCAGTCTGTTAATCTTCGGATGGCAGAATGCTGTGATCGAAACTCTGCGACTAGGGTGATTGAAGTGGCAAGTGCTCTTAAAATCGGGCCAGCGGGGCGGGAGAGTAGTGCAGTGAACTCATATATGAAATTATGGTCGCAAACCGACAATCAGATTGAAGACACGTTGAAAGCTCAAGGTGAAACTTTTCTGCCGGGCGACGATGTGTTCGAAGCTGTGACCTCACTCATCAAAGCCAATCGACAAGAGCGCGACGTGTTCGAGAAAGCAATGTCCGAAACCATCAATGACTGGTCCGCGTTAAGTTCAACATCTCATAGCGGCATCTGATCGGCGCTCTGTGAATTAAGTGATGGCTTGTCCGATCCACCTGTAGCTAAGCCGCAGGTGGATTTTTTCGTTCTATAGAAATTGGCTGATAGCCACTCATTCTCCATGCCCATGCGTCAGCGTTTGATCTCCCGTCGAGAGTGGTCTCTCTAGCGCGTGCTGCGGATAGTGTGACAACGACGGCATCTTGTTCAGGTAAGCAAAGGATTTCTCTGACGCGCTGCGTGTCATCCTTCCACAGCGCTATCGTATAGTTCGCTGATGGTCCTCCTACCCGCTCCTTTTGGCGATCAAGAAGTCCTTTACAGGTAAAGGTCAGAACAGACGACCCGGGGTCTTCAGCCAAGCCAGTGGCGTTTCGTGCCGCCCATCTATCCTTCAGCTGAGGGCCGTCCATTAAAAGAACGAAAACCAAATTCGGTCCTATGCTCTGCAAAACGCTATGGACCGGTTCGCTTCTAGCTAGGTCTTCGCATATTAGTGTCGTGAAAACAGATCGCTCACGAAAAACAGTGCTGCTGATACGTCTCTCGGTTAAGTCTATGTTCTCCCACCAGAAAGTATTAGCATCCAGAACACTATCTAGACAATAAGATTCGACCTGAGAGCCATTCAACCGCCACCGATGATGTTTACCTCGGCCTGAAGTGACGGCAATTCTGCCCCCTCCACTATCGTCGTCGTAGAACATGGTAGTAAGGACGAAGTTACCGCGCCTAATGGTGCCGTCCACGCCATCCTCAGAGCTGCCAGAAACAAGAAATTTGACGCTTTTGTGATTTTCTCTAATTGAATCGACTAAACCTTCGTAATTTTTCCAATCAAGAGAATATTCCGGGAATACAATTCCCTCAACCGTTGTGCCTCTTTTTTCCGAAGATGCTATAAGTTTGCTAACGAAATTGTTCAAATCGTGATCTTTGAGCCAGGATTGCTTCAGATCGAACTCACCCCATCGATCAAACTGAGGTGCATAACTTGGTTCCATTTCTATCGTCTGAAAGTCTGTCGCCTTTATATCGAAAGGAAATGGAACGAGCAGTAAGTTAAGTGGCTTGGTATTTTTTTCCAGCTGAGTGGGTGGTCTATACCAAAAAGCCGAAGCTTTGTGTGGTGGCGGTAATAGTGCAAGATTGTGACTCAGGGTGCGAAGTGTGCAGCCCACCATAGGGGTCCGAGACTTTGGCATCACGCATACTACATTTTCATCTGCCAAAAGGCACATTGAGCCGTCTTTTGCTGAGGTTCGCAAATGTAGAGGAAACTCATCGTTGATTATCTCTGCGCGCTCTCCTCCCTCCGCTCGTCGGAAGGCCAATTCGACCCAGCTGCCATTCACATATCCAAGTCCTTCGCATGCTTCGTCGCTTATGGCGAAAAGTGCCAGCGCAGCTTTTAGCCAAAG
>CALSAF010000209.1:0-7249 GCA_943372805.1 Rhizobium sp. Q54
TGAAGAAGGGCACGGATGTGCGCGGGATCCAGAGGGCACTGGCGGCGGGGGTTCTGCGCTAGGTTCCCCCAAATTGCGCCTTCGTACCAAGAAAATGCCCCTCACCCTGCCCTCTCCCCGCGTGCGGGGAGAAGGTGCCGGCACGCGGATGAGGGGCAGCTATACAAACCACCCTCTTCTCCATCAACCGACGATCAGCTCGGTCCACTTCTGGTTCAGCCAGTCCGACTTGGTCTGGTAGAGATCATAACGCGGCGTGATGGGCTCGATATCCGAAGAGACGGAGGCGAATTCGTCCGCCGTCAGGTCGAGCAGTTCCCGCTTGACCGTCGGGGCTGTGCCGACCTTGCGCGACAGGGTCGCCTGGATCGACGGTTGGCACATGTAGTCGATGAAGATATGCGCTTCTTCCGACTTGGTGGAGGCACGCGACAGCGCCCAGCAACCGGAATCCTGGATGCCACCTTCGGTCGGGAAGGTCGAACGAACAGGCTGGCCGTCAGCTGCGGCAAGACCCGTGACGTCATGGTAATACTGGCCCATCGGGATTTCGCCGGACTTCAGTGCCTGCTCGAACTGCGCCTCGTCACGATACCACAGACGGACATTCGGCTTCACTTCCGCCAGCTTTTCGAAAGCCTTCAGGATACCTTCTTCAGTGTCGAGGGCATTGGTGCCGCCGAAATGGGTCTTTGCGGTCACTTCGAGCAGGAAGGAATTGGACACGAGTGCCAGCAGGCCAAGCTTGTCGGCATTGGCCGGATCCCAGAGCGCGTTCCAGGAGGTCGGAGCCTCCTTGAAAACATCCGTATTGGTGACGAGCGTGATGTACCAGGCAACCGCGCCGACACCGGCGACGCGGCCATCCGGATACTTGTTGACGAAGCGGTCGATCAGGCCGGAGGCATTCTTGATCTTCGCCATGTCGATCGGCGTCCAGAGTTCGGTCGCCTGGCCCTTCAGCATCGCGACCTGCGACATCATCGAGAGATCTGCCGGAGCCTGGCCGGCCTTGGCGGCCTGCTCGAGCTGCACAAGCCAGGCTTCACCCGTCGGCTCGGCGATGGATTCGACAGCAATCCCGGTCGCCTTGGTGAATTCCGGGAAGATGTTCTTGTCGAACGAGTCTTTGAAGTAACCGCCATAGACGCCGATCTTGATCGACTTGTCCTGGGCGCGCAGGATCGACGGCATGGCAAGCGCCCCGGCAGCGGCCACCGAGCCTGCGAGCACGCTGCGACGGCTGACGGAGGTAGAGAGAATATCTTTCATGGTCCTGTTCCCTTGTTGTGGTTGAGGCGTTTTCGCCTGTTCTTATGTATGCGCGCCGGGCGATGCGGACCGCCCGGGAATGGGATCCTCAGCGTGACCTGATGGCCGGACTGTAGACCATCAGGCTGAGGATTTCGAAGAGGATCTGGGCGCCGACATGCGCCGTGTTATGGGTCGCGTCATATTGCGGCGCGACTTCGACGACGTCGCCGCCGATCAGATTGACGCCCTTGAAGCCGCGGATCAGCTCCAGCGCCTCGCGCGAGGTCAGGCCGCCCACTTCGGGC
Organism: Rhizobium sp. Q54; assembly: GCA_943372805.1. GTDB lineage: Bacteria > Pseudomonadota > Alphaproteobacteria > Rhizobiales > Rhizobiaceae > Allorhizobium. The sequence continues at coordinate 1,560 of CALSAF010000209.1, forward strand.
GTGCCGGTGCCCGGCGCCACACTCGGATCAAGGCTGTCGACATCGAAGGACAGATAAGTCGGGCCATCACCGATGACGGCCTTGGCCTTCTCGATGATCGCGGGAATGCCAAGGCCATTGATCTCCTCGGCATGGATGACCGTCATGCCGGACTCGTAGGAGAATTCCCAGAGATATTCGGCCGAGCCGCGAATGCCGATCTGGATCGTTCGGACAGGATCGAGCACGCCGTCGAGCACGGCATTGCGGAAGGGCCCGCCATGGTGGAACTTCGTCTGATCGAAGGCCCCGCCCGTATCGCAATGGGCATCTATATGGATCATGCCGACGGGCCCATGCGTCTTCGCGATCGCCTTCATGATCGGATGGGTGATGGAATGGTCGCCCCCGACGGAAAGCGGCAGCACGCCTTGGGCAACCAGCTTCGTGTGATAGGCCTCGATATCGTCATGGCTCATCTCCAGGCGGTAGCGGCTGGAAAACGGCACGTCACCGATATCGGCCACCTTGAGATCGAAGACGGGCGCGCATTCGAGGACATGGTTGTAGGGACCGATGCGGTCGATCGCCCGCAGCGCCCGGGGCCCGAAACGCGAGCCTGGCCGGTTGGTGACGCCGAGATCCATGGGAACGCCGACAATCGCCACATCGAGATCGCTGACTTGAGGGTCACGCTGGTCGACCTGACGATAGGGTGCGGACACGAAGGTCGGCACGCCGGCATACGGGGCCGCGCGTGTCCCGTTGGAAAAGATCTTCTCACCGACCTTGGCAAACTTCGGATCGAAGATTTCGCCAGCCTTGTCGTTTGCGTATTTCTCGCGCAGCGCGGCAAGGCGCTTTTCGTCGAACGTCATGTCTTGTTCCCTGTTTGTGAACGATGGAGAGGTCATCGTCCATTTTTACGGCACGATCTGCGCGTGCCTTTATTGTGAGCATTAACCTGCAACGCACTTGGAAAATCAATTCACGATGTTATAGCATTTGATGTGAGAAAAATTCACGGATACCGAACCCGACATGGCAAGCCGCCTGCCTCCGCTCAACCCTCTGCGTGCCTTCGAGGCAGCGGCCCGCCGCGGCTCGATCTCGGCTGCGGCGCGTGAACTGAGCGTCACGCATGGCGCCATTTCGCATCAGATCCGCAGCCTTGAGGAGACACTGAAGACGGCGCTGTTCGAGCGTGGCGGCAAGCGGCTGAAGCTCACACCTCAAGGCGCGCTCCTTCTGCCGGCCGTCACCCAGGCCTTCGATGGGATTGCAGCGGCAACGGCCTTGATGAACCGCCCCTCAACCAGCGGCGGCCTCAGGATTTCCTGCGTCCCCGCTCTGCTCTCACTCTGGCTGGTGCCCCGTCTCGGCTCCTTCACCGATCGCTATCCGGAGATCAGCCTGACGCTGACCTCCAGCAATGATCCGAACCTTATCTACTCACCCGATATCGACATCGCGATCCTCTATGGCGCAGGCGGATGGAAAGATTGCTGGACACGGCTCTGGACCACCTTCGAACTCTTCCCCGTTGTAAGTCCGACGCTGCTCAACACGCGCCCCCTGCGCTCGGTTCGCGATCTGCACGACCATGTGCTGCTGCATGGCGACGACGGTCGCGAATGGCGCAGCTGGCTCGCCGCCGCCGATCAGCTGGATATGCCAAAGGCGCGTGAACACTTCATGGGTGACGCGAGGCTCTCGACCGAGGCCGCCCGTTTCGGCCAAGGTGTGGCGCTCGGCGACAGCATCACGGCCTCCAGCCTGATTGCTGCCGGAGAACTTGTCATCCCCTTCGATCTCGCAGTCCCCGCACCGGACGCCTTCTATGTCGCCGCGCGCAACGATGTCCGCGCCGCTCCGATCGCCAAGGTTTTCATCGACTGGATCTTCGACATGATCGAAACGGAGCGCGCCGCCCAGCCACGGCCCGCAGGCCGCAGCACAGCACGAGGCCTGCCCTCCGCCCGCAAGCGCAATGCAAACGCCACTGCCCCGCTCTTGGAAGAGAGCTGATAACACCGAGGATCCCTGCCCATGCCCGCCGCTCCCTTCAACCCGCTTGTCGCAGATCTCTCGGCTCCGCCTGTCCCCTCGGTCTTTGCCTGGGCGCGCGCCTATGACGGCGCAGCCGGTCCGATGATTGACCTCAGCCAGGCGGTCCCCGGCTATCCGCCGCATCCCGATCTCTTCGCATGGCTGGCGGAAGCGGCTTCGGCACGGTCGAATGCCGGCTACGGTCCGATCGAAGGCGAAGCGCCGCTGCGCGCGGCCTATGCGGCAGAAGTGACCTCGGTCTATGGCGCCCCCATCAGCGCCGAGAACATCCACATCACAGCCGGCTGCAACCAGGCCTTCATGGCAACGGTTCAGGCAATCGCGGCAAGCGGCGACGCGGTGGCGCTGACCGATCCCTTCTACTTCAACCAGGAAACCACGCTGGCGATGATGGGCATCCGCCGCGAGCTGATCAACCTTGATCCGGCGACGGGTTTCGTTCCAACCATTGAAGGCATCGAAGCAACCCTGGCCAAGGGCGTCAAGGCCGTGGCGCTGGTCTCGCCCAACAATCCGACCGGTGCAATCTATCCTACCGATCTGCTCCACAAGGCCTTCGAGGCCTGCCGCAAGGCCGGCGCCTTCCTGATCCTTGACGAGACCTATCGCGATTTTCTGCCCGGCGGGGATCGCCCGCATGACCTGCTCTCGATCACCGGCTGGGAAGAGAACCTGATCCTGCTCTACTCCTTCTCGAAATCCTTCTGCATTCCCGGCCATCGTCTCGGTGCGATCACCGCCGGCGCGCGTGCCGTCTCGGAAATCGCCAAGGTCATGGACAATCTGCAGATCTGCGCCCCGCGCGCACCCCAGGCCGCCATTGCCAAGGCCATTCCAGCGCTCAAGGCCTGGCGCGACGACAACCGCCTCGAAATCCTCAAGCGTGCGGAAACGCTGAAGGGGGTTATGGCAAAACTCCCCGCCTGGAAGATGGAGTCGCTCGGCGCCTATTTCGCCTTCATCCGCCATCCCTTCACGGGCGAGGATTCCGCAGATGTCGCCGAACGACTGGCGAAGAAGGCGGGCGTGCTCTGCATTCCCGGCGCCTATTTCGGTGACGATTGCCAGGACTACCTGCGTTTTGCCTTCGCCAATGCCGACAGCGCAACGATCGAAGGCCTGGTCTCCCGCCTTTCGACCTTCACCCTGGACTGAACGGACATGACGAAAAACGTGGCGATCATCGGCGGCGGCCCGGCGGGGCTGATGGCGGCGGAACATCTCGCCGTCAGAGGGCATCTCGTCACGGTCTATGACGCCATGCCGACGGTCGGGCGCAAGTTTCTGCTGGCCGGCAAGTCTGGCCTCAACATCACCCATGCTGAGGACTATGGCCGCTTCGTCACCCGCTATGGCGCGGCCAACGACCGGCTGCGCCCCGTGCTTGACCTGATGACGCCGGAGGCCATCCGGGTCTGGGCAGCCGGGCTCGGCACGGAAACCTTTATCGGCTCTTCCGGTCGTGTCTTCCCGACGGTGATGAAGGCCTCGCCGCTCTTGCGCGCCTGGCTGAAACGGCTGGAAGGACTGGGCGTGACCATCCTCACCCGCCATCGCTGGACGGGATTTGACGGAGAGACCCTGCTCTTCGAAACGCCAGACGGTCAGAAATGCGTGGTGGCCGACGCCACGCTGCTCGCGCTCGGCGGCGCCAGCTGGCCCAAGCTCGGCTCGGATGCCGCCTGGGTGCCGCGGCTAGAAGCCGAAGGCATAGACATTGCCCCACTTAGGCCGGCCAATTGCGGATTCGACTGCGATTTTTCCGAAAGTTTCGATACCCGCTTTTCCGGCCAGCCGGTCAAGTCGGTCAAGGCCACCTCGGCAGCCGGCACCACCCAGGGCGAATTCGTCATCAGCCGGGGCGGCATCGAGGGCAGCCTGATCTATGCCCATTCGGCAGCGCTGAGAGACGCCCTCGACCAGGGCGGAGAGGCCGCGCTGATCCTCGATCTGGCACCGGGACGAACGGTGGAAAGGCTTGCCACAGACCTCGCGCGACAGGAACGCAAGGCGAGCTTTTCGACACGATTGAAGAAGGCCGCCAATCTCGACGGCGTCAAGATCGCCCTGCTGCGGGAAGTCGATCCGGCATCAAACCAGCGTGACGCGAGTGGCCTCGCAAGCCTCATCAAGGCTCTGCCGCTTGACGTCAAACGCCCGCGCCCGATCGCCGAGGCGATCTCGACCGCAGGCGGGATAGCCCTCGACGGGATCGACGATGGCTTCATGCTGAAAAATCGGCCGGGGACTTTCGTGTCGGGCGAAATGCTCGACTGGGAGGCGCCAACGGGCGGCTATCTGCTCACCGCCTGTTTCGCGACCGGCATTGCCGCGGCCGATGGCATCGACCGCTGGCTCGCAGCTATAGAGGCTTGAGCCTCAGCGGCTCGCCGTCTTGTGCGAAGAACCGGGCTTGCGGAACTCGACGGTGGTCTTGGCGACCGGGATGCCGAATTTGGTGACGAGCGCCGTGTTCAACACCGTACCGTCCTCGCGCAGCACCATCTTGTCCCAGAAGCGGACCTTGTTGCCCTGGGTCTCGGGGCTCAGATAGACGAGATAATTGAAACGGGCGACGGCACCATTGATGGTGACCTTGGTCTCGCCGATCACATCCTCGCGGGTGCCGCTATAGGTAGTCGGGCTGGTCTTGGTGAAGCGCCAGGTCTTGCGGTCCTTGGTCCCGTCGTCGAAGACGAAGTCCTCACGCAGCGTCAGCGTCTTGCCATCCCAGTTGCCGGTGAGATCGACCGTGAAGGTCCGCTTGACGCCATTGATGGCGCTGAACGAACCGACGGCTTCCGTGCGGCCGGTGAAATAGTCCTCAAAGGTGAATTTCTCGGCTGCCTGTCCGGCGGACGGCAGCAGACTCAGGGCAAGCCCGACAAGGGCGAGGCTGATCTTGGGCATGGGTGCGTCTCCATCATTGGCGCGTTTGTGCACCCACTACGGCGCCGCTCGCCCAACGGATTTGGAATTGTTCCAGGAAACGCATTCGTGAAGGCGGAGCCCGCCTTCAACCCAGCCTCAAGGGTTATCGCGCTTGAAGATCCAGTCATGGTCCGGATGGTTCTGGAACCGCCATTTGCGCATCGGCCCGGCCATGACATTGAGATAATACATCTCGTAGCCATAGGGCGCACCGCAAGGGTGGTGCCCCTTCGGAACCAGGACAACATCGCCATCGGAGACGGCCATGGTCTCATCCAGCGAGCCATCCTCGGTGAAGACACGCTGGAAACCGAATCCCTGGGCGGGATCGAGGCGGTGGTAGTAGGTCTCCTCAAGATAGGTCATCTCGGGATAATTGTCCTCGTCATGCCGATGCGGCGGATAGGAGGACCAGTTGCCCGAGGGGGTGAAGACTTCCGTCACCAAGAGGCTGTCGGCAACATCCCGGTCTTCCATGGCGATCGGATAGATGTAGCGTGTGTTGGCGCCCTTGCCGCGCTCGACGAAGGAAATGCCATCGGGGCCGATCTGTTGTGCCTCGCGTCCCGGCATGGCCGGCGCGGTGCAGATGGCAAGCACGCAGTCGGTCGTGGCTTCTGCTGACCAGTCGCTGCCAGCCGGCACATAAACGCAATGCGGCGGCTTCTTTTCGAAGACTTTCATCCGGTCGCCGAGTTCGCCGAAATCCT
>CALSAF010000210.1:0-7175 GCA_943372805.1 Rhizobium sp. Q54
GGTCAGCGCCTGCCTCGTCGAAGCTCGATTTGCGTTCCTGGCTGACCTTCACGAGTTCCGCGCTTGCGCCGATCATGGCATCCACGGCCGGGCCGAGCTCCTTCTTCACCTGCATCAGGATCGGCTGGTCGGCAGCCGTCTTGTCGAGGGCGGCGAGGAACTTTTTCACAGCATTGAACTGCTGCTCGAGCAACATACGGTTCTGTTCCGTAGGCTCCAGCAGGAAGCGCGCCATCATGATCTGCAGCGCGTAACCCGCGGCCATGACCTGGCGACCATCGGCAATCACTGCCTGGGCCTTGGCCAAGGGTGCATCGAGTTCGCCGAACTTGATCGTCGCTTCCTTCATCTTCTGCTGGGCGGCGAGCCCGAGATAGGCATTGAGCTGGGTGAAGTTACGCAGCTTGCCGGCGAGATCGGTGATGACGGCCTCGGACTTGTCGTTGGCAGCGACGGCAGCCTTCAGTTCGCCGCCGATCTTCTCAAGCGTCTTGGCAGCTGACTGGTTCGCCTTGGGCAGCACAGCGGCCAGAACCTGCTGGCGCGCGATGATTTCATCGACGCGGGCCGTGATCACGGCAAACTTCTCATCCGGCGTCTTGGCCTTGGTGAAGGCGGAATTGGTTTCGGTCAGGAATGTCCCGGTGCTGCGGATACTCTCGGCGTCTCGCAACATGGTCTTGGCGGCAGCATCGTCACCCTGCACGGTGCGCTCCATCGTCGCCATCGCGGCCGTCACGCGGCCTTGGGCCACAACAATCTGCTTGGTGCCCTGCTGCAGCGTCTCAACGAGGTTCGACTCGGAAGCATGCAGTGTCCAGAGATCATTGATGTGCACGAAGACCTGATCGATCAGCTTTCCCGCCTCTTCCAGCTCAACCCGGCCATCAGCATCAGGCGCGAGCTGCGCAAGCGTGCTTTCAAGATCGCGCTTCTGCTGTTCGAGGCGACCGGTCAGGTCTGCCCTGGTCTCTTCCGTGGTATCAGCCAGGAAGGATGTCATGGATGCCGATACGTCGCGGAACCCGCTCAGCGATTGCAACACGCTGTTGGAGATCTCGATACGTCCTTGAAGAAGACCCGACGCATAAAGACCGGTGAAGCCGACAGCCGAGATGCTGATTACGAAAGGAAGTATGAAAATCAAGACCTTCGTCTGGATGTTAAAGCGCGACAATATACGGTCGATGAACACGGTGGTGGTCTCCTCCGACGTCGCTGGCGGGAAAAAAAACCACGGCCGCCGACGTCTCTGCCTGAATCTCCCGGAGCATGGGCAAGGAAGACTAATATGAGCTTAATGGAGACAATCGGATCGGCTGCGGACGCGATGCCCGGCGACCACATGAGCCCTGGCGCGCGCAGCAACCCAGGGTAAGTCGAAATTGACGAGAGAAGGCATGCGAGATGGATGATCTCGCATGCTCAGGCGACAATGAAAGTCTGAACTGTATCTGGGAGGCTCAGCGCATATCTTCGATGGCCACAGGATCCACGTCTGTATAGTCGACATTGTCGCCGGCCATAGCCCAGATGAACGAATAATTCGCCGTGCCCGCGCCCGAATGAATCGACCAGCCAGGCGACAAGACCGCCTCTTCGCTCTTCATGATGATGTGGCGGCTCTCGTCAGGCTCACCGAGAAGATGGAAGACGCGCGTCTTTTCCGCCATATCGAAATAGAGATAGACCTCCATGCGTCGATCGTGGATGTGGCACGGCATGGTGTTCCAGACCGAGCCTTTGGCAAGGCTGGTCATGCCAACAACGAGCTGGCAGGTCTTGACACCTTCGGGGTGTACGAACTGGAAGATCGAACGCTCGTTGCTTGTTTCCTGCGCACCAAGATCGAGCCGCCTTGCATCGCTGATGCCGATATGGCGTGCCGGGTGGCGGGTGTGAGCGGGGGCGCTGAGAAGGTAGAACTTGGCCGGCTGGTCTGCAGAGACCGAGGCGAAACGGACGGCCGAGCCCATCCCGGCATAGACCATGTCGCGGGTCCCGGCCTCGAAGCGTTCGCCATCGACCGTCACCACGCCGGCGCCACCGATATTGACCGCGATCAGTTCGCGCCGTGCAAGAAGCTCCGGCGTGCCCGCAGGCTTGATCGTCTCCAGCGTCAGCTCCGACGACACCGGCACCGCGCCGCCAACGATCATGCGGTCGTAATTGGTATAGTGCAGCTGGATTCGGCCTGGCACGAAGAGCGGTGGCAGCAGGAAATTCGCCCGCAATTCATCTGTGCCGAAGCTGGCGGCCGTCATCGGATCGATCGCGAAGCGATTGGTGAAATCGGTGTGCGACATCATTCCTCCCATACATGTTCGTTAAACTTATCATACATGTTGACCCGAGGGCGGCAAGCGTAAAATTCTTTTCATTTTGGACAAGACCGCCTCGGATCCCGATTCAGAGCGGCGGACTCATAAGACAGGTCGTCAGATACGTGGCAAAGGATAGGCTACCTGTCCATCCTCCTCGCCGCGCGGAAAAGCCCCTTCCCGGTTGCGCCGCTCCGCCTCGCGGTAGCCCTGCGGGCTGATCCCGATATAGCGCTTGAACATCCGGGAGAAGTAGTAGGCGTCCGCATAGCCTGAAAGTGCTGCGGCCCGCTTCACCGTACAACCGCCGGCGAGCAGCCCCATCGCACGTTCCATCCGCTTGAACTCCTGGAACTTGTCCAAAGTCCAGCCGACGCGTTTGCGGAATTCCCGCTTGAAATAATCGGGATTGTAGGGCGCCGTCGCGAGCACCTGCTGGGTGATTGCTTCGTTGAGCGGATCGGCTGCGATCTGGCTGGCGGCAACCATCACCGCGAGCGAGAGCTGGTCCGGATTGGCTACGGTACCGACCGACTGCTCCCGCCAGCCGATGAAAGCCTGCTCGATGAACTCGATCAACAGGAACATGAAGACGTGGTGCTGCTGCAGCGTTGTCGAATAGGGGGGCGCAGTCTCGCGGAAATGCCGCACCACCTTCTCCAGCATGTCCCAGCGAGCAAGCCTGACGGACAGGGCGAGATCCATCTGCGCGATCAGGTCGAGGCGACCAAAGAGGTCGAGCGTGAAGTGCTGGGCAATGCCCGTATAGGCCTCGACGGAAGCCGACCGACCGACGAACCGCGTGCCAGCAGGCAGCAACATCGCCGAACCCGGTTCGATCTCCACCGTCCGCCCTTCGACTTCATAGATGCCGCGCCCGCTCAGGCAGATCACCAGGTCATGCACCCGGTTCGACTTGTCGATCGACCATGTCTGCGAATGCTGCATGCGAATGGTGGAGCGGGTCAGGTTGAGTGCCAGCGCCTGCATGGGAATGCCGGTGAGCACGCTACCTTCAGTTTCGTCCATCATTTTTCCCCTCTTTGTCGATTTGCCCGCGAGACGACTGGCGGGATATTAGCCACAGGACCGGTCGTCTTGGGAAGGCCGGGGAGGATATCAGGAGGAGAAGGAACGACACGGGACAGGTCAAGCGATTGGCCCGTCACGACGCGGTCGAACCTTGTTTATTGCGATGCAGAAAACGGAATACACGCGCCCGGTCACCATCGCCTATGTCGGCGGCGGATCACTCAATTGGGCGACTAAACTGATGGGTGACCTCGCCTACGACGGTACGGTGCCGGCCACCGTGCGGCTTTACGATCTCGACCATGCGGCCGCCGAACGCAATGCCCGGATCGGCACTCGCTATGCCGCCCGCAGTGGTTCTGGCGCACCCGTCACCTATGTGGCGGAGAAGACGCTGGAGGGCGCGCTCACCGGCGCAGACATCGTCATCATCTCGATCCTGCCAGGCTCCTTCGAGGACATGGCGAACGACATTGCGATCCCCGAGCGCTACGGCATCCGTCAGTCGGTCGGCGACACCGTAGGCCCCGGCGGCTTCATCCGCGCCATGCGGGCCATCCCGATGATCGCCGAGATCGGTCGTGCCATAGATCGCTTCTGCCCCGAAGCCTATGTCTGCAACCTGACGAACCCCATGTCGGTGCTGACAGGCACGCTCTATGCCGCATTCCCCGAGATCCGGTGCTGGGGCTCCTGCCACGAAGTCATCAAGACCCGAAAGATCATGGCCTATCTGGCGAACCGCCGTGCTGGCGAGGTTCTTTACGGCTATCGCGACGCCAAGGTGAACGTGCTCGGCATCAACCATTTCACCTTCGTCGATCGCGCCACCGTCGGCGGTATCGACATGATGCCCGCCTATCTCGATTTCGCCCGGGAGCATCTCGCGACCGGCTGGCGGGAATCCCCGCTCGATCCTGCAAATGAACACGACCGCTATTTTACCGATAGCTTCCGGGTGAAGTTCGACATGTCGCTTCGCTTCGGGATAGCCGCTGCCGCCGGCGACCGGCATCTGGTCGAGTTCGTCCCGCAAAGCTGGTATCTCGACGACCACGCCGCCTGGAAATTCGGTCTCACACCGGTCGAATTCCGGATGCGCGAGCGCAAGGGAAAAGTGGATTATGCGAATACCCTGGACAAGGGCGCCGATCTCCCGCCGGCCATGGCCTCCGACGAAGCCATCGTCGAACAGATTAAGGCACTGATGGGTGGTCCGGAGCATGTGAGCAACGTCAACCTGCCGAACCGGGGTCAGCTGACCGGCTTCACGGACGGCACGATCGTAGAGACCAATGCACGTTTCAGTGCAATCGGCATCCAGCCCATCGTCGCAGGCCGGCTACCCAGGGCCGTTGAACTCCTCGCCAGGCCCCATGCCGAACGCCAGAACGCCCTGGTCGAAGCTGTCTTGTCGGAAAATGCCGACGCCCTGCCGCCGCTCTTCGTCTCGGATCCGCTGATGACCAGCCTGCCCCAGGAAAAGGCACACCGGCTGTTCAGCGAGATGGTCGCGGCCACACATCATCGACTGCCCGAAACGCTGGCACGGGCCGGAGGTGCGGCATGAGCGGGGACAGCCGTTACCTGGGGCTCTTTTACCTCGCGCCCTACATCATCGGGCTCCTGGTCTTCACGGCGCTGCCCTTCGTCGTGTCACTCTATCTGAGCTTCACCGACTATAACCTGATGAGCGCGCCGATCTTCACCGGCTTCGACAACTATGTCAGGCTGTTCACCGGCGACCGGACCTTCATCAGGTCGCTGAGCGTGACCCTACTCTATGTCTTTGTCACGGTGCCGCTGGAACTGTGCTTTGCGCTCTTCATCGCCGTCATCCTGAATTACAAGCTGAAGTTCATCAATCTCTACCGCACGGCCTTCTACGTCCCCTCGATCCTCGGCGGCTCGATCGCGATCGCCGTGTTGTGGCGCTACATGTTTGCCGATGTCGGCCTGGTCAACATGGGCCTCGCCATGATCGGCCTTGAACCGGTCAACTGGTTCGGCGACCCGACCAATGCGATGTTCACGATCACGCTGCTGCGTGTCTGGCAGTTCGGTTCGGCCATGGTGATCTTCCTCGCGGCACTCCAGAGCATCGACAAGAGCCTCTATGAGGCCGCCGCGATCGACGGTGCCGGCAAGTGGAAAAGCTTCGTGCACATCACCCTGCCGCTGATCACACCCGTGATTTTCTTCAACCTGATCATGCAGATGGTCCAGGCCTTCCAGGAGTTCAACGGTCCCTACATCATCACGCAGGGCGGCCCGCTGAAGGCCACCTATTTCCTGCCGATCTACATCTATGACGAAGCCTTCAAGCGCTTCGACATGGGCTATGCCTCGGCCATCGCCTGGGTGCTGTTCCTCATCATCATGGCACTCACCCTCATTGCCTTCTGGTCTTCGCGCCACTGGGTCTATTACGCAGGCGACAAGCGGAGCTGATCATGACAGACCACGCCCTCCCCCCCTTTGCCGCGGGCCTCGACGAAGTAGACAAGGCGCATCGCCGCGATCGTCGTCGACAGAAGGTGACCATAGTGTTCCGCTATGCGCTTCTGACGTTCGTCGGCCTCATCATGCTCTATCCGCTGATTTGGCTGATCGGTGCATCTTTCAAGACCAATTCCGAGATCTTCGCCAATCCGGGCTTCTGGCCGGAAAACCCGACGGCCGACGGCTACATCCGCGGCTGGCAGACCTCGACAGCCTACACATTCGGCACCTTCTTCGTGAACACGCTTTGGATCGTGCTGCCGAAAATCATCGGCACCGCAATCTCATGCACGGCCGTCGCCTATGGCTTCGCCCGTTTCGACTTCCCGTTCAAGAAGCTGCTCTTCGCGACACTGATCGCCACGCTGTTGCTGCCCAATGTCGTGACCCGCATCCCGCAATACCTGCTGTTCCGCGATCTCGGCTGGCTCGACACCTATCTGCCGCTGTGGGTTCCCTCCGCCTTTGCCGGTGATGCCTTCTTCGTCTTCATGCTGGTGCAGTTCCTGCGCGCCATCCCGCGCGACATGGAGGAAGCAGCCCGCGTCGACGGCGCCAATACCTGGCAGGTCCTGATCTTCATTGTCATTCCGCTTCTGATGCCGGCGCTGATCTCCGTCTGCCTCTTCCAGTTCATGTGGACGATGAATGATTTCCTCGGGCCCCTCATCTACATTTCCTCGGTCGACAAGTTCCCCGTCTCTCTGGCGCTGAAGCTCTCGATCGACACGACAGAGGCCTTCGAGTGGAACCGGGTGCTCGCAATGTCGGTCCTGACGCTTCTACCGGCCCTGACGGTCTTCTTCCTCGCCCAGAAATACTTCATCGACGGCATCTCCGCCGGCGGCATCAAGGGATAATGCAATGGCAAGGTTGCAACTCAAAAACCTCGAAAAAGACTATGGCTCCTTCCGCGCCGTGCATGGCATCAATCTCGACGTCGAGGACGGTGAATTCATGGTGCTGGTCGGACCCTCCGGCTGCGCCAAGTCGACAACGCTGCGGATGATCGCGGGCCTAGAGCGCATCACCGGTGGCGAGATCCGGATCGGCGGCGAACTGGTCAACGACCGAGCCCCCGGCGATCGTGGCATCTCCATGGTCTTCCAGAACTACGCTCTCTATCCGCACATGAAGGTGAAGAAGAACCTCTCCTTCTCCATGCGACTGAAGCGCCGCCCGCAGACCGAGATCGACGAGGCGACCGACAAGGTGGCCGGCACGCTGGAAATCGGCGCCCTGCTCGACCGTCTGCCCAAGCAGCTCTCGGGCGGTCAGGCCCAGCGCGTCGCCGTCGGCCGTGCCCTGATCAAGAAGCCG
>CALSAF010000211.1:0-7139 GCA_943372805.1 Rhizobium sp. Q54
CGCGCAATGCTGCGATAACTTATTGTGACGCAAGCATTCGTGCATCGGTGGCGGCAGGCATTCGCTATGCCGGATATTGTGTGAAATCCAACGGTCTGCTGATGATGACCATGATCTGTCTTGGCATGATGAACATCGTCGTGATGTCGCTTCTTCTCTTGGCGATGGTGCTTGAGAGGGCATTGGTGGCAAAGAACCACGTGTCTCAGGGCATCGGCATGGCCATGGTATTTGCCGGGTTGATGTGGATGTATTCCGCAGCAACAGCTTGAAACAGCGCCATTGCATTACGTCTTGCTTCTGCCCGCTCCGTCATGATCGACCTGTCGCCGTCGGCAAAATCATGCCACAGAAAACCGGTTCCCGAGGGTGCATTGAACAATCATCGCACGAGCTGTGATCTCGCTTCCGATCAAGCGCATTTTGTCCTTCGAACCCCTTGGATGGGATGATCTCGGCTCATGCAAGGGGCGAGCCCCGCCCAATCTGGCCGGTCTCACTTAACCTTTAACCTGGCGGCGCTTCATGAGAGCCGAGATCTGGTGCCCGATCCACATCACCACGGCGGCGGCAAGGATGGTCAGACTGCCAACGGCCGGCACCTGCGGCGTATAGCCGGACTGCAGCTTGGCGCTGACCCATTCGGGAATGGTCGAATCGGCGCCCGAGGACAGCATCGAGAGTGGGAAATTCGCCCAGGACAGCAGGAAGGCGAAGGTGAATCCGGAAAAAATGCCCGGAGCCAGCAAGGGTAGGGTGATTTCCCGCAAGACCTGCCAGCGGCTTGCTCCCAGATCATAGGCGGCCTCCTCCACCGCCGGATCGAAGGAGTAAACCTGGATCGCAATCACCAGCGTGGCGATCGGCGCAATCCAGACCAGATGGGCAAAGACGGTCGCCTGCCAGGAGGGCGTTATGCCAAGTGCGGTGAACCACAGCAGCAAGGCAAGGCCCAGGACAGCCTGCGGGAAGAGGATCGGCAGGAGAATGATCTTCTGGAACAGGCGCCGGCCTTTCCAGTCGTAGCGCGCAAAGGCGAGCGCGCCAAAGAAGGCAAGTACCGTCGACAGGCAGGCAACGGCAATCGCAACAACGGTGGAGGTCCAGAAGAAGTCGCGGATCGACAGGGATTCAAAGACTTCGAGATACCATTTGTCGGAGTATTTCGGCACCGGGAAGCTGAAATACTTTGAGCGCGAGAACGAGGCGAGCGCCATGGTGATCATTGGCAGATACATGAACAAGATAAGGGCGGCCATGGCGCTGCCATAGGCGAGTGTGGCGCGGCGGCTGAAATCGTTCATGGGCATGATCCTTTCATCCCTTGCGACCGAAGATGGCGTCGAGATCGACGCGCTTGAACATGGCCAGCGCCAGGGAGCCGGCCAGCACGATCATCAACATCGACAGGGCCGAGCCCTTCGGCCAGTTCTGCGCGAAGGTGAATTCCTTCTGGATGTCCTGGGCGATCATCACCACGGCCGTGCCGCCAAGCACCTTGGCCTCGGTGATGGCTCCTGCGGCCAGGATGAAGGTGATCAGCGCGCCGATCATGATGCCGGGCATGGCGAGCGGAATGTCGACTTCCTTCATCACCTGCCAGCGGCTGGCGCCGAGATCGAAGGCGGCTTCGCGCATCTGGGTCGGCACCATGGAGACGCCGAGGATCATCGGGAAGAGCATCATCGGCAGGTTGATGTAGACGAGACCGAAGAGCGTTGCGCTGAAGGTGTAGAGCATGGAATCGACGGGGATGCCGAAATAGGTCTGCAGAGTGCCGGAGACAACGCCGCCTTTGACCAGGAACAGCATCCAGCCCATCAGCCGCAGATTGTCGGCGACGAATAGGGGCGCGGCGAGCACCAGCGCCAGAATACCTGCCTTGCGGCTGAACTCCCGCACCATGGCGATTGCCAGAGGATAGCAAACCACCAGCAGGATCGCGACGGTGGAGGCGGCCAGCTGCAGAGATGCGATAAAGGACAGATAATAGCTGTCGGCAAAGATCGTGCGGAAATTCTCAAACGTCGGCATCTGCAAGACGGAGAAGGTTTGCGGTGGCATGAAGGCGAAGACGAAGACCAGTAGCAAGGGGCCGAGAAAGCCGAAGAGCAGCAGAAGCCCGACCGGCAGTGCGGCCAGAAAACCGGGTTTCATCATGCCGCGGCCAAGCCGCACCGGCCAGGATTCGGCCCGCGAGACCCGGCGTGGCAGGGCGGCATTGTGGCTGAGTGTTTCGCTTGCATCCGTCATCAGCGACGTCCTTCGTCAATACGGCTCATATCAATTGGCAAAACGGGCGGTCGGAAAGATGGTCGAGTCCTTGGCGTCCCAGGCGATCGTCACGCGACCGCCGCGGGCGCTCGCCAGCTGCTGCTCGCGCAGTTTCTCGACCAGAAAGACCTGCGCATCGCCAACGCGCACCTGGTACTGCACCCGCGATCCCAGCAGATATTCATTATAGACCACGCCCTCGAGCTTGTTGGCAGCGGGCGAGGCGGGGTCATCGAGAAAGCGGATGTCTTCGGGGCGTATGACCAGCGAACCGCCGGCAAAGGCGTCGGCGATCGGCGGTGCCAGATAGCTGGCGCCGGTCGCCTGGTCGATCACGGTGCCGTCCGGGCCGGGGCCGACATCGAGAATATTGACCTCGCCCATGAATTCCGAGACGAAACGGGTCGAGGGATTGCCGTAGATCTCGTTGGGCGTGCCGATCTGCACGAAGCGGCCCTTGTTCATCACGCCAATGCGATCCGACATCACCATGGCTTCCTCAAGCGAATGGGTGATGTAGACGAAGGTCTTGCCGGTCTCGCGGTGAATGTCCTTCAGTTCCTTTTCCAGGATCTTGCGCAGCTTGTAGTCGAGGGCCGACAGCGGCTCGTCAAAGAACAGGATTTCCGGATCGAAAGCGAGCGCCCGGGCGAGCGCGACACGCTGGCGTTCGCCGCCGGAGCACTGCAGTACACCCTTGCCGTAATAGCTGTCCGGCAGGCGGAGCTGCGCCATCAGTTCCAGTGCGCGTGCCTTGCGGCTTGCCGCCTTCACGCCGCGTATCTTCAAGGGGAATTCGATGTTCTGCCCGACGGTGCGATGGGGAAACAGCGCGAGCGACTGGAAGACCATGCAGGTCGGGCGCTTGTTGGCCGGAACATCGTTGATGCGTTCGCCGCGCAAGAGGATATCGCCATTTGTCGGCTTGTCCATGCCGACCAGCATGCGCACCATGGTCGTCTTGCCGCTGCCGGAGGGTCCGACGATGGTGAAGAATTCGCCCTCGCGAATGTCGAGGCTGATGCGGTCGACGGCTGGGAATTCGCCGAAGAACTTGTCGACGGCGCGCAGCTGGAGGATGGGCAGGGGCGTTGTGGATGCAATGTCGGCGGTGGCTGCTGTCATCATACGGTTCCATCGGTCTGTTTGGGCAGGGGCAGAACGCTGGAGAGGCCGGGAGTGCCGGCCTCCCGTTCTGATCAGGCCTTCTCGCGCACCGCGGCGGAGAAGATCTCATGCAACTTGGTGTAGCTCGGGATGATGTCGAAGTCGGCGCATTTGGCCATGTCTGCCGCCAGGGTATCGTACTGGAAGGCGTCGAGTTCTTCGGTGTTGAACAGGGCCATGACCTTGGGATCGCCCATCTGCCCGACCGGGTTGTAGGTGCCCTCGGCGAACGAGACGTTCTTGGCCGTTTCCGGGCGGAAACAGTATTCGATGAAGTCCTCGGCGCGCGGCGAGAGCTGCGGGTTGTTGACCAGTGAGGTCAATTCCATCCAGCAGACGCCGGCCTTGCCGCCCATTTCCTCCGGTCCCTTGTTGGGCACAACACAGCGCAGGTTGGGGTTGCCGTCGTAGCGCGCTGCCGAGACCGAATAGACGCTGCCGGGGAAGGAGCCTTCAATAGAGCCGTTGATCATGCCAAGCGCAATGGCATTCATGTCGTCGGAGAGGAAGGCGGCGTTGTTGATCAGCTTGCGCATCACCACTTCGTATTTGGCGATTTCATCATCCGTCATTTCGCGGAACGGGCTGAAGCCGGCGGCGATCACCACATGCATGATCACCCAATCGTCATACATCAGCACGGCATATTTGCCCTTGTAGTCATCCTGCAGCATCAGGTCATAGCCTTCATCGGCAAGGGTGGCGGCCGAGACCTTGTCGGTGTTGACCAGCATGCCGGAGGGGCCGTAGCGCTGGATCATGCCGAGCAGAGAATTGCCGTCGTCGGACATGGCCCAGTGATAGGGCCATTTGAATTCGGGGATCATCATGTCCCACAGCGGCTCGAACTTTGCCTTGTCCAGCGGCTTGATCAGGTTTTCCGGATAGAGTTGCCGGCGGCCCCAGGCATTGTTCAGGTTGATGACGTCCCAGACCTTGGTGTCGCCGGCGCGCAGCTGGTTGACGGCTTCCGGGTCGGAGATCAGCCCCTGCGCCTTGACGGTGCAGTCGAATTCCTTGCGGAACGGGTCGAGCACCTTGTCGGAATTGTAGCCCTCCCAACAATAGATGTTCATCTCTCTTTCGCGGGCTGCCCAGGCGCCGCGTGGCATCATGGAGGCGGCGGCGATGCCGGCCGAGATCGAGACAGTGTCGCGCAAAAAGGCGCGCCGGGACTGGCTGAAGGATTGCAAGAGGTTTCGACGCTTCATGGATGGACCCTCTGGTTGGACATCGACAATCATGGCGATCGGGCAGCGCGTATGGACATCGCCATATCGCTGGAGGCAAGGCGGGCATGGCCCGCCATCTGGTCAGCTGTGGCAGCAGGCGGAACCTTGGGTATTGGATTTGCTGGCCTTGTTGGTTTCAGGCGGCAGGTTGATCAACGGATTGCCGTCAAAGAAGCCGACCGGCATAAGCTTGAAGCCGCACAGCACGCAGGGCTGCACCGGATGGTCCTCGACGCGGGGGATGTGATGCAGACCGAAGGAATGCCATACGACGATATCGGTATTGTCGGTCGACCGGTCCTTGGCCGTCCAGGCAGGAAGGCCATCGTCACCGGTTGAATGGTTCATGTATTCACCGGCGGGGAAGCGTTCCTCGGGATCGTAGGGTGTTACCCACAGATGGTTGTAGACGAAGCCGCCGCGCTTGCCGGATGGGCCGTCCGGATGGGTGTAGGACTGGATGGCCGAGGGAGTTTCCAGCTTGTAGGCGGTCGGCTTGCCGACCCAGTTCTTGACGTTGGGATTGGTGATCTTCCAATAGCGAGACTTTTCGAAGTCAACCCTGCGGCGTGCTTTGAGCTCGCTGGTGAGCGGCGTCTGCTCGACATAGAAGGCATTGCCCATCGGATTGTCGGGGCCGATCGGCGGGGCGACCGTGTCGCATTCGACGACGGTATTGTCGGGGCCGTCGACCTCCATGTCGAGCCGCATGCAGAAGACGTGCTGGTGAATGTGGCCGACCACGCCCGGGGCCACTTCGGTGCCGTATTTCTGCTCGGCTCCGGGAATGCAGGCGGCGGTGTTGATGACGCCCGTCGCCTTCATCTCGAATTCGATGGTGCCATCCTGGAAAAGGTACCAGTAGCAGCAGTATTCGTAATTGCCGACGGTCGTGATCGAGGAGATGACGAGGCGGCGCATGCGGCGGGTTTCGGTGCGCTCCGAGCGGAAGTCGAAATGCTTCCAGGCAAGGCCGGCATCCTCTTCATGGATGCAGATCGCACTCGGGATCAGGCGTGGATTGCCCATCATGTCGGGCAAAACGACGTCCATGTAGTGGATATGGCCGAGGCAATCGCAGCCGAGCGCCAGGGAATTGACCAGCTTGCCGAAACCGTATTCGCCGCTGTCGAAGACATTCTTGCGGTAATGCACGCCATCCGGATTGCCGTAAGGCACGACCATTTCCGCCATCGACACCCGGTATAGGATCGGCCGACGCTGGCCGTCCACGGTATAACCAACCTGCTGCAGGACAAGTCCTTCGCGACCGTTGAAGCTGATGCGCACATCCCAGTTATCCCAGGTGAGCTTGTTGCCTTCGATGGTGAAGCTCGGGCCTTCGCTCTGGACAACGTCCAGCGGTTTCAAGGGCTTGCGGAAATCGGTGAGCAGGTCGGCATCGTAGTTGATCAGGGTGTCGGGGACCGGAACGAAAGTGCCGGAGGCGGCAGAATGGTCGTCGACCCGCAGCACTTCCAACTTGTCGACATCGACCACGACGTTCAGCCCCTCGACCGGGTGGGCGTAATAATTGTCGAGATCGGACATGCGCAGCCAGACAAAGGTATGCGCCAGCCGCTTGTTTTCCTCTCCGGGCACGGAGAAATTGCCGGCTGACCAGGGGTCGACGCAGACATAGGCCATGTTCTCGATGCCTCGGCGGCGGATCGCCTCCTGAAATCGCGGATCGGCTTTGGCGACATCCTCGATCATCATGAATTCTTCCGGCGAGATCATCGGCCGGGCATCGGCCAGGAACTCGACCACAGTTACCGTGCCGCTGCCGAGATCCAGTCTACCGCGCCAGACGCCGGTGCCGCCCCGCTTGTGCACGTTGAAGCGCGCGCTGCGCTCGATCGGCATGCCGGGAATGAAGGCCCGGACAACCTCCTTGGCCGGCTCCAGCAATTCGATCGTCTCGAACAGCAGGGCAGGGCCGAAATCGAAGTGGGTGCGCAGGATCGACGCGGCCTTGACCAACTCTTCCGCCGTTAGCGGATCGAGCGGATGCGCGAAGGCAGACGTGGCTTGCAGGGGCAGGGAAACATTAGGCCTCTCGTTCATGGCCGATCCTCCATTCCGGTTTTCACCGTCAACATCCGCAGGCGTCATGGCTGCGATCCGTCAACTCTTGGAGGTCAATATTTGTGCATGCCTAAATAATGTCCATCCACCGAATGGTTGACATAAGTCAAAGAATCCGAGTTTTTCCCTGTAGCTGCAAAGCGATAAGACCTCATGCGGCCAGACGGCCGAGCCCCGTCGCCGTCCGAAGCTGCGCCCTGGCCGGTGTTCACGTTTCAGATTGGTCGGTATGTCAGCTGAGCTGCATCATCCGTGACACCAGCCCAGCGCGATTGTCGACGCCAGCCTTGTCGAAGATGTGGATGAGATGGGTCTTCACCGTTGCCAACCCGATTCCCAGACATTGCGCGATGTCGGCATTGGTCCGGCCGCAGCACA
>CALSAF010000212.1:0-7133 GCA_943372805.1 Rhizobium sp. Q54
TCTCGACTTCAATCGCCGACAACCCGCGCGCCCTCGAAACGCGCCCCGACTGGGTACACCCCGTGCTCTCGCCAAACACCTATCGCGGCAAATATCGGGGCGAAGGATCGACCGGCGGTTATGTTGCGGCAGTTGCCGAGAAAATCGCCGAGATCGAGGATCGGGGCGGGCGCCTGGGAGGCTTCATCGCGGAAAGCCTTTATGGCAATGCTGGCGGCATTCCGCTGCCTGCGGGTTACCTGCGTGAGGTCTACGCCCTGGTCCGAGAACATGGCGGCATTTGCATCGCAGACGAGGTGCAGGTCGGGTATGGCCGGCTCGGACACCACTTCTGGGGCTTCGAACAGCAGGGCATGGTGCCCGACATCATCACGGTGGCCAAGGGGATGGGTAACGGCCAGCCACTTGGAGCCGTCATCACGCGTCGAGAAATCGCCGACAGTCTCGAAAAGGAAGGCTACTTCTTCTCTTCGTCCGGTGGCAGCCCCGTCAGCTGCGTGGTCGGCATGACCGTGCTCGACATCATCAGAGACGAGAACCTGCAGGAGAATGCGCGCGACGTCGGCGATCACCTCAAGGTCCGCCTTGAAGCACTCGGCCAGCGCTTTCCAATTGTCGGCGCGGTCCACGGCATGGGCCTCTATCTCGGGCTGGAATTTGTTCGCGACCGGGAAACACTCGAGCCGGCGACCGAAGAGACCGCTGCCATCTGCGACAGGCTGCTCGATTGCGGGGTCATCATGCAGCCGACCGGCGATCATCTTAACGTTTTGAAAATAAAACCGCCCCTTTGCCTGACACGGGAAAGCGCCGACTTCTTCGCGGAAATGCTGGAAAAGGTCCTTTCCGAAGGCTGGTGACCGGCCTCCCAGACACTACCATGGGCCTAACGGACGCGCGCGAAAGCCCATCATCCCGTAAAGGAAGCGCAAAGCCCAAATCTGGGTAGACTAAATGGCGGCTTCACACCGTTTTGAAGAGTGGTCTATCTTCGGACAGAAAAGTAAGCCGAAGGAATACTCATGCCCATCCTGCCGGAGCAAATCTCCACCCAGCTGCTGATATGGGCGGTGGCTCTGTTCATCATCAAGCAACTGGCAGCGGATTTTCTTCTGCAGACCAGCTGGATGGCCAAGGGAAAAGAGCGCCTGCAGGGCTGGCTTGTGCCATTGCTGGCACATATCACCGTGCATGCCGTCGGCACGCTCGTGATCGCATTGCTTCTGGCCCCGCAAATGGCATGGCTGGCGGTAGTCGACCTCATCGTCCACGGCATCATCGACAAGAGCAAGACGCTGCTCCAGCATCGCTTCCGTTTCAAGGCCGAGCAGGCCGCCTATTGGTGGCTCTTCGGGACAGACCAGACCCTTCATCACCTGACGCATCTGGCCTTCGCAGTCTGGATCGCGGCGGCCGCAAGCGGCGTCTGATTTACGCCGCAGGCTTGGACAATTCTGTCACGATCCAGTTGCGGAAGGCAACGAGCGGCGGATAGGCCGCGCGTTCACGCGGAAAGGCGAGATAATAGCGCTGGTCACTTCGGATCGGCCGATTGACGGCGGGCACGAGTTCGCCGCGCCTGAGTTCATCCTGAATGAGAAAGGTCGGCAAGAGCGCGACACCAAGCCCGCCGATCGCCGCTTGAGATGCCGTTGCGAACTGGTCGAAGAGCATGCCATGCACGCTTTCGAACGCAACACCCGTCTCGTGGAACCACCGCTCCCAGGCGTCGGGCCGCGTGGTGAGATGCAAGAGCGAGACGTGCAGGAGATCAGTCGGCATTTCGATTGCATGCTCGCGCTTGAACGTCGGGCTGCATGCCGGGATCGTCTCCTCCTCCATCAGCAAGGTCAACTCCGCGCCGGGCCAGACCGCATCGCCGAAATGGATCGCGGCATCGATCGAATCCAGGCGAAAATCGAAGGGCGACAGCCGTGTCACGAGGTTGATCGTGATCCCAGGATTGGCTGTGAGGAACTGCCCAAGCCGTGGCGCGAGCCAGCGCGCCCCGAAAGTCGGCAGTATCGCGAGGTTCAACGTCCCGCCATGCGGGTTGGCACGGAGGTTCAAGGAGGCACTTGAGATGCGCCTGAGCGCCTCGCGGATCTCGCGGGCATAGCTGTCACCGGCAACCGTCAGCCGGATCGTCTGTCGCTCCCGCAGGAAGAGGCCGACCCCGAGTTGGTTCTCCAGCGCCTTGATCTGGCGACTGACGGCACTCTGCGTCAGGTCAAGCTCACGCGCGGCAGCCGTGATGCTCCCAGTCCTGGCGGCAGCCTCGAAGGCGGTGAGAAGGGAGAGCGATGGGAGAAAACGACGCGCCGGCAGCATTGGTCATGCCTTTTCGGAATGATCTCTTGAGAATTTATCGCTGGAATGGGGTAGAACGCTCTTCTAGAAATCACAAGACAGTACGAGGCGGAATGATATCGGAGATGCATCCATGTCCGGTCTACCAGCCTCGGCACCATACACATTCCGGGGCCACACCATGCTGAACGATCCTCGCTCCCACGGGCTTTGGGAAAAGACGGCTCCCGCCCCCCCCGAGACGGCGTCCCTGCAGGGTGCGGCCAAAGCCGATGTCGTGATCGTCGGCGGAGGTTACACCGGCCTTTCCGCCGCCCTTCATCTCGCCGAAGCAGGGACCAGCGTCATTCTGCTCGAAGCCAGGGAAATCGGCTTCGGCGGTGCCGGCCGCAATGTTGGTCTGATCAATGCCGGCATGTGGGTCATGCCAGACGATCTGCCGGGTGAACTCGGCCCAGTCTATGGCGAGCGCCTGCTCGACCTTCTCGGCAACGGACCAAGCACGGTCATGGATCTCATCGACCGGTACGGGATCGAATGCGAACTGGAACGCGCCGGCACCCTGCACTGCGCCGTGGGCACGGCCGGCCGCAAGGAGATAGAGGCGCGCGCCGAGCAGTGGCAGCGTCGCGGTGCGCCCGTGGAATTGCTGGAAGAGGCAGAGACCGAGCATAAGATCGGCACCCGTGCCTATCAGGGCGCTCTGCTTGACCGCCGGGCCGGCACCTTGCAGCCGCTCGCCTATGCCCGCGGCCTTGCCCATTCGGCAGTGAAGGCGGGAGCCGTGCTCCATACCTCAAGCGCGGTCATGTCCTACGACAAGACAGCCGACGGCTGGCGGGTCACCACCACGGAAGGCAGCGTCGACGCGCAGTGGATCGTCGTCGCAACCGATGCCTACAGCCACGGCCCCTTCGCCGCGGTCCGTGAAGAGCAGGTCCATCTGCCCTATTTCAACTTCGCCACCGTGGCTCTCAGCGACAACCTGCGTAAGTCAATACTGACGGAACGTCAGGGCTGCTGGGATACGAAAGAGGTTCTCTCCTCCTTCCGCATGGACAAGGCCGGTCGCATGGTGTTCGGCAGCGTCGGCGCCCTGCGTGGTACGGGCCTCGGCATTCATCGCGCCTGGGCACAACGAGCGCTGAAAGCGATCTTCCCGCAGGTCGGTGACATCGCCTTCGAAAGCGAATGGTACGGCCAGATCGGCATGACGACCAATGCACTCCCGCGCTTCCACAAATTCGCGCCCGGCGTCATCGGCTTTTCCGGCTATAACGGCCGCGGTATCTCGCCGGGCACTGTCTTCGGCAAGACGATCGCCAGCCACATCCTAGGCCAGATGTCAGAGGAAGAACTGCCCCTGCCACTCACCGATCCACACGCACCGGCCTTCCGCACCTTGAAGGAAGCATGGTACGAGGCCGGCGCCCAGGTGGCGCATCTGGCCGGCGCACGATTTTGAACGAACAAGAACCAGGTAGACCTGACGGAAGGACCACCATGACCCTCGCCACTCTCAAATTCTCCGCCCAAACGGCAACTCTGATGGCAAGCTTCGGCGTCGACGCCAAGGCGCTGACCGGCGGCACGCTTTCGGTTCGCTCGCCGATCAACGGCGAGACCATCGCAGCCGTCGCCGAAACCTCCGCCGACGACACCCGCAAGGCGATCGACGAGGCCCACAAGACCTTCCTAGAATGGCGCCTCGTACCGGCCCCGCAGCGTGGCGAACTGATCCGTCTGCTCGGCGAAGAGCTGCGTGCAGCCAAGACCGAACTTGGCCGCCTCGTCTCCATCGAAGTCGGCAAGATCACCTCCGAAGGCCTCGGCGAAGTCCAGGAAATGATCGACATCTGCGATTTCGCCGTTGGCCTCTCCCGCCAGCTTTACGGCTTGACGATTGCGACCGAACGCGCCGAACACCGCATGATGGAAACCTGGCACCCGCTCGGCGTCACCGGCATCATCTCGGCCTTCAACTTCCCCGTCGCCGTCTGGTCCTGGAATGCCGCGCTCGCACTCGTCTGCGGCAACTCGACGATCTGGAAGCCTTCGGAAAAGACCCCGCTCACCGCCATAGCCACCCAGGCGATCTTCGAAAAGGCCGTGAAGCGTTACAACGCGCAAGGGGGCAAGGCGCCGGCCAATCTTTCGACGCTCCTGATCGGCGGCCGTGATATCGGCGAGATCCTCGTCGATCACCCCAAGGTCCCGTTGATCTCGGCTACCGGCTCGACCGCTATGGGCCGCGCCGTCGGTCCGCGTGTCGCCGCCCGCTTCGGCCGCTCGATCCTCGAGCTCGGCGGCAACAATGCCGCGATCGTCGGCCCGACCGCAGATCTTGACCTGACGCTGCGCGGCGTCGCCTTCTCCGCCATGGGCACCGCCGGCCAGCGCTGCACCACGCTGCGTCGTCTCTTCGTGCATGAAAGCGTCTACGACACGCTGGTGTCGCGCCTGATCAAGGCCTATGGCTCCGTCACCATCGGCAACCCGTTGGAAGCCGGCAACCTGATCGGCCCGCTGATCGACAAGGGCTCCTTCGACCGCATGCAGCACGCCCTGGAGGCAGCCAAGGCCAATGGCGGTAAGGTGCATGGCGGTGACCGCGTCCGCTCTGAAGAAGCAGCTGATGCATTCTACGTGCGCCCGGCCCTCGTCGAGATGCCGGACCAGTGCGGCCCGGTCGTCGAGGAAACCTTCGCCCCGATCCTCTACGTCATCAAGTATGCCGACTTCGACACCGCCCTCGCGCTCAACAACGACGTGCCGCAGGGTCTCTCCTCGTCGATCTTCACCAACGACATCCGCGAGGCGGAAGCCTTCGTCTCCGACCGAGGCTCCGATTGCGGCATTGCCAACGTCAATATCGGCCCGTCGGGTGCGGAAATCGGTGGGGCCTTCGGTGGCGAGAAGGAAACCGGCGGCGGCCGCGAATCCGGCTCCGACAGCTGGAAGGCCTATATGCGCCGCCAGACCAACACCGTGAACTACGGTCGTACCCTGCCACTCGCCCAGGGCGTCAAGTTCGACATCGAGTGATGTCTGAAGGACCGGCGGGCCTCCGCCGGTCCTCTTCCCCTGCGACAAAGGTCCATGCGCCGGTCGCTGGCCTTTGGCCTTGGGATGGAGGAGACTGAAGCAGCCGTCACGTGTGAGGGATGCATGCAAGTCGAGGACCAGTCAGCCGCAATCGCCTTTCTCCGGGACCCCGCCAACCACGGGATATCCGCCCAGGTCGAGGTGATCGAAACGCATATTTCCCTGATATTCCTGGCGGCCGATAAGGCCTACAAGCTGAAGCGGGCAGTCAAACTGCCTTATGCCGACTTCTCGACGATCGATCTGCGACGCCTCTATTGCGAGGCTGAAGTGACGCTGAACAGGCGCACGGCTCCGGAGATCTATTGCGGCGTTCGCGCGATCACCAGAGATGCAGGCGGCAACATCGCGTTGGGCGGCCAAGGTGAGGCCATCGATTATGTCGTGGAGATGCATCGGTTCTCGCAGGAGATGCTGTTCGACAGGATGGCCGAGACCGGCGCGTTATCGAAATCCCTGATGGAAGATACGGCGGAGCAAATCGCGAAGTTCCACGGGGATGCCGAGATCCTTCATACAGGCAGTGGACGCGCCAACCTTGCCGCAGTCCTTGATATCAACCAAGCGGCCTTCTCGGCCGTGTCGCTCTTTTCGGCGGATGACACAAGCAGACTGACAGCGCTCTTCCGCGAGGCTCTGAACCGCCACGCAGCGGCACTGGACGAACGCGAACGCGCCGGCATGATCAGGCATTGCCACGGCGATCTGCACCTCCACAACATCTTCCTCGGTCCCGAAGGACCGCGTATGTTCGACTGCATCGATTTCAACGACCACCTCGCGACATCGGACATCCTCTACGACCTCGCCTTTCTGCTGATGGACCTTTGGCACCGGGCGCTGCCGGACTTCGCCAGCACCGTCGTCAATCGCTATCTCGACAGCACAGGCGACGATGGCGGTTATGGGATCATGCCTTTTTTGCTCGCGCTCAGGGCCGCGATCCGCGCCCATGTCGGAGCAACGCAGCTACGCGACTTGGGGGACCAGTCCGGCCATGCCGCCGAGGACGCGAGGTCGTATCGCGACCTGGCAATCGAGCTGCTGCAGCAGAAGGCGCCTGTACTGGTCGCAATCGGTGGGTTCAGCGGATCGGGCAAGTCCACACTCGCCGAAGCGATTGCACCACGCTTCGGCCTTGCCCCCGGCGCCCGCCTGCTCGAAAGCGATCGCCTGCGCCGCGCCATGCTCGGCCATCCCCGGGGTCAACACATGCCAGCCGAAGCCTACAGCCGGGAGGTCTCTGAAAGAGTCTATGCCACCCTCGCCGAAAAGGCGGACACTGTCATCCGATCCGGAGGATGCGTCGTCGCAAACGCGGTCTTTGCCAACGAGCAGGAAAGGGCAGCGATCGAAGACGTCGCGCGCCGGAACGGGGTCGGTTTCCTGGGCCTCTGGCTCGATGCCGATCCAGCTGTCCTGCGGTCCCGTGTCAAGGCGAGGCCAGTGCTCGATTCCGATGCAACGGTTCAGGTTCTCGATGAGCAGCTGACACGCGAGATCGGCCCGATCGACTGGCGCCGCATCGATGCAAGTCGTCCCGCCTCTATTGTCGCGGAAGAAGTACTAGGCCTTGCAACAAACGTTGCCGTCAGCGGATGTTGAACCTCACCGGAGCCGTGATTGTCTTGTTGACGCCCGGCGGCGGCGGCGGGACAGGAGACGCGGCTCGAACCATGTCGAGCACGGCATTGTCCAGTGTCGGGTACCCCGAGGAA
>CALSAF010000213.1:0-7090 GCA_943372805.1 Rhizobium sp. Q54
CAACGAGTTTCAGCTGGTGCTGGCCGACGATCTCATTTCCCGGATCGTGGTGCATACGAGCCGCCAGTCCGGTCTATCGGCGGTTTACACCGAGCTGCTCGATTTCGACGGCTGCGAGATCTACACGCTTCCCCAGCCGGCCCTGGAGGGCAAGCCATTCGGTGCGGCGGTCATGTCGTACGAGACCAGCACCCTGATCGGTATCTGCGATGCAGAGGGCAAAATCCATCTCAACCCGTCTCCGAATCGCATGATCGCTCCCGGTGAGCGGCTGGTAATCATCGCCGAGGACGACGCATCCATTCAGACCTGGAACGGCGCCCCGCAGATTGCCCAGGGCGCGATCCTCCAGGCGAATCCGCAAGCCCCGACCGCAGAACGCACGCTGGTCCTCGGCTGGAACCGCCGTGGGCCTATCATCGCGTCCGAGCTCGGCCGCTACGTGGCCCCGGGATCCGTTCTCACGGTGGCCGCCAGCACCCCGAAATTCGAGGCTGATATTGCCGCGTTGACCTTGCCGAACGACAATATGAGCGTCTCCCATGTGGTGATCGACACCAGCAGCCGGTCGGCACTCGAAGCGCTCGACATCCCGTCCTACGATCACGTGCTGGTCCTGGGTTACAGTGACGACATGTCGATGCAATCGGCCGATACCCGCACCTTGATCACGCTCCTGCACCTGCGCAAGATCGCCGAGCGCGCCGGCCTTCACATCAATGTGGTGAGCGAGATGACGGATGTCCGCAACCGTGAGCTTGCCGAAGTCACCCGCGCCGATGATTTCGTCGTCAGCAACAAGCTGGTCAGCTTGATGCTGGCCCAGGCCTCCGAGAACGAGTTCATGGCGGCAATCTTCGACGAGTTGCTGGATGTAGAAGGCTCCGAGATCTACATGCGCCCCATGAGCGATTATGTGGATATCTCGCAGCCTGTGAATTTCTTCACCGTCGCTCTCTCGGCCCTCCGTCGCGGCGAAATCGCCATCGGCTACCGCCGCCAGCGGGCAGGAGATGCAGACGAGCGCAATCTCGGCGGCGTCGTCGTGAACCCGAACCGCTCGGAACTGCTCGCTTACACAGAGAAAGACATGGTGATCGTCCTGGCGCAGGACTGAGGGCGAGAAAGGGGCCGACGAATCGATCGCCCGCATAGACTTGAGTGAACGGACGGGACCCAAGGGTGTCGTCCGTTTTGCGTTGGGGAGAGAAATACAGACTGGTCGGCGGCGCAAACAACGCATACGCAATGTCGGCAGGACTACAAGATTGCGTTGTGTAGGAAAATGGTGGGCGATGAGAGACTCGAACTCCCGACATCCTCGGTGTAAACGAGGCGCTCTACCAACTGAGCTAATCGCCCGTTCGCTGACCGGATCATGTCCGCCGCGTCGGTGGCCGTGATCTATGCGGATCGCGGAAAATCTGCAAGAGCGTTTGTGCAGATTTTTTGTTTTTTTATCATGCGGCCTTCGAGCCCATGTGGAAAAGTCGGCAGAATCCCTGTTTTCCGCCTGCGGCGCGTTGTCGCGAACAGCGGGCTCCCGGAAAGCCCGGGGGAGGGGCTGGGCAAAAAATCGGGCGGTCACGGTTTTGTCTTGAAACCTGCTTGACACCTCCAGATGAACCCCGTAGAGAGCCGCTCATCGAACGGCAAGCCGCTCGACGGGGATCGCCTTGAACCCCGATTTGGAAATGCGCGGGTGTAGCTCAGTTGGTTAGAGTGCCGGCCTGTCACGCCGGAGGTCGCGGGTTCGAGCCCCGTCACTCGCGCCATTCCAAAGCCTTCAGGGCATGCTGCTTAAGGCAGCGAAGACATGGGGCCAACCCCATGAAATGCGCGGGTGTAGCTCAGTCGGTTAGAGTGCCGGCCTGTCACGCCGGAGGTCGCGGGTTCGAGCCCCGTCACTCGCGCCACTTCTTTTCTTTCAAAGCCAAACCCTCGGTATCAGGCTCGATGATCGCACGATCATAGCTGTGTCTTTTTGCGCTGCACGCGCGATTGCGCGAGACAGGCATTTTACCCGCTGGTAAGGTGCTATCCGGTATCGGTGAAAAGGCTTTGGTTGGACTTGCGCTGGGTGGCTGCCTGCGCTAACCACGGCGCGTTGCAACTCTCTTTACGGCTTGTCGCCTCCGCCCTAAATGCCATCAGGCATGCGAGACAAGCAGGGTGATATGATGACTGATCTGCTCAGTTCTTACCTTCCGATCGCCATCTTCATCGGCATATCCTTGATCATCGGTATTGCGCTCCTGGTGGCGCCGTTTGCCGTGGCTTACAAGGCGCCTGATTCGGAGAAGCTGTCGGCCTACGAGTGCGGCTTCAACGCGTTCGACGATGCGCGCATGAAGTTCGACATCCGCTTCTACCTGGTGTCGATTCTCTTCATCATCTTCGACCTCGAAGTCGCCTTCCTGTTCCCCTGGGCAGTCTCGTTCGGTGAGATCGGCTGGTTCGGCTTCTGGTCGATGATGGTTTTCCTCGGTGTTCTCACCGTCGGCTTTATCTATGAATGGAAGAAGGGGGCGCTCGAATGGGAGTGATCCAGTCCGATACGACGATGATCGCGCCGCAGGCGAAGGGCATCATCGATCCGAACACCGGCAAGCCTATTGGCGCCGATGATCGTTTCTTTGGCGAGATCAACAACGAGCTGGCCGACAAGGGCTTCCTCGTTACCTCGACCGACGAGCTGATCAACTGGGCTCGTACCGGCTCGCTGATGTGGATGACCTTTGGTCTGGCCTGCTGCGCCGTTGAGATGATGCAGCTGTCCATGCCGCGCTACGACGCAGAGCGCTTTGGCTTTGCTCCGCGCGCCTCACCGCGCCAGTCCGACGTGATGATCGTCGCCGGCACGCTGACCAACAAGATGGCGCCAGCACTCCGCAAGGTCTATGACCAGATGCCGGAACCGCGCTACGTCATCTCGATGGGCTCCTGCGCCAATGGCGGCGGTTACTATCACTATTCCTATTCCGTCGTGCGTGGTTGCGACCGCGTCGTGCCTGTCGACATCTACGTGCCGGGCTGTCCCCCCACGGCAGAAGCTCTGCTGTATGGCGTGATGCTCCTGCAGAAGAAGATCCGGCGCACGGGCACGATCGAGCGGTAAGGCGAAGGGACTGAAAACATGAGTGAAGCCCTGAACGAGCTCGCTTCCTACCTCGCAGAGGTCCGCGGTGCGTTGATCGCGTCGAGCGAAATCCGCTTCGGCGAGCTGACGCTGACCACCAAGTCGGAAAATCTGCTGTCGCTCCTGACCTTTCTGCGCGACGACGTCCAGTGCGGCTTCGTCAACCTGATCGACATCTGCGGCGTCGACTACCCGAAGCGCGAAGATCGCTTTGACGTGGTCTACCATCTCCTGTCGCCGCGCCAGAACCTGCGCATCCGCATCAAGGTCGCGACCGGCGAGTTCAATCCCGTGCCGTCCGCCTGCCAGGTTTTCCCCGGCGCCGACTGGTTCGAGCGCGAAGCCTGGGACATGTATGGCATCCTGTTCACCGGTCATCCGGATCTGCGTCGCATCCTGACGGATTACGGCTTCGAGGGGCATCCTCTGCGCAAGGACTTCCCGACGACCGGCTTCGTCGAGGTTCGCTACGACGACAACGCCAAGCGCGTCGTCTATGAACCGGTGGAGCTCAAGCAGGAATTTCGCAATTTCGACTTCCTCTCGCCCTGGGAAGGCACGGATTACGTGCTGCCCGGCGATGAAAAAGCGGCCAAGTGAGCGGAAGGGCAGGGACCATGACCGAGCATAATGTTCGCAACTTCAACATCAACTTCGGCCCGCAGCACCCGGCGGCGCACGGCGTTCTGCGTCTGGTGCTCGAGCTCGACGGTGAAATCGTCGAGCGCGTCGATCCCCATATCGGCCTCCTGCATCGCGGCACCGAGAAGCTGATCGAAACCAAGACCTATCTGCAGGCGCTGCCCTATTTCGATCGTCTCGACTATGTCGCGCCGATGAACCAGGAGCATGCCTATTCGCTGGCCGTCGAAAAGCTCCTCGACATCCAGATCCCGATCCGTGGCCAGCTGATCCGCGTTCTCTACTCGGAAATCGGCCGTATCCTCTCGCACCTCTTGAACGTCACGACGCAGGCCATGGACGTCGGCGCGCTGACGCCGCCGCTCTGGGGCTTCGAAGAGCGCGAAAAGCTGATGGTCTTCTATGAGCGGGCCTGCGGTGCACGCATGCACGCCGCCTATATCCGTCCGGGCGGTATCCACCAGGATCTTCCACACCAACTGGTCGAGGATATCGGCAAGTGGTGCGACCAGTTCCCGGAAAAGCTCGACGACATCGACGACCTCCTGACCGGCAACCGCATTTTCAAGCAGCGCAACGTCGACATCGGCGTTGTCAGCCTCGACGATTGCTGGGCCTGGGGCTTCTCGGGCGTCATGGTCCGCGGCTCGGGCGCTGCGTGGGACCTGCGCAAGTCGCAGCCCTATGAGTGCTATTCCGATCTCGACTTCGACATCATGGTCGGCAAGAACGGCGACTGCTACGACCGCTACCTCATCCGCATGTTCGAAATGCGCGAATCGGTGAAGATCATGAAGCAGTGCGTGAACCGCCTGCTGGGCGATGCCAAGACCGGCCCGGTCTCGTCGCTGGACGGCAAGGTCGTTCCGCCGAAGCGTGGCGAGATGAAGCGTTCGATGGAAGGCCTGATCCACCATTTCAAGCTCTACACCGAAGGCTATCACGTGCCGGCCGGTGAAGTGTATGCCGCTGTCGAAGCCCCCAAGGGCGAATTCGGCGTCTTCCTCGTCTCCGACGGCACCAACAAGCCCTATCGCTGCAAGATCCGCGCCCCGGGTTATGCGCATCTGCAGGCCATGGATTTCCTGTGCCGCGGCCATCAGCTGGCCGACGTCTCGGCGATCCTAGGCTCGCTCGACATCGTGTTCGGGGAAGTTGACCGCTGATGCTGAGAACCCTCGTCGCAACGCTGATCTGTCTCGGCGCCACCCAGGTGGTGGCCCAGGAGAACGGCGCCGTATCGTCGAGGGAAACAGTGTCGATGTCGAAGCTCATCCAGGATGGATACGAGATCAAGAGCTCGAGCTGGACCGGCTCAAAGCTCTTCGTATTCCTTCAGAAAGACAATTCGGCCTATGCCTGCGAATTCGCCAACGTGACGAATACGCGGTGTGGTTCCATAAACTGAGACAAGGCGTGAGGAAGTATGTCCGTTCGTCGACTAGCCGAAGAGCAATTCCAGCCCGCAGCGTTTTCCTTCAATGCGGAAAACGCCACCTGGGCTGAGGCCACCATCCGCAAGTATCCGGCGGGCCGCCAGCAGTCGGCCGTCATCCCGCTTCTCATGCGGGCGCAGGAGCAGGAAGGCTGGGTCACCAAGGCTGCGATCGAGTATGTCGGCGAGATGCTCGACATGCCCTTCATCCGCGTCCTCGAAGTCGCGACCTTCTACACCCAGTTCCAGCTGAAGCCGATCGGTACACGTGCCCATATCCAGGTCTGCGGCACCACGCCCTGCATGCTGCGCGGTGCGGAAGACCTCATCCACGTCTGTAAGTCGAAGATCCATCCGGAGCCCTTCGAGCGCAATGCCGACGGCACGCTGTCCTGGGAAGAGGTCGAGTGTCAGGGCGCCTGCGTCAATGCGCCGATGGTGATGATCTTCAAGGATGCTTACGAAGATCTGTCGCCGATCCAGCTTGAGCACATCATCGATCGTTTTGCCTCGGGCAAGGGCTCCGACGTGAAGCCGGGCCCCCAGATCGACCGCATATACTCGGCACCGGTCGGTGGCCCGACCACTCTGACGGACGACATCCAGCCGATCCGCTTCAGCGATGCCCCGGCACCGGCAAAGGCGGCCGAGGCTTCCGTGCCTCCTGCAAACGCTGCAAAGCCTGTGACGGATGCGGCGGAAACAGACAAGTCTGTGAAGACGCCGGCCACTGCCAAAAAGGCGGCTGCCGAAAACGTCAAGCAGAAGGGCGACAGCGCCGATACGGCACGCCCGGTTGAAAAGGCTGCAGCACCTGCTCCGGTCATGGACGAGAAGAACCGTCCGGCCGGTATCGAACGCCCGGAAACCCCGGATGATCTGAAGATGATCTCGGGCGTCGGTCCGAAGATCGAAGCGACGCTGAACGGCCTTGGCATTTACTCCTTCGAGCAGATCGCCAAGTGGAAGAAGGCAGAACGCGAGTGGGTCGACACCTATCTCAAGTTCTCCGGCCGCATCGAGCGGGACGACTGGGTCAAGCAGGCCAAGGCGCTCGCCAAGGGCGGCGAAGCGGAATACATCAAGGTCTTCGGCAAGAAGCCGCGCTGAGAGGTTAGGTTATGTTGAGAGATCAGGATCGCATCTTTACCAATATCTACGGCCTCAAGGACAAGTCCCTGAAGGGCGCCATGAGCCGTGGCCATTGGGACGGCACCAAGCAAATCCTTGAAAAGGGCCGGGACTGGATCATCAACGAGATGAAGGCCTCCGGTCTTCGTGGTCGCGGTGGCGCAGGCTTCCCCACCGGTCTCAAGTGGTCCTTCATGCCGAAGGAGAGCGATGGTCGTCCGCACTATCTCGTGGTCAATGCTGACGAGTCGGAGCCCGGCACCTGCAAGGACCGCGAGATCATGCGCCATGATCCGCACACCCTGATCGAAGGCTGCGTCATCGCTTCCTTTGCCATGGGCGCACATCATGCCTTCATCTATGTCCGCGGCGAATTCATGCGTGAGCGCGAGGCCCTGCAGGCCGCGATCGACGAGTGCTACGACTACGGCCTGCTCGGCAAGAACAACAAGCTCGGCTACGACATCGACATCATCGTCCATCATGGCGCCGGCGCCTATATCTGCGGTGAAGAAACCGCACTTCTGGAAAGCCTCGAAGGCAAGAAGGGCCAGCCACGTCTGAAGCCGCCGTTCCCGGCCAACATGGGTCTGTATGGCTGCCCGACCACGGTCAACAACGTCGAGTCGATCGCCGTTGCCCCGACCATCCTGCGTCGCGGTGCTGCCTGGTATTCGAGCTTCGGCCGCCCGAACAATGCCGGTACCAAGCTGTTCTCGATCTCCGGTCACGTCAACAAGCCG
>CALSAF010000214.1:0-7069 GCA_943372805.1 Rhizobium sp. Q54
TGTGTTGCTCGGGCGGCATGAGCAGCTCGGATGGAGAGTGAGCGCCGATGTGCTGGAGGCGGCTTATGATATTCTCGGCTCCTTTGGTATCGAGGATCTGGCATCGCGTCCTATCCGCGCGCTTTCGGGTGGACAGCAGCAACTGGTGCTACTGGCGCAACGACTGCTGCGTGCGCCGAGATTGCTGTTGCTAGACGAAGCGACGAGTGCGCTTGATCTGGCGCATCAATTGCGGGTCTTCGAAATACTCAGAGCCTATGTCGAGCGCACGGGTGCTCTGGTGATGATTGCAATTCATGATCTCAACCTGGCTGCCCGTCACGCCGATGGCATCATGTTGCTGCGCAATGGCGGACTGGCTGGCTCAGGCCGATTTGATGACGTGGTAACGCCCCAAGTGCTTCGTTCAGTCTACGGTGTCGAAGCGGAGGTGCTGACCTCCTGCAGGACCGGCTCGGTCATCGTCCCGCTGGCGCGGGTGCGCGAAGGGTCAGTGGCTCCAATTCGGCTTAGTCTTTGAGGCTCGAGGCGCGCCGACTTGCCTCGAGCGCCGCAACGACGGCACCTGCCAGAACCAGTGGTAGGGCAAGGAGAAAGGGATGTGTCAGTGGCTCGCCAAACAGGATGAGATCGGCCAGAATCGGCCACAGGATTGCCAGATACTCGAAAGGGGCAAGACGCGAGGCTTCAGTATAGCGAAAGGCCAGCGTCATGCAGATATGTGCAAAGCCCCCGAAAACGCCGGCACCTACCAGGTAGAGAAATTGAGATAGGCTCGGCTCCGCCCAGCCGAATGGCAGCGTCGCGATGCCGCCGATCATGGAGGCCACGACAAAATAGAATGCGATGGCGCCTGGACTTTCTGTCCGACTTAGGCTGCGGACCATGATCAAGGCGAATGCGGTGAGCAGACCCATTAGGAGACCAAAGCCGAAACCGATCAGACGGGTTTCGTCCGCCGTTGATTGACCAAGTTCGGGCCATACAAGTGCCAACACGCCAAGAGTGCCCAGGATCACCCCTGCTGCCCGCCAGACCGTGGCCCGTTCTGAAAGGATGACTACGCCCGCAATCGCTGTGAAAATCGGAGAGAGGTACCCAAGCAAGGTTGCCTCCGCGAGTGGCAGGCGGGCAATCGAGGCGAAGGATGCAAACATGGCCGCTGCGCCGAGCGCCGATCGCAGCAGGTGATCGAGCGGCCGCCTTGTCGCTAGCCCGCCAGGAAACTCCCCTCTCATCCAGAGGAAAACGACGAGCGGAATGAGCGCAAACGCTGACCGAAAGAACACGATCTGTCCTACCGGGACATCGGCAGACACCGCTTTGACAAATATAGCCATAGCCGCAAACAGCGCACCTGAGAGAATGCGCAGAATGATGCCGATGGCAGGGCGGTCTAACTGCTCCTGGTTCACGCTGCTTTCATTCTTCATGTGCCACCAACACTGACTGTCTAAACCCTAGATGGGACCCGGCTCTGGTCGTCGCCAAAGCGTGCAATGTCACTGTTCGCGGGGGAAGTCGAGAGGTTGAGCGGCGGTCCGGCAGTAGCAGTCTGCCGCTGTCGCGTTGCGCACTTGACCGACGTTTGTCAGTCGCATGCAATCATTCGCGAATTGCCTGGATGCTTGATCTAGCGCAACGATCCTGCGCCCGGAAGACGCCAATGCTCCTGCAACGATTTGCGGGAAATCTGGAATGAAACTCTTCCGTCTGGTCATGCTGCTCTGCGCCTCCCTATGCCTGGCTTACTCAGCCAGCGCGGCATCGGTGCTGCAACAGTATCTGCCTGCGGCCAAGGTCTCTGATCTCGTGCCGTACGCAGACGGTTTCGGTCCCATCCGCGCGGACCTGGCGGCCGCGCCCGTGTTGAAGGGCGGCGAGACTGTGGGCTGGGTGTTTGCCACCTCTGATTTCGTCGGCACGACCGGCTATTCTGGCAAGCCGATCCACACGCTGGTGGCGGTTGGTCTCGACGCCAAGATCATCGGCGTGAAATTGGTTAAGCATTCTGAACCCATCGTCCTGATCGGCATCCCGGAAGCCAAGGTCAAGGGCCTGGTTTCCGCATATGCTGGACTGGACCTCGTCGCGGAGGCGAAATCCGGCGGTACCGCACATGATGTGGACATCATCTCCGGCGCCACCGTTACCGTGATGGTGATCGACGATTCCATCGTCCGGTCTGGCTTGAAGGTGGCGCGCGCGCTTGGGCTTGGCGGCCTGGCGCCGGAAAGCGAACAATCCGGCCCGCGATTCACCGTTGATCTTGGTGCCACCTCACCGTCCGACTGGATCGAGGCCGAGGGTGACGGCACCATCCGCCGCTTGTCCCTTGATGTGGCACAGGTCAATGCAGCCTTTGCCGAGCATGCTGATGCGCGGGCGCGCGAGCGGGCCCTGACAGAGCCGCCGGAAACCACATTTATCGACATGCATGTGGCGCTGGTCTCAGTGCCATCGATCGGCAAGGCCCTGCTCGGGCAAGCCGAGCAGGCCAATCTGGGGACTTGGCTGAAAGAGGGCGAAAACGCCATCGCCATCACCGGCAGAGGGCTCTACTCCTTCAAAGGATCTGGTTATGTGCGCGGCGGCATTTTCGATCGCATCGTTCTGATCCAGGACGACGTCTCGGTTCGCTTTCGCGATCGTGATCATCGTCGTCTGGGAGGGATTGCGCTTTCCGGCACGCCCGAATTCACTGAGATGGACGTCTTCCGGATTCCCGCCAATGTTGGCTTCGATCCGACCAAGCCTTTTCGTATCCAGCTTCTGGCGCATCGCGAGGTTGGACCGATCGAAAAGGTTTTCCATACCTTCGACCTCGGCTACCAACTGCCGCAGAAATACCTGAAGGCCGTCGCCCAGCCGGCGGTCGAGGTCGCTAGCGTCGCGGGTCGTGACGAGGGCTCTGCCCAAGCGGACCTGTGGAAGCGCATCTGGCGCGACAAAACGCTGGAGATCACCGTTCTCGGCGCCATGCTGTTCTTGCTGACGGCAGTGTTCTTCTTCCAGACCTATGCCGTCAGGAATGCGAGAGCCTTTTCCATTTTCCGCATCGCCTTCCTCACGGTGACACTGGTTTTCCTAGGCTGGTATGCCAATGCACAGCTCTCGGTGGTCAACCTGATGGCCCTGTTTGGCAGCCTGGTCACCGGCTTTTCTTGGCAGGCTTTCCTGCTCGATCCGTTGACCTTTATCCTCTGGTTCTCAGTGGCGGCTGCGCTGCTATTCTGGGGCCGCGGTGCGTATTGCGGGTGGCTTTGCCCGTTTGGCGCACTGCAGGAGTTGACCAACCAGATCGCCCGCAGGTTGCGCATCCCGCAATGGACGCTGCCCTGGGGGCTGCATGAGCGGCTGTGGCCGCTCAAATACATGATCTTCCTCGGCCTGTTCGGGGTCTCTCTGATGAGCGTCGAGCAGGCCGAGCACTTGGCCGAGATCGAACCCTTCAAGACGGCGATCATCCTCAAGTTCATTCGGGCCTGGCCATTCGTTGCCTATGCGGTAGCGCTTCTGGTAGCCGGCCTGTTCGTCGAGCGCTTCTACTGCCGCTATCTCTGCCCGCTTGGTGCAGCGCTCGCCATCCCGGCGCGCATGCGCATGTTCGACTGGTTGAAGCGCTACCACGAGTGCGGCAACCCCTGTCAGACCTGCTCCAATCAGTGTCCGGTACAGGCCATTCATAAGACCGGCGAGATCAACCCCAACGAGTGCATAAACTGCCTCCACTGTCAGGTGCTCTATCAGTCCGAAACCGTCTGTCCCGTGGTGATCAAAAAGATGAAGTCGCGCGCAAAACTTGCAGCGAGCCCCGGCGGAGCATCGATCAGCCCATCCGCAGCCAAAGTCTAACCGAAGCAAAATCTAACTGAAGAAGGACACCGACGATGGAAACGAAAGAAACCAAAGGCCTGAGCCGGCGAGAGCTGTTCAGCGCCACGGCCGGCACGGCCGTTCTTGCCGGAAGTATGGGGGCCGGCGCGCTGGGCCTTGGAGCCGCTGTTGCGGCGACACCGGCGCTCGCTGCTGCCGAAGGCGATGGCTCCGTCTCGCCTGGTAAGCTCGACGACTATTACGGCTTCTGGTCCTCAGGGCAAACGGGCGAAATGCGCATTCTCGGCATCCCTTCAATGCGCGAACTCATGCGTGTCCCGGTGTTCAACCGCTGCTCGGCCACTGGTTGGGGGCAGACCAATGAGTCAATCCGCATCCATCAGCGGACCATGTCTGAGAAGACCAAGAAGCAGCTCGCCGCCAACGGCAAGAAGATCCATGACAATGGCGATCTGCACCACGTCCACATGTCCTTCACCGAGGGAAAGTATGACGGACGCTTCCTGTTCATGAACGACAAGGCCAATACCCGCGTGGCCCGCGTTCGCTGCGACGTTATGAAGACAGATGCCATTCTGGAAATCCCGAACGCTAAGGGTATCCACGGCATGCGCCCGCAGAAGTGGCCAAAGACCAACTACGTCTTCTGCAACGGCGAGGACGAAGCGCCATTGGTCAATGACGGCTCAACCATGACGGATGTCTCCACCTATGTGAACATCTTCACCGCCGTTGACGCGGAAAAGTGGGATGTCGCATGGCAGGTCAAGGTCTCGGGCAATCTCGACAACTGCGATGCCGACTACGAAGGAAAATGGGCCTTTTCGACCAGCTACAATTCCGAAATGGGCATGAACCTGGAGGAAATGACCAAGTCCGAGATGGACCACGTTGTCGTCTTTAACTTGGCCGAAATCGAAAAGGCGATCGCGGCTGGTCAGTACGAGGAAGTCAACGGCGTCAAAGTTGTCGACGGCCGCAAGGAAGCCAAGTCGCTCTTCACGCGATACATCCCGATCGCCAACAATCCGCATGGCTGCAACATGGCCCCGGACAAGAAGCACTTGTGCATCGGCGGCAAGCTTTCGCCGACCGTCACGGTGCTTGACGTGACCAAGTTCGACGCGCTGTTCTATGACAACGCTGAGCCGCGCAGCGCTGTCGTCGCCGAGCCGGAACTTGGCCTTGGGCCCTTGCACACCGCTTTCGATGGTCGTGGCAATGCTTATACCTCGCTCTTCCTCGACAGCCAGGTGGCCAAGTGGAACATCGAGGACGCCATCAAGGCCTATGCCGGCGAGAAGATCGACCCGATCAAGGACAAGATCGACGTCCAGTACCAGCCGGGTCACCTGAAGACGGTCATGGGTGAAACGCTCGACGCTTCGAATGATTGGATGGTTTGCCTGTGCAAGTTCTCCAAGGACCGCTTCCTGAACGTCGGGCCGCTGAAGCCCGAAAACGATCAGTTGATCGACATTTCCGGCGACAAGATGAAGCTCGTGCATGATGGTCCGACATTCGCCGAGCCGCATGACGCGATCGCGGTCGCCCCTTCGATCCTTCCCAACATCCGCTCGACCTGGGACCGCAAGGATCCGATGTGGGCAGAAACCCGCAAACAGGCCGAGGCCGATGGCGTCAACATCGACGAGTGGACCGATGCCGTTATCCGTGATGGCAACAAGGTGCGCGTCTATATGACCTCGGTCGCGCCCGCTTTCAGCCAGGAGAGCTTCACGGTCAAGGAGGGGGACGAGGTGACTGTCATCGTCACCAATCTCGACGACATTGACGATCTGACCCATGGTTTCACCATGGGCAATCATGGCGTGGCGATCGAGATCGGTCCTCAGCAGACGAGTTCGGTCACGTTCGTTGCGGCCAATGCCGGCGTCTACTGGTACTATTGCCAGTGGTTCTGCCATGCTCTGCATATGGAAATGCGCGGACGCATGTTCGTCGAGCCAAAGGGCGCCTGAGCCATGAGGCTGCTCGTTCTCCTGCTCGGTCTTGTTCTCGCCTCGCCGCTTGCGGCCGGGGAGCGCTCGGTCGCGCCAGGCGCGGGCAGTCTGGCGACAGCCATTGCCGAGGCAGCACCCGGTGATGTTTTGACACTGACCGACGGGACCTATCTCGGCCCCGTCGTGATTGATCGGTCCCTTGCCATTACCGGCCCGCGCGGTGCGGTCGTCGATGGCCAAGGCTCGGGCAGTGTAGTGACGATCACGGCACCGGACGTCCAGTTAACCGGTTTCACCGTGACGGGCTCGGGGCGGGTCAACCAGGACCTAGACGCCGGTGTGAAGATCGAAAAAGGGGCGGACCGCACCCGTGTCGAAAAATTGCTTGTCACCGGGAACATGCATGGCATCGACGTGCATGGTGGTCGCGATGCGGTAGTGACCGACAATGAGATCATCGGCACCGACAGTCCGCGCATGAATGAGCGGGGCAATGGCATCTATGTCTGGAACAGCCCCGGCACGCTCTTGGAGAATAACCTCATACGCTTCGGTCGCGACGGCATCTTCTCGAATGCGAGCTCCAACAGCATTTATCGCGGTAACGTCATGCGCGACCTGCGGTTTGCCGTGCATTTCATGTACACTCGCAACACCGAGGTTTCCGGCAACATATCAATTGGCAACCATCTCGGCTTTGCCATCATGTTCTCAAACCAGGCAAAAATCCTGAACAATCTCAGCCTCGGCGACCGTGACCATGGGCTGATGCTGAACTATGCCAACAATGCCGATGTCACCGGCAATCTGGTGCGTGGTGGCACGAAGAAGTGCCTGTTCATCTACAACGCCCATAAGAACCTGGTCTGGAACAACCGATTCGAGGGCTGCGGTATCGGCATTCACTTCACCGCTGGTTCGGAGAAGAACGCGCTGACCGGCAACGCCTTCATCGCCAATCGCGAGCAGGTCAAATATGTCGGGACCCGGAACATGGAATGGAGCCATGGGAGGCGGGGCAATTTCTGGTCCGACCATCCGGCCTTCGATCTGAACGGTGACGGCATCGCTGACAGTTTCTATCGTCCGAACGACGTGATGGACCAGATCCTCTGGTCGCAACCGGCCGCAAGCCTTTTAATCGGATCGCCTGCTGTACAACTCGTGCGCTGGAGCCAGCGAGATTTTCCTGCCACGCTGCCAGGCGGCGTGCGTGACAGCGCCCCTTTGATGCGTCCCCTGACGATTGTCGTTACCCCCGAAATACT
>CALSAF010000215.1:0-7042 GCA_943372805.1 Rhizobium sp. Q54
GAAGTGGATGCGGGTCACGAAGTGGCCGTCGTCGTGTCGGCCATGTCGGGCAAGACCAACGAGCTTGTCGACTGGGTGCAGAACATGCCCAAGGTCGCCGGTGCCGCTTCGCCGTTTTACGACGCGCGTGAATATGATGCCGTCGTCGCCTCGGGCGAGCAGGTCACGG
This sequence comes from Rhizobium sp. Q54, assembly GCA_943372805.1. Classification (GTDB taxonomy): domain Bacteria; phylum Pseudomonadota; class Alphaproteobacteria; order Rhizobiales; family Rhizobiaceae; genus Allorhizobium. The sequence goes on from CALSAF010000215.1 coordinate 170, forward strand.
CCGGCCTGCTGGCCATCGCGCTGCAGTCGATGGACATCAATGCTCGCTCCTGGCAGGGCTGGCAGATCCCGATCAAGACCGACAACGCGCATGGTGCTGCCCGTATCCAGGAGATCGACGGCGCCGAAATCATTCGCCGCATGGGCGAGGGCCAGGTGGCAGTCGTCGCCGGTTTCCAGGGCATCGGCCCTGATAACCGGATCGCGACGCTCGGCCGTGGTGGCTCGGATACCTCGGCCGTGGCGATTGCCGCCGGTGTGAAGGCCGACCGTTGCGACATCTATACCGACGTCGACGGCGTCTACACGACCGACCCGCGCATCGAACCCAAGGCACGCCGCCTGAAGAAGATCGCCTTCGAGGAAATGCTCGAAATGGCCTCGCTCGGCGCCAAGGTGCTGCAGGTCCGCTCGGTCGAACTCGCCATGGTGCACAAGGTCCGCACCTTCGTGCGCTCCAGCTTTGAAGATCCCGATGCGCCGGGCATGGGCGATCTGATGAACCCGCCCGGTACATTGATTTGCGATGAGGAAGAGATCGTGGAACAGGAAGTCGTCACCGGTATTGCCTATGCCAAGGATGAAGCCCAGATTTCGCTGCGCCGTCTGGCCGACCGGCCGGGTGTGTCGGCTGCGATCTTCGGACCGCTCGCCGAATCCCATATCAATGTCGACATGATCGTCCAGAACATCTCTGAAGATGGTTCGAAGACCGACATGACCTTCACCGTTCCTTCTGGTGACGTGGACAAGGCGCTCGCCGTTCTCGGCTCCAACAAGGAGAAGATCGGCTTCGACGTCGTCCAGAGTGAAAAGGGTCTGGTCAAGGTTTCGGTCATCGGCATCGGCATGCGCAGCCATGCAGGTGTTGCTGCAACGGCCTTCAGGGCGCTGGCCGAGAAGGGCATCAACATCAAGGCGATCACGACTTCGGAGATCAAGATCTCCATCCTGATCGATGGTCCCTATGCCGAGCTTGCGGTTCGGACTTTGCATTCCTGCTACGGTCTGGATAAGAATTGATTCTTGAGAGCGGACACGCGTGACCCGACCCCTGAAAAGGTAAGGGTAACAATCCGCTGACCAATGGGAAGTGGAGCAAAAACGCGATGAGAGACCTTTCTGCGGGTCCCCGCGTCCTCCTCAAGCGGCTGCGCGAACTGATGGCGGAGCCGCTTGAGCCGCAGGAGCGACTTGATCGGATCGTTCGCCAGATTGCGAACAACATGGTCGCAGAGGTGTGCTCCGCCTATGTCCTCCGCTCCGACGGGGTTCTGGAACTCTATGCCACCGAAGGTCTGAACAAGGACGCGGTTCACCTGGCCCAGCTGAAGATGGGCCAGGGTCTCGTCGGTACGATTGCGGCCTCTGCCCAGTCGCTCAATCTTTCGGATGCCCAGGCGCATCCGGCCTTCCGCTACCTTCCGGAAACCGGCGAAGAGATCTACCACTCCTTCCTCGGCGTGCCGATCCTGCGCGCGGGCCGAAGCCTCGGCGTTCTCGTCGTGCAGAACAAGGCGCAGCGGAACTATCGCGAAGACGAGCTCGAAGCGCTCGAAACGACCGCGATGGTGCTTGCCGAGATGATCGCCACCGGCGAGCTCAAGAAGATCACAAGGCCTGGCCTCGAACTCGACCTGACGCGCCCCGTTTCGATCGACGGCGACAGCTATTCCGAAGGCATCGGCCTCGGTTATGTCGTGCTGCACGAGCCGCGTATCGTCGTCACCAATCTCTTGAACGAAGACAGCGAGACGGAAATCCGCCGGTTGGCTGACGCGCTTGGCTCGCTGAGGATCTCGATCGACGACATGCTGTCGCGGCGAGAAATCTCGATGGAAGGCGAGCACCGCGATGTGCTCGAGACCTACCGCATGTTCGCCCATGACCAGGGCTGGGTGCGGCGTATGGAAGAGGCGATCCATAACGGGTTGACGGCGGAAGCTGCGGTCGAGAAAGTGCAGAGCGACACCAAGGCGCGCATGATGCGCCTGACTGATCCTTACCTGCGCGAGCGGATGCACGACTTCGACGACCTGGCGAACCGGTTGTTGCGCCAGCTCACCGGCTTTTCTCCCCGCAGCGCCGCCGAAGGCTTTCCGAATGATGCGATCGTGTTTGCGCGGGCGATGGGCGCTGCCGAGCTGCTGGATTATCCGCGTGCCAACCTCCGCGGCCTCGTGCTCGAAGAGGGGGCGGTCACCAGCCATGTCGTGATCGTCGCGCGGGCCATGGGCATTGCGGTCGTCGGCCAGGCGGCGGGTGCGGTGGCGCTGGCGGAAAACGGTGATCCGGCCATCATCGACGGTGACGACGGCAAGGTGCATGTGCGCCCGGTCGCCGACCTGCAGAAGGCCTATGAGGAAAAGGTCAAGCTGAGGGCCAAGCGGCAGGAACAGTTCCGTGCGCTGCGCGATGTCGAGCCTGTGACCAAGGATGGGCATCGGATCAAGCTGCAGATGAATGCCGGTCTGCTCGTCGATTTGCCGCAACTCGCCGATTCCGGTGCCGATGGTATCGGTCTGTTCCGAACGGAATTGCAGTTCATGATCTCCTCGACCATGCCCAAGGGCGAGGAACAGGAGAGTTTCTACCGCAATGTGCTGAAGCAGGCTGGCGGGCGTCCGGTGACCTTCCGCACGCTCGATATCGGCGGCGACAAGGTTGTGCCCTATTTCCGCTCCCAGGAAGAAGAGAACCCGGCGCTTGGCTGGCGGGCGATCCGCCTGTCGCTTGACCGTCCTGGCTTGTTGCGCACGCAGTTGAGGGCGCTTCTCAAGGCGGCCTCCGGTGCCGAGCTCAAGATGATGCTGCCGATGGTGACCGAGGTTTCGGAAATCCGGGCTGTTCGCGAGCTGATGCAGAAGGAGATCCAGCACATCTCCAAGTTCGGCCACCAGCTGCCGAAGAAGCTGCAGTTCGGCGCCATGCTGGAGGTGCCGGCGCTGCTCTGGCAGCTCGACGAACTGATGGACGAAGTGGATTTTGTCTCGGTCGGCTCGAACGACCTCTTCCAGTTCGCGATGGCGGTAGATCGTGGCAATGCACGGGTGTCAGACCGTTTCGACGTGCTGGGGCGACCATTCCTGCGCATCCTGCGCGACATTGTGCGGGCGTCCGAGCGCAACAAGACGCCTGTGACACTGTGCGGCGAGATGGCGAGCAAGCCGCTTTGCGCCATGGCATTGCTCGGGATCGGCTTCCGTTCGATCTCGATGTCGCCGACCTCCATCGGTCCGGTGAAGGCGATGCTGCTCGGTGTTGATGTCGGCCAGCTCTCCGAGCTTCTGACGGCCGTGCTTGACGACAATGCCCCGGGCGTGTCAGTGCGCGACGTGCTCGTCCGCTTTGCGGCCGACAACAGTATTCCCGTCTGACGTCTGACAAACAAACCGGAGTAAAGGGTGGCGAAGCTTCCTGTCGAGAAAATGCGCGAACTCGAACGCCGGTTCGGCGAGATCGAAGCGCGAATGTCGGCAGGCCCGGCAGCCGACGTCTATGTGAAGCTGGCCTCGGAATACTCCGAGCTCGAGCCCGTGGTGAAGAAGATTCGCGAATACCAGTCCGCACTGGACGAGGCGGCGGATCTGCGGGCGATGCTGGCCGACAAGACGACCGATCGCGAGATGCGCGATCTGGCCGAGATGGAGCTGCCTGAACTCGATGCCCGGATCGCAGCGCTGGAAGGCGAAATGCAGATCCTGCTCCTGCCTAAGGATGCTGCTGACGAGAAGAGTGCAATCCTCGAAATCCGCGCAGGCACCGGCGGTTCGGAAGCCGCTCTCTTTGCCGGCGATCTCTTCCGCATGTATGAGCGTTTCGCCTCGACCAAGGGCTGGAAGGTCGAGATCCTGTCGGCCAGCGAGGGCGAAGCGGGCGGTTACAAGGAGATCATCGCCACGATCAGCGGGCGGGGCGTATTCTCCAAGCTGAAATTCGAATCCGGTGTCCACCGGGTGCAGCGCGTTCCGGAAACGGAGGCGAGCGGGCGCATTCATACGTCGGCCGCAACCGTCGCGGTTCTTCCGGAAGCGGAGGATATCGACATCGAGATCAAGCCCGAGGACATCCGCATCGACACGATGCGCGCTTCGGGTGCCGGCGGCCAGCACGTCAACACGACGGACTCGGCCGTTCGTATCACCCACCTGCCGACCGGGCTGATCGTCACGTCCTCGGAAAAGTCGCAGCACCAGAACCGTGCCAAGGCGATGCAGGTGTTGAGATCGAGGCTCTACGACATCGAGCGGCAGAAGCTGGACAACGAGCGGTCGGCGAACCGCAAGAGCCAGGTCGGCTCGGGCGATCGATCGGAGCGCATCCGCACCTACAATTTCCCGCAGGGGAGGGTGACCGACCACCGGATCAATCTAACACTCTACAAGCTTGACCGGATGATCGAGGGCGATCTTGACGAGATGCTCGACGCGCTGATCTCGGATTATCAGGCGGGGCAGCTCGCGCAACTCGGCGAAACCCAGTGAGCGGCGCGACGCCATCGGCGAAGTCCCTGATGGCCGAAGCCCGGCGACGTTTCGAGGTTGCCGGGCTTTCTGATCCGGCGATGGACGCGCGGGTCCTGATCTGCGGTCTCCTCGGACTGAGTCCCACGGCGCTGGTTCTTCATGGCGACGAGCCGGTGACCTTGGACATGGTTGCCCTGGTGGAGCAGGCGATCGCGCGCAGGCTGCAGCGAGAACCCGTGCATCGGATTCTCGGACGGCGCGATTTCTACGGTCTCGATCTCTCGCTTTCCGCGGGGACCCTTGAACCCCGACCGGATACGGAAATTCTCGTTGACGTGATCCTGCCACATCTGAGGCGCATGGTCGGTTCAGGATTGACGCCGAGGATCGCAGACCTCGGGACGGGAACCGGAGCCATCGCCCTGGCGTTGCTTCATGAATGCCCCGAGGCCGAGGCCATCGGGATCGATGTTTCCGAAGATGCGCTCAAGACAGCAGCCGAGAATGCGGACCGCAACGGGCTCACGCCGCGCTTTCGCACCCGGCCTGGTCCCTGGTTTGAAAAGACACCGGAGCGTTTCGACGTCATCGTCTCCAACCCGCCCTATATTCCCACTGATGTGGTGGCGGGCCTTGAGCCGGAGGTCACGAAGTTTGATCCGATGGCCGCGCTGGACGGCGGCTCCGATGGTCTGGATGCTTACCGGGCGATTGCGGCAGAGGCGGCTGACCACCTTGAGGCGCATGGTGTGGTTGGCCTGGAGATCGGGTTCGACCAGCGTGGCGACGTAATTCAAATCTTTGAAACTGCTGGATTTTCTCTTGTTGAACAGCGCCGTGATTATGGTGGAAACGACCGGGTTCTGGTGTTTGCGGCAAGGCTTAATTAGGCCATTTGCTGCGTCTGCTAAGGATAATTACGGGAAACATAGAAAAAGGCTTGGTTTTCCGGATGAAGCGTAATAGCTTGCGGGCACGCAACGGGCGGCGGGGAAAGAACGAAGATTCGTTCGCGACTGGGCCGGCTTCGAAAAAGTTCGCTGTCGAACTCCGCGAAGCACGACTGGACCGATGCGTAACTCAGTAAACTCGACTTTCACCAGCGGCGAGCAAGGCGAGAGCGCGGTCTGTCGGCGGCGCGCATAGACTTGGTCCGGTTCAACCAGAGCCAATGACGTTGCCCTTTATCAGCACAACAAAGACATTCAGGTGAAGCATCTATGAGGCCAGGACAGCAAAACAAGCGTGGTCGGGGGCGTAACAACAATGGCGGCGGCGGTGGCGGCGGCGGAAACAACAATTTCAACCGCAAGGGCCAGAACCCGCTCACCCGGACCTATGACAGCTCCGGCCCCGATGTGAAGATCCGCGGCACCGCCCAGCATATCGCCGAGAAGTACTCCACGCTGGCCCGCGACGCCCAGAGCGCCGGTGACCGCGTCATGGCGGAGAACTACCTGCAGCATGCCGAGCACTATAACCGCATCATTGCGGCTGCTCAGTCGCAGATGCAGGAGCGTTTCCAGCGTGACGATCGCGACGGCGGCGACGACCGCCAAGATTACAACGAGCGCGACGGCGAAGACTTCGACGGCTCGGACGACAATTCCGGCCAGGGCAATGATCGTGGCAACCAGCCGGCGCCGCAGCAACAGCAGCCGCAGCAGCACAATCGCTCGCAGCAGCATGAGCGCCGTCAGCGCGAGCCGCAGCCGCAGCCGCAGCCCCAGCCGGAAATTGCCGGAACGGGTCCCCAGCCTGTGATCGAGGATATGCCGGCGGAAGCCGCAGCCGCGGCTGCCGAAAGCGCAGCCGAGGCCGGGGCTGAGCGTCAGCCGCGTCGCCGCAATGCTGGCAACCGTCCGCGCCGTCAGCCGCGCCGTGCCGCTGGCGATGAGGGTGGCGAAACGGGTGCAGATGGCGGAAACAGCGAAGGCGGAGAAGCGCCCGCGCTGGCCGACGCCGCCTCCGAATGAGCTTTTCCTGCTCGATTTGACGATTGCAAAACTCCGGGCTCAACCCCGGAGTTTTTCGTTTATCTGCCTCTTTAAAGGGCAAAATCCCGCTCCCATATCTCGGTTAAGGGAGCGGTTTTCTGCTTCGGGGTCCGCCGGTTCCGGGGATCTCATCCACACCATCCGACCTGTGCCGAATGCGGGCAGGGCGGAGACAAGGGAGAGTGACGATGAATATCGAGAAATATTCCGAACGCGTGCGCGGTTTTCTGCAATCGGCGCAGACATATGCCCTGTCGGAGGGGCACCAGCAATTCACGCCCGAACATGTGCTGAAGGTTCTGCTCGACGACGAGCAGGGCATGGCGTCTTCGTTGATCAGCCGTGCGGGTGGTGATGCGAAGGACGTGCGGATTGCCAATGACGCAGCCCTTGCCAAGCTGCCGAAGGTCT
>CALSAF010000216.1:0-2500 GCA_943372805.1 Rhizobium sp. Q54
TGCTCTCGTTGCGGCGGGCCTTTGATGTGGTTGCGGGGGCAGGATTTGAACCTGCGACCTTCAGGTTATGAGCCTGACGAGCTACCGGGCTGCTCCACCCCGCGCCGGTTGTGGATGTTCGGCCGGCGGGGCCGAAGTCCCTGCGCTGGACCGGGTCCGGGCAGGGGCGTGAAGAAAAGGCTTGTTCTCGATGACAATGCGCTTGGCAGGCCTGGCAGCGACCTACTCTCCCGCGTCTTGAGACGAAGTACCATCGGCGCTGAGGGTTTTGACGGCCGAGTTCGGAATGGGATCGGGTCCAGCCCCCTCGCCATAGCCACCAGGCCGGCAAAGAGCATTGTCATCAAGTTTGAAACGCTGGTCGTCTGTTCTCATGCGATGCCCACGCTCGGTGGACATGGATTAATGAGAGTGATCAAGCCGATCGAGCTATTAGTACCGGTAAGCTTCACGTGTCGCCACGCTTCCACACCCGGCCTATCAACGTGGTCGTCTTCCACGGCTCTCAAGGGAGACCTCGTTTTGAGGTGGGTTTCCCGCTTAGATGCTTTCAGCGGTTATCCCGTCCGTACTTAGCTACCCTGCTATGCGGCTGGCGCCACAACAGGTCCACCAGAGGTACGTCCACCCCGGTCCTCTCGTACTAAGGGCAGATCCTCTCAAGTCTCCTACACCCACGGCAGATAGGGACCAAACTGTCTCACGACGTTCTGAACCCAACTCACGTACCACTTTAATCGGCGAACAGCCGAACCCTTGGGACCTGCTCCAGCCCCAGGATGTGATGAGTCGACATCGAGGTGCCAAACGATGCCGTCGATATGGACTCTTGGGCATCATCAGCCTGTTATCCCCGGAGTACCTTTTATCCGTTGAGCGATGGCCCGTCCACGTGGGACCACCGGATCACTATGGCCGTCTTTCGACTCTGCTCGACTTGTCAGTCTCGCAGTCAGGCAGGCTTATGCCATTGCACTCAACGAGCGATTTCCGACCGCTCTGAGCCCACCTTCGCGCGCCTCCGTTACTCTTTGGGAGGCGACCGCCCCAGTCAAACTACCCACCATGCACTGTCCTGGGCGTGGATGACACGCCGCAGTTAGATATTCATGACTTCAAGGGTGGTATTTCAAGGATGGCTCCACCAGAGCTGGCGCCCCGGTTTCATAGCCTACCACCTATCCTACACATGACGACACGGATACCAGTGCAAAGTTGCAGTAAAGGTTCACGGGGTCTTTCCGTCTAACCGCAGGAACCCCGCATCTTCACGGGGAATTCAATTTCACTGAGTCGATGCTGGAGACAGCGGGGAAGTCGTTACGCCATTCGTGCAGGTCGGAACTTACCCGACAAGGAATTTCGCTACCTTAGGACCGTTATAGTTACGGCCGCCGTTTACCGGGGCTTCGATTCAAAGCTTGCACCTCTCCTCTTAACCTTCCGGCACCGGGCAGGCGTCAGACCCTATACGTCGCCTTACGGCTTCGCAGAGCCCTGTGTTTTTGATAAACAGTCGCCACCCCCTGTTTTGTGCCCCTCCCCCACGGTTGCCCGCGGAGGAGGCCTCCTTATCCCGAAGTTACGGAGGCAAATTGCCGAGTTCCTTCAGCATCGTTCTCTCAAGCGCCTAGGTATGCTCTACCAGTCCACCAGAGTCGGTTTCGGGTACGGTCTATACGTGGAGGCTATTTCCTGGAACTCCTTCGCAGCCGATCCAATCCAGTAAGGATCGACAACTTACGGCGTTCGTCACCATCCACAGGCCCAGGAATATTCACCTGGTTCCCATCGACTACGCTTTTCAGCCTCGTCTTAGGGGCCGGCTGACCCTGCGCAGATTAGCTTTACGCAGGAACCCTTGGACTTTCGGCGGGGGTGTCTCTCACACCCCTTTCCGTTACTCATGTCAGCATTCTCACTTCCGATACCTCCACGGCCCCTCACGGGTACCGCTTCACAGGCTTACGGAACGCTCCGCTACCGCGCATCTTGCGATGCACCCGCAGCTTCGGCACGTGGCTTGAGCCCCGATACATTGTCGGCGCAAGAACCCTTATCTAGACCAGTGAGCTGTTACGCTTTCTTTAAATGATGGCTGCTTCTAAGCCAACATCCTGGTTGTTATGGGATTCTCACATCCTTTCACACTTAGCCACGATTTGGGGGCCTTAGCTGGCGGTCAGGGTTGTTTCCCTCTTCACGACGGACGTTAGCACCCGCCGTGTGTCTGCCGGATAGTACTTCCAGGTATTCGGAGTTTGGTTAGGTTTGGTAATCCTGTGGGGACCCCTAGCCCATCCAGTGCTCTACCCCCTGGAGTATTCGTCCGACGCTCTACCTAAATAGATTTCGCGGAGAACCAGCTATTACCGAGTTTGATTGGCCTTTCACCCCTAGCCACAAGTCATCCGAGAATTTTGCAACATTCAACGGTTCGGCCCTCCAGCAAGTGTTACCTTGCCTTCAGCCTGCTCATGGCTAGATCACCCGGTTTCGG
>CALSAF010000217.1:0-6960 GCA_943372805.1 Rhizobium sp. Q54
GAGGAGAACCGATGTCCCCGTGGAGATTTATCCTTGTCTGCGCCCTTCTGATGGCTGGCACGATGCTCGCCGTGCCTTCGTCCGCTGTTGAACTGGGAGATGACGGACTGCACAAGCCGTCATGGCTTCGCGAGACATTCAAGGACCTGAAGGAAGATCTCGCAGACGCCAATTCGGAGAAGAAGCGGCTGCTCGTCATCGTCGAGCAACGTGGCTGCATCTACTGCACCAAGATGCATGAAGAGGTTTTCTCCGATCCTGGCATCGAGGCCTTTATCCGTGAAAACTATTATGTCGTGCAGCTCAACCTCTTCGGCGATGTCGAGGTGACCGACTTCGACGGGACCGTATTGCCTGAAAAGGAGATGGCCATCCGTTGGGGTGTGATGTTCACACCGACCCTGATTTTTCTGCCCGGGGACGTTGGATCAGGCTTGTCCGCACAGCAGGCCGCCGTCGCGTCCATGCCTGGAGCATTCGGCAAGGGGACAACCTCGGCCTTGCTCAAATGGATCGTTGATCACGGGTATCAATCGGGCGAGCATTTTCAAAAATTCCTTTCCAGACAAATGGCGACTGAGAATTAACTCGTTTAAACAATCAGATACTGGTTATTCAAAAATATATATATAGGCATTGTTATACGCTTCATTTGGCGCTAACCTGTCTTCAGGAGAGAGTGGGAGGAGTCGATGAACTGGCAGCTTTGTCTGGCAGCACTGGTCGCGGGAGCGAGCGTCACACCGGCGCTCGGCGAAACGGCGCCTGGTGCAATCGTGTTTCAGGAGGGGGCTGTTGCGGCCTCGCTTTCCGGCGCGCCGGGGGACGCAAAATCCGGCATCAAGATCATGACGACGAATGCGCTCGGCAACTGCGTGGCCTGCCATACGGTCGCAGCCCTGCCTGACGTGCAGTTTCCGGGGGATATCGCGCCGCCGCTTGACGGTGTTGCGGATCGCTACAGCGAGGCGGAGATCCGCGGCATCGTGGCCAATGCGAAGAACACCTTCGAAGACAGCTTCATGCCTGCTTTCTACAAGATCGACGGGTTCGTCCGTCCCGGTGACGGCTTCACGGGCAAGGCCGCAAAGGGACCGCTTCCGCCGATCCTCTCGGCGCAGCAAATCGAGGATGTCGTCGCCTATCTGATGACGCTCAAGGAATAGGATTGAGGAGAACCGAAATGAGTTTCACAAGACGCGACATGCTGTTCATCGGGCTTGGAGGCGTGGTCGCGGCCACTCTGCCAAGCCTGGCAGCTGCGGCAACAACCGAGGAACTGGTCAAGGCCTTCACTGGCGGGGCAACGCCCGGAAACGACGGTATCACGCTGACGGCGCCCGAGATTGCCGAGAACGGCAATACAGTCCCAGTCTCTGTCGATGCCCCCGGCGCGGTCTCTATCATGCTGCTCGCCACTGGAAATCCGGAACCTGCAGTTGCGACATTCACGTTCGGTCCCGCAGCCGGAAATCATATGGCTGCAACGCGTATCCGCCTGGCCAAGACGCAGGACGTCTTTGCGCTGGCGAGAATGGCGGATGGGTCCATCAAGCAGGCGCAGGCGACCGTGAAGGTCACCATTGGCGGCTGCGGCGGCTGAATTCGGAGGAGGAATTACAATGGCAGACGATGCAAAACCACGCGTCAAGGTACCGAAGTCGGCAAAGGCTGGCGAGGCGGTCACCATCAAGGCGCTGATCAGCCACAAGATGGAATCCGGGCAGCGCAAGGACGCGCAGGGTGCCGTGATTCCCCGGTCGATCATCAACCGTTTCACCTGCGATCTCAACGGCGTCAACGTCATCGACGTTGCCATCGAACCTGCGGTCTCGACGAACCCCTATTTCGAATTCGAAGCCAAGGTCGATGCCGCCGGCGAATTCGTCTTCACCTGGTATGACGACGACGGCTCTGTTTACACGGACAAGAAGCCGATCGAAGTCGCCTGATCACTGACGCGCAACGATCTCGGGGAGGGAGTTCATGCACGGCAAGACCAAACTAGCTGCAGCTCTGGCGACCATCGGTTTTCTGACCGCCTCCGCCGCTGTGCATGCGGATCCGGTCGAGGATACGCTCACGGTCGAGACGGATGATGGCACGATTGAGCTCGTGACCAAGACGGCTGCACCCGCGTTTCTCAAGGATACATTCGATACGATCTATTCGGGTTGGTTGTTCCGTGAGACCGAAACACGCGACCTGCAGAAGGACGACTTCGACAATCCTGGCATGGTTTTCGTTGATCGCGGTCTCGATGCCTGGAACGAAACCATGGGCAAGAACGGTGAGTCCTGTGCGGGCTGTCATGAGGGGCCGGAAAGCATGAAGGGGCTGCGTGCCGTTCTGCCTCGGGTCGATGCCAAGTCCGGCAAGCTGATGATCATGGAAGACTACATCAATTCCTGTGTCACCAAGGAGATGGGTCTGGAGGCATGGGGTGTCACGTCCGACAAAATGAAGGACATGATGGCCCTGATTTCCATCCAGTCGCGCGGTGAGGTGGTGAATGTCGCCATCGATGGTCCGGCCCAGTCCTTCTGGGAGCACGGCAAGGAGATCTACTACACCCGCTTCGGCCAACTGGAAATGTCTTGCGCCAACTGTCATGAGAGCAACTATGGCCGGATGATCCGGGCCGACCATCTTTCGCAGGGGCAGGTCAACGGGTTCCCGACCTACCGCCTGAAGGATGCCGGTATTCTGAGCGCGCAGCAGCGTTTCGTCGGGTGTGTCCGCGACACGCGTGCCGAAACCTTCAAGGCGGGATCGGACGAGTTCAAGGCGCTTGAGCTTTATGTGGCCTCGCGCGGGAATGGTCTGTCGGTCGAAGGCGTCTCCGTCCGGCACTGAACGAGATGGCGCGGCCGGGAAAGCCCGACCGCCCAAACACTTTGAACGTACATTATTGGCAAGCAGGACCACGTCTTCGGCGTGGATGGATTTTCTGTGCTTGCTGGAGGGAATGCGGGATGATTACCCGTCGTGAGTTTCTGCAGGCATCCATGGCAACCTCGGCAATTGTGGGGTTGTCCGGCTTTGGCAATTTTTCGCGGCTCGCTGCGCAGCAGGTGCTGACGCAGGAGCAACTTCTCGAATTCGAGGATTTTGGCAACGTTACGCTCATCCACATCACGGATATCCATGCGCAGTTGAAACCGATCTGGTTTCGCGAGCCGGAGGTCAACCTTGGGGTTGGCGACGCCAAGGGCCATGTCCCGCACCTGACCGGCTCCGAATTCCTCAAGACCTTCGACATCGCAGCGGGTTCGCGTGATGCCTATGCTCTGACCCATGAGGATTTCGGCGCGCTCGCCAAGGCCTATGGCCGCATGGGCGGCATGGACCGCGTGGCGACGGTCGTGAAGTCGATCCGGGCTGCCCGACCCCAGTCGCTCCTGCTCGACGGTGGCGATACATGGCATGGTTCGATGACCAGTCTGCTGACGAAGGGGCAGGACATGGTCAACGTCATGAACGCACTCGGTGTCGAGGCGATGACCAGCCATTGGGAGTGGACCTACGGAACCGAGCGGGTCAAGGAAATCGTCGATGGCCTGCCGTTCCCGTTCCTCGGAGCCAACATCTTCGACGCCGAATGGGACGAGCCGGCCTTCGAGCCCTACAAGATCTTCGAAAAGGGTGGCGTGCGGATCGCGGTGATCGGCCAGGCCTTCCCCTATATGCCGATCGCGAATCCGAAATGGATGTTCCCTGAATACTCCTTCGGCATTCGCGAGGAGCGCATGCAGGAGGTCGTGGACGAAGTCCGGGGCGAGGGCGTGGACCTGGTGGTCTGTCTCTCCCACAATGGGTTCGACGTCGATCGCAAGATGGCGGGGCGGATCAAGGGCATCGACGTCATTTTGACCGGGCATACGCATGACGCCGTGCCGGAACCGGTTCTGATCGGTGAAACGATCCTGATCGCCTCCGGTTCGAACGGCAAATTTGTCAGCCGGCTCGATCTCGATGTCCGCGACGGCAAGATGATGGGCTTCCGCCACAAGCTGATCCCGATCTTCTCCGATGTCATTGCACCAGATGCCGAGATGGCGGACCTGATCGACCAGGAGCGCGCTCCCTACAAGGCACAGCTTGAGGAGAAGATCGGCACGACCGAAAGCCTTCTCTACCGACGCGGCAACTTCAACGGAACCTGGGACGACCTGATCTGCGACGCCGTGCGTAGCGAACGCGATGCGCAGATCGCCATGTCTCCCGGCGTCCGATGGGGTCCGTCGCTGCTCGCCGGCGATGCGATCACGCGGGAAGACATCCACAATGTGACCTCCATGACCTATGGCGCCTGCTATCGCACCGAAATGACGGGCGAGACCATCAAGACCATCCTTGAGGACGTGGCTGACAACATCTTCAACCCGGATCCCTATTACCAGCAGGGCGGGGACATGGTGCGGGTCGGCGGCCTTTCCTATGCCATCGACATCAGCAAGCCGATCGGCGAGCGGGTCACCGATATCGCACTGATCGATGGTGTCACCGCTATCGAAGCGGGCAAATCCTACACCGTGGCCGGCTGGGCAAGCGTCAACGAAGGCACGCAAGGTCCGCAGATCTGGGACGTCATCGAAGCGCATGTCCGCAAGATCGGCACCGTCAAGCTCGACCCCAACACATCGGTCCGTGTGACCGGAATCTGACAGGAAGCAAGGAGCGTTCGCCATGTCCGACGAACCAGAAAACGTCTCGTCACGCAGGACATTCCTAAGACAGGCCGCGATGACAGGAGCTGGCCTTGTCGCAGGCGCCTCGGTCGCGCGTGCCAGTGGCCCGGATCCGAAGATCACCGAGGTGCAGCCTTGGGCCTCATCCTTCGGCGACCCAGTCGATGCGTCGCCCTATGGGGCTCCGATCCGTTTCGAGTCCCACGTGGTCCGACGCAATGTGGAGTGGCTGACCGAGAGCCCCGTATCCTCCATCAACTTCACGCCGATCCATGCCCTGGAAGGCACGATCACGCCGCAGGGTTGCGCTTTCGAACGCCATCATTCCGGGGCGATTGAACTGAGCAAGCAGGACTACAGGCTGATGATCAACGGTCTGGTCGACACGCCGCTCGTCTTCACCTTCGAAGACCTGCTGCGTTTTCCAAGATCGGTGACAACGGCATTTCTCGAATGCGCTGCCAATGGCGGCATGGAATGGGGTGGTGCGCAGCTCGAGGGCTGCCAGTTCACCCAGGGCATGATCCACAACATGGAATATACCGGCGTGCCCTTACGCCTCCTTCTCGAGGAGGCGGGGGTCAAGCCGGAGGGCAAGTGGGTCTATGTTGAAGGAGCCGATGCGAGTTCCAACGGCCGGTCCATCCCGCTCGACAAGGCGCTCGATGACGTCATGGTGGCGTTCTTCGCCAATGGCGAGGCGCTGCGCAAGGAGCATGGCTATCCGGTTCGCCTCGTCGTGCCGGGTTGGGAAGGCAATATGTGGGTCAAGTGGGTCCGGCGCATCGGCATCTATGACCAGGCTGTCGAGAGCCGCGAGGAAACCTCCAAGTACACTGACCTCATGCCGGATGGCCGGGCGAGGAAATGGACTTGGGTGATGGATGCGAAATCCGTGATCACATCCCCCAGCCCGCAGGTCCCGATCCGGCACGGAAAGGGACCGCTGGTCATTTCGGGGCTTGCCTGGTCCGGCAATGGAAAGATCACCCGAGTCGATGTCTCGACGGATGGTGGCGTGAACTGGCAGGAGGCCCGGATCTCCGGAGACGCCAAATCGAAGGCGCTGACCCGCTTCCATCTCGACATCAACTGGGATGGCAGCGAACTGCTCCTTCAGTCGAGGGCCAGCGACGAGACCGGCTATGTCCAGCCGACAAAGGATGCGCTGCGTGAAATTCGCGGGCTGAACAATGTCTACCATAACAACGGAATTCAAACCTGGTGGGTCAAGGCCGACGGGGAGGTCGAAAATGTCGAAGTTGCGTAATCCTCTCCTTCTATCGCTCGGGCTGGTCCTGCTTTCCACGCCAGCGATGTCGGAAAAGCTAGGGCTTGGACGTCCGGCTCTTCCAGAAGAATTGGCCGCCTGGGATGTCGCCGTGCTTCCCGACGGCAAGGGGTTGAAGCCTGGTTCGGGTGACGTGCTGACCGGTGAAGAAGTCTTCGGCGAGAAATGTGCAGTCTGTCACGGCGAATTCGCCGAAGGCATCGACAGTTGGCCAGTGCTCGCCGGTGGTGACGGCACATTGACGGATCGGCGGCCCGTCAAGACGATCGGCAGCTACTGGCCGCATTTGTCGACCGTCTGGGACTATGTGCATCGCTCGATGCCTTTCGGTGAGGCGCAGACCGTCACGGTCGACGAGACCTATGCGATCACTGCTTTCCTGCTCTATTCCAACGGCCTGGTGGACGAAGATTTCACGCTGTCCGACAAGAATTTCACCGAAGTGACACTGCCGAACGCGGACGGGTTCTATCCGGATGACCGTCCCGAGAGTGAGTATCCGAAGTTCAAGGGCGAACCCTGCATGAAGGATTGCGGTGCGCCGGTCAAAGTGACCAAGCGCGCCATCGAGCTGAATGTGACGCCAGAAGATCCCGACGGCAGGCCCGCCGGTACCTTGCCTCCCCTCGACACCTCGGCTGCGACAGCGCCCGCTACTCCAGCGGCTTCCGCTCCGGCCGAGGTGGCCGAGGCGGCAAACGACCCTGCTCCCCTGCCTGCGGCAACCGTGCCTGCAGCCGATGTTCCTGCTGTCGCTTCGGCTGCCGCGCAGATTGAAACGGCGTCCCTGGATCCGGCCCTTGTCGGGCAGGGCGAAGCCGCTTTCAAGAAGTGCTCGGCCTGCCACAAGGTGGGCGAGGGTGCAAAGAATGGAACCGGGCCTATGCTCAACGGCATCTTCGGAGCCGCCGCCGGTCATGCCGAGAAATTCAAGTATTCCAAGGCGCTTACGGACAAGGCGACAGAAGGGCTGGTCTG
>CALSAF010000218.1:0-6958 GCA_943372805.1 Rhizobium sp. Q54
GGCTGCCTTGAAGGCCGTGCCGAGGGCCATGACCAGAGAAGGGAATAGGGAGTGCAGCATTTGGCGCAGCGATATCTTGAACAGACGGACGAGCGGCGACAGGCCGGCCATGCGAGCCATGTCTTCCAACGCTCGATCCCGCGTCTGGATGCCCTCGGCTGCACCCACAAAGACAAGCGGCAAGGCGGCGATAGCTGCGGTGGCAACAACCGTTCCTGCCCCCATGCCGAACCAGATCATCAGAAGGACGATCCATGCGATCGGCGGGACGCCGATCAGCAAGGTCACCTGCGGACGCGCCAGGCGCATAATTGCCGGATGATATCCGGCCACCACGCCTGCCATCGTTCCAAACACGGTGGCGAGTGAAAAGCCGGCGAGCGCCCTCAGGCTCGTTGATAGCACCAACATCCGGTTGTCGGGATCTGCCGCCAGCTTGAACAGGGTCTGGATCGTCTCGGCCGGTGCAGGCAACACGAAGCTGCCATAGGCTTCGGCTCCGAGCTGCCAAACGGCGGCAAAGACGGCAAGGCCGCCAAGACCCGCCCAGCCGGACCAGAGAAAGCGCGCCACCCTTCCCGCACGACAAGCCACGCCCATGATGATCCTGCCTTACAGATAGAGTGACGCGTCCGGCATGCGACCGCCCACCATTTCGGGATGGCTCTGCGCCACGGCTTTAAGCAGTGTCTCGATCGGTCCGCGAGCGTCCCGAGCCGCAATGGCGACGAGGTTCGAGTAGGGGATCGACGCCTCCAGCACAGGCCAGGGCAGTTCAAGTGCCGATGCGGCCTGACCTGCGGCCGCTGCCGGGTCGGCGTTAACCTCGACGGCCGCCCGCGCAAGTCCCGCAAGAAGCGCGGTCGCCTGTTCCGGACGATCGTCCAGAAAGCTCTGGGTCAGGGCGAGACCTGCCTGGGGCATGACCGGCGCCGTAGCGGTAACGGTACCCCATTCCTTCTGCATGTCGATGACGCGGTGAAGCGCCTGACCGCCGGTCTTGGCCTTGAAGATGGCGGCAGAGACCGCCGGCTCAGGCAGGAGCGCCGTGTCGATACGCCCTGCGAGCAGCATCTGCACGGCTTCGATGGGCGTGCCAGCCCGCTCCACCTTGACCTTGCCCGCCATCCGATGATGGGTAAGGGCCGCATCGAAGACGAGTTCCGGCGTGTCATTGGGGAATGGCACGGTTACACTTTGACCTTCGAGATCGGCGAAAGCCGCGATTCTATCGTTGCGTGACACGATATAGAGAAGCCCATTGGTCATGACGCTGGCCAGCTTCAGACCAAGGCCGCGCGTATGGAGATTTGCCGCTGTCGTTGTTGGCATGACCAAGGCTTGCATCGAACCGGACGACAGGCCCGCCCGCATTTCATCGGGCGTGCGCCATACCCTGAATTCCACCTTGTCGGCGACGTTGCGCAGTAGGCCTTTGCCAACTGCATAGGCGAGCGTGATAGACGGTCCGGCAGGAGGGCCGTAGAGGACGAGGTGGGCAAGGGAGGAAGCGCGTGCCCGCGTGTTGAGAAAAGGGAGGGCAAGGGTCGCTGCGATGCCGGCGCATAATGTGCGACGAGTTGGTGTATAGCCTGCCGCATCGGCTTCAATAATAACCGTCTTGCTGACCTGTTTCATGTTGTTGGGCATCCCGCTCTACAAAAATTGATTTGTTTACTCATGTTATAGCCGCGCGCGCGCGGATGTTTGACGTAGAGCAAGTAGTGTGTGGAATTGCCGGCTGGAATCGTTCTCAGATGTCGAGCGCGAGGATGGGATCTGCGCCAAACAGTACGGCATGGCCTCCCGCGAGCAGCCAGAATGTGACAAGCAGCGTCACGGCGAGCGCGGCTACCAAATGTCCATCCAGACGCAACTTGGCGCGTCCTGAGAACAGGGCGCTCAACGGAAATATGGATGTTGATCTCTCGATTGGTGACCAGTGGGCCCCCATCCTGCGCCTTGCGCGCTTTTCCGTGACGCCAATACCGACAGCAGAAAACAGACCGAGCCCGCCGAAGACGAGCAGCGATCTCATGTCGCCGTTAGCCGCGACATGGCCGACAGACCAGAGGAGGAAACCCCATAAGACTGGATGGCGCGTAATAGTCGTTATCGCTCCAGGCACGGTGCCTTTCATGAAACTGACAGATGCTGGGTTGGGGCTGATAAGGCCTGCCGTGACCAGGAAGAGCCCGAGTGGCGACAACACGAAATTGGCAAGGGCGTTCCGGGAATCCGGCCGCCAGAGTTCGACATATTCGGTGCTCCAGGCCGCATGCAGGACCCAAATCAGGAGTGCCACGGATGTTGTCGAATAGACCAGAAGGTAGAGCCGCAATCCAAGTGCTGCGGTCAGCTTTCCCCGGATGGTTGGTAAGGCAGGCACCGAATGCAACACCAAGAATACTGCAAGTGCAAGAACGACCTCAGTCATGCTGGGAACACCTGCGTTTCGGGTTCCACGTTTAGGAGCTGCTGCAGCAGCATCTGCTCCGCAGTTATATGGCGCCGGACAGCTTCCTGAAAACCGCGAACCATATGGGCCACCGTTTTAAGGCTCAGCCTGCATCGTTTGCGAGCGACAGCGGCCAAAGTGAGGGATAGCTCACGGGCCGCGCGACGGTCGACGCGATGTTCGGACTTGACCTGATCGAGAAGAAGGGAGCCGAAGCATGAGCCGGCATGCAGCTCAAGGTCGGGGTAGAACTTTTGCTCCTCCAGCGTGTGGGCGGCGGCGACCAACGGTTCAATGTGCTTGGCAACCTTCTGGATACCACGTGGGATCTCACCTGTGTCAAAGTCTGCGGCCAATTCCTCCAGCTTCAAGCAGAGAATGAGAAGATCGCGGTGCTTGTCCTCGAGCGCCCTGACCTCGGTCGCCGTCAGGCTGGATCCATTCATTTTCATGAGTTCCTCCTTATTGGCCAAGAAACAGGACGACGCCGATGGCAAGCGAAGCCAGGACGGCGGCTAGCGTGCCTCCGCCCTGGAGTACGCCCATGCGCTTCAGCATCAAGGCAAAGCCCATGATGATAGGCGTCGCAACGACAAGGCCGATCTGTGCATCCGTCATTTCAGTCGTTTCCTTCTGTTCAGGAAGCACTCTGCCTTGTCTTTCGTCAGTCTTCTTTGCGCTCCCACAAAGAGCGCTTCGGATTTTTCTTTAGAACCGATCCCGACCAACGGGAGATCTGACCATGGCTATGCAAACGAGCCTCCAGGACGAGGCAAAGGACGACCACCTGCTGCTCTGGATACTGGTGTGGAGCGAGCTGATCGCTTTCGGCATCCTGATCCTTGGCTTCCTCGTCGTGTCGACCTTTGATGCCCAGGCCTTCGAACTGGCGCGTCTGCATTTAAGGCCGGGGATCGCCGGCGCGAACACGCTTATCCTGCTGGTCAGCGGGTACTTTGTCGCCGTGGCGATGCGAAGTCGGCTTGATCTTGAGGCGGTGAAACGGCCGTTGACGATTGCAGCCCTGCTCGGCTTCTGCTTCGTGGCGGTCAAGCTCTTCGAATACTGGGGTGAGGTTCGCTACGCTCAGGATGCAACGCTCGACACCTTCTTCGAGCTCTATTTCATCATCACCGGCTTCCATCTGCTGCATGTCTTTTTCGGCGCTATTGCTCTTCTTCTTGTCGCCTGGCGCCCGGCACGGGAAAACCTGGTCCTGATCGCCACACTCTGGCATGTGATCGACCTCGTCTGGTTGGTCATCTTTCCCATTCTCTATCTTGCGTGAGGCTTCTCATGACCCGCAGACAGCACGAGGATTTGGTGGGTGTGCTCGCCATGCTGATGACCTTCGCAATTGGTGGCGCGATTGTTACGGCGCTCGCCGGTCCAACGATCGTACCGATTGCCGCCGTTCTTGCGATTGCCTTTGCCAAGGGACGGCTTGTGGTGCTCGACTTCCTCGAACTCAGGGGCGGACATCATCCCATGCGGATTGCGCTCATATGCTGGTTGAGCATCATTCTGATCGCCGCCCTGTCTCGGTCGCTGGTGGTCCTTCTTTTGGGCTGAACATTCGCGTCGTTGCTTGCCAAAGCGCAAAGAACAACTCCGATCACTCTCTATGAAAAGAACATCCCGCAGAGCCGGCGAGGGGATCGCCGAAGCCTTCGAGGCGGGGAAACCAGGTCGGGCCTTTCAAGCCTGGCAGACGGAAGGACAAGGGCATGGCAGAGCGCCTGACCAAGACCGGAGCGCGCAACGTCTTCTATGGCGGCTCCATTTTCTTTTTTGCGATCTTCGTGGGGCTCACCGCCCACAGCCATTACTACATCCGCACTACTTCAACAGATGAATCGACGCTGACCGACAGCGTCGCGCGCGGCAAGCATATCTGGGAAAAGAACGCCTGTATCAACTGCCACTCGATCTTGGGTGAAGGCGCCTACTTCGCGCCCGAACTCGGCAATGTCTGGACCCGCTGGGGTGGCCAGGACGATCGCGACGGTGCACGCGAGACGCTTCGTTCTTGGATGGCGGCACAGCCCTCTGGTGTCGAAGGTCGCCGCCAGATGCCGCAATTCAATCTGACCGACGAAGAGATCAACGATCTCGCAGACTTCCTCGAATGGACCAGCAAAATCAAGACGCAGAACTGGCCGCCGAACGAGGCTGGCTGAGCCCTTCGTGACCCAAGGAGACACAAAATGAAATATCAAAGCCAGAAGGTCGCGATGCTGTATTTTTACGGTGCGCTCGGCCTCTTTATCGCCCAGGTCCTGTTCGGGGTCGTCGCGGGTACGATCTACGTGCTGCCCAATACGCTCTCCGAGCTACTCCCCTTCAACATCGTGCGCATGATCCACACCAACGCCCTGATCGTCTGGTTGCTGATGGGCTTCATGGGCGCCACCTATTATCTGCTGCCGGAAGAGGCGGAGACGGAGCTCTACAGCCCAAAGCTGGCCATCGTGCAGTTCTGGATCTTCCTCATTGCCGCCGCCGCCGCTGTCGTCGGTTACCTCTTTGGCATTCATGAGGGCCGCGAGTTCCTCGAACAACCCTTCATCATCAAGGTCGGAATCGTCATCGTCGCCCTGATGTTGCTGTTCAACGTCACCATGACGTCGCTGAAGGGCCGCAAGACCGTCGTCACCAACATCCTGATTTTTGGGCTGTGGGGTGTGGCGATCTTCTTCCTCTTCGCCTTCTACAACCCAACGAATCTGGCACTCGACAAGATGTACTGGTGGTATGTCGTCCACCTCTGGGTCGAAGGCGTATGGGAGCTGATCATGGCCTCGGTGCTCGCCTTCCTGATGATCAAGCTCAACGGCATCGATCGCGAAGTGGTCGAGAAGTGGCTCTATGTCATCATCGGGCTGGCGCTGTTCTCCGGCATTCTCGGCACGGGCCATCACTACTATTGGATCGGCGCGCCAGGCTACTGGCAGTGGATTGGGTCGCTCTTCTCGACCCTTGAAGTCGCACCCTTCTTCACCATGGTCATCTTCACCTTCGTGATGACCTGGAAGGCCGGTCGCAAGCATCCGAACAAGGCAGCTCTTCTGTGGTCGATCGGCTGCTCGGTCATGGCCTTCTTCGGTGCCGGCGTCTGGGGCTTCCTACACACACTGTCCTCGATCAACTACTACACCCACGGCACGCAGGTGACGGCAGCCCACGGACACCTCGCGTTCTTCGGCGCCTACGTCATGCTCAACCTTGCGATCATGGCCTATGCCATCCCGGAAATGCGCGGCCGCCAACCCTATAACCAGTGGCTGTCGATCGCGAGCTTCTGGATGATGTGCACGGCGATGTCGGTGATGACCTTTGCGCTCACCTTTGCCGGTGTCCTGCAGGTGCATCTTCAGCGCGTGCTCGGCGAAAGCTACATGGCTGTCCAGGACCAGTTGGCGCTGTTCTACTGGGTGCGCCTCGGCTCCGGCGCCGTCGTGCTGGTCTCGGCCCTGATGTTCGTCTGGGCCGTGTTGATGCCGGGCAAGGAAAAAGAGCCTGCCTTCGGCGGCTATGTCGAGCCTGCCGAGTGAAATAGCGGCCCCGCTGTTTCAAAAGCGGCGGGGCTCTCCCCAATTTTAAGGATCAGCAACATGAATATCATCGCCCGCAACATTCAGCCGGATATCCCGACCTATTCTCCAGCCGGCAACGAATGCACTCTCTTCGAGACAGCCTGGACGCGGCAGTTGCCGCTTCTCCTCAAAGGACCGACAGGCTGCGGAAAGACCCGTTTCGTCAGTCATATGGCGCAAAAGCTTGGCTTGCCGCTGACCACCGTCTCCTGCCACGACGATCTGGCGGCTGCCGATCTCACTGGCCGTTTTCTTCTGAAGGGAGGTGAGACGGTCTGGGTCGACGGACCGCTGACCCGGGCAGTCCGTGAGGGCGGTGTGTGCTATCTCGACGAGGTGGTCGAGGCGCGCAAGGATGTCGCCGTCGTGCTCCACCCGCTCACCGACGACCGGCGCATCCTGCCATTGGAGCGGACAGGCGAAGAGCTTGAAGCGCCGCCGGCCTTCATGCTCGTTGTCTCCTACAATCCTGGTTATCAAAGCCTCCTCAAAGCGTTGAAGCCCTCGACTCGCCAGCGTTTTGTCGCCATCGAGTTCGACTTCCTGCCCAAGGCAAGGGAGATCGAGGTTGTATCGGCAGAAAGTGGATTGCCTTCCACGGCTGTAGAGCCATTGGTCGAACTGGCGCGGCGGCTGCGGGCGCTGAAAGGTCATGACCTGGAGGAGGGCGTCTCGACGCGTCTGCTGATCTACTGCGCGAGCCTCATCGATGCCGGTCTTGCGCCACGCGATGCCGTTCGCGCCGCCATGATCGAGCCGCTGACCGACGAACCTGACGTGCGTACTGCACTCCTCGAACTGGCACAGGCGGTCATCCGCTAGGAGAATGACATGCTGGACTTTCTGGAGCTTGAGGAGACGGTCGGGCGCGCGTGGCACAGGCTTGCCGGTGATACCCGCACCT
>CALSAF010000219.1:0-6884 GCA_943372805.1 Rhizobium sp. Q54
TCTGTGCAAGCGCGATCGCCCTGGCCCAGGGCATCATCTCCAGGGTATAGGGGACATTGATCTCCTTCATCATCAGAAGGACCTGATCATAGCCGGCGCCGCGGATCTCGCTGCCGACGCGGAAGTTATAGGGCGGATAATCTTCGGTCGTGAAATGGACGATGTCTGCGGCGGCGACGGGGGCCGCCGCTAGTGAAAGTATAAGGCTCAGGACTTTCATTGCGGTTCCCTCTCTTTGGTGATGTCACCCGGCGGATAGCTTCGGTCGGCGGGCCGGCTTGGCGGCTGCCTGTTCAATCAGCGCCGAAAGCGCCTGCGGCCGGGCGAAGTGATAGCCCTGGCCGTAGTCGACGCCGAATTCCTCAAGGATACGGCGCTGCTCTTCGGTTTCGATGCCCTCGGCGACCACGGTGCATTGCATCTTGTGCGAGATGGCGGTGATGCCCTCGACCAGCATGCGGCTCTTGTGGCGCAGTTCCGGCTCGTCCTCGGTCAGCGAGCGGATGAAGGACTGGTCGATCTTGACGATGTCGACAGGAAAGCGGTTGAGGTAGCTGAGCGACGAGTAGCCGGTGCCGAAATCGTCGAGGGCCAGACGATAGCCATAGTGATTGAATTCGTCGAGGATCGTTCGGATCTGCGGATTGTCGTGCAGGAGCGTCGCTTCGGTGATCTCAATGACGATCCGGCGCGGTTCGATGTCGAAATGCGCTGTGAGGGCGGCGAGCCGGACGGGCAGGGATGCGTCGAACTGGAGCGGCGAGAAGTTCACTGCCAGATAGGCATCATGGTCACCGGTAATGGCGCTGAGACGGGCGAGGTTTGACAGGGCCTTTTCAAGCACCTGGCCGCCGAGCCGACTGATCGCTCCGGTTTCCTCGGCGACGCCGATGAGTTCCGCAGGTGGCACGATACCGCGCTCGGGGTGGACGAGGCGCATCAGGGCCTCGTAGCCGACCGTACGGCCGGTGCCCACTTCAACGATCGGCTGGAAGAAGGCGTCGAACCAGTCCTCGGCCAAGCCTTCCTCGATGTCGCGCTCGATTTCGGCGCGGCGGCGGGTGTGATCCTGGATCTGCGGGTCGTAGAGCTGGGCGCCGTTCTTGCCATCGCGCTTCTTGCTGTACATCGCCATGTCGGATTTCTGCAGCAGTTCGGCGGCATTGGCGGCATGGCGGGGATAGACGGCAATCCCGATACTGGCGCTGAGGCGAACCGTGGAGCTTTCGATGGCCATCGGTTCAACGAATATGTCACACAGGCTGTGGCTGAGTTCAGTTGCCACTGTCTCGATATCGCGCCCGCGTAGCAGCACCGCGAATTCATCTCCGCCAAGGCGGGCTGCAACCGCGCCCTTCGGGAGGCGCTCATGCATGCGGTCCACGAACCGGCAGAGCACGAGGTCGCCGGCCTGATGGCCGAGATTGTCGTTGATCCACTTGAAACGATCCAGATCGACGAAGATGCAGGCCAGTTCCTCGCCGGCGGCATCGGTCGCGGCGATCTCGCTGTCGAGGGCGATCTCGAAGCCCTGGCGGTTGCGCAGACCGGTCAGATGGTCGGTGATCGCCTGACGATGGTTACGCTCTTCGGACTGCTTCAGCGCCGTGACATCGGTCATGACGCTGAGCGAGAGATCCTCATCCGCGCCTTCGATCTTGCGGTTGGCCTCGGCGATCAGCACGTCCATGACAGTCCCGTCGGCGCAGACAAAGCGCGTCGTGGCCTCAAGTACATCGGCGATGGAGCGTGTCTTCTTGCCTGCCAGGTAATCGGCGCGGGCCTCGGTCGGAACGAGTTCGATGAACTTGCGCCCGACGATCTGGTGGCGCTGGTAGCCGGTGGCAACGAGCCAGTATTCACTGACGCCGGTGATGCGATCCTCCTCGTCAAGTGAAAAGAGCATGGCCGGCGTCGTGTTGTAGATGTCCGTTGCGCGGCGGTGGGCGAGGCGCAATTCCCCTTCTTCCTGCTCAAGCTTGATCTGCATGGCATTGAAGCTGCGGGCGAGCCGACCGATCTCGTCGTTCGACTGCCAGTCGACATGATGGCGGGAGCCAAGCCGGCGTGTCGCTTCTATGGCGGCTGTCAACTTGAGGAGCGGCTTCATGACCATCAACCGGTTGCCGACCACGGCTGCGCCGACGACGCCCATGACGGCCAGCATGAAGATGCCGATCAGCATGACCTCTGCCTGGCGCAGGGAGGAGAACATGTCGATGCGGCTGTAGTAGATGGTGATGGTGCCGACGAGCTTGGGGCCTTCGACGGCGCGATAGAAGATCTCGCGGCTGATCGATTCCAGTCCGTTCTTCGGCCATTTGGGCAGTGCCGGCATGGAAACAGCGATGCCGCCCGACATGTCCTTGACGTTGACGCGGCTGACCGTCGCGTTGGACACGATCGTGGCGGTGATCTGCTCGACGCTTTCCTGGTCGAAATCCCAGAGCGGCTTGGCAAGCGCCTGGGCATTGGCGGCAATCAGGATTTCGAGATTTTGCTGCAACTCGCTTGAGGCGCGTTCGGTTGCCAAAGACAGGAACAGCGCAAAGAGCGGCACCACGAGAATCGAGATCGTGATCCCCACGATTGCAAGGAAACGGCTCTCGACGGAGCGGGTCATCAGCAGTTGGCCTCACGCGGCTCTGGATGATGCGGCATGATCCTCTGGGGCTCCCTCACGCAAGAATTGAGAGGCGAAGGCTTTCACGAAATACTTTAAATCTAACTAAAGGAACATGGTCGAATTCGACCTTCGCGTGTAAGTGCGGATACAAAAAACCCACCCTGCATGAGGGTGGGTTCCAATCGATGCGACTGATCTTAAAAGATCAGGCTTCGGCAGCCTCGTCAGCCATGCCGCCAGCCGGAGCAACGATCGTGGCGATGGTGAAATCGCGATCGCCGATAACCGGGCTGGTGCCAGCCGGAAGCTTGACAGCCGAGATATGCACGCTGTCGCCGACCTTCAGGCCTGCGAGGTCAACCGTCAGGAATTCCGGGATGTCGGAAGCCGGGCAGTGCAGTTCAACTTCGTGACGAACGATGTTGAGAACGGCGCCGGTCTTGATGGCCGACTTCTCTTCGTTGATGAAGTGAACCGGAACTTCGACAGTGACCTTGCTGTCAGCCGAGACGCGCAGGAAGTCGACATGCATCGTGAAGTCACGAACGACGTCGAGCTGGTAGTCCTTCGGCAGAACGCGGATCTTCTGACCGTCGATGTCGATGACGGCGACGGTGGTCATGAAACCGCCGGCGTGGATGCGCTTGGTGATCTCGTTGGTGTTGATCGAGATCGAAATCGGGGCCTGCTTGTCACCGTAGATGACAGCCGGAATCAAACCGTTGCGGCGAAGTTCGCGGGAGGACCCCTTACCTACCCGTTCGCGTGCTACGGCCTTGAGCTCGTAAGAAGCGTGGCTCATGGCTTTACCTTTCAAGTTACTGGAGAGCCCTGGCGACACATCTTGGTCATGCCAGAACCGGAGACCGTTGCCGGTCCCATCCACATTGCCTCCAAGGGTGTCTGTGCGGATCGGGCGCCTATAGACCAGATGATGCGCATTGGCAAGGTTTTCCGGGCCCTGGGGCGGGATTACGCGTTTGTGATCACTTTCCATGGTTCCGGAGGGGGCGGAGGGAAATTGGTAACCATTCCAGTCAAGCCCTTTGAAATTGCCTGATGCTAAATCAGTATTGTCTTTACAATGTGGTCGCACTTCATGCTCGAAATCCTTACCTGTATCGCTGTGGAACACGACCCGCCTTCTCTGGTGGCTGCCGTGACCGTTTGCGTTCTCGGCTCCCTGCTGACCATGCGGCTCTTCGGGCGGGTGCGCAACACCCGGGGTGTGGCACGGGCGAGCTGGATTTCTCTGACCAGCGTGATCGGTGGGGCGGCAATCTGGACAACGCATTTTGTCGCGATGATGGGATACGAGGCTGATGTGCTCGCGGGCTACGAGCCGGCGGCGACACTCACCTCCCTGTTGCTGGCTATCGCCGTCACCGGGATCGGCTTGCTGATTGCAGCGATGACGCAGCGAAGCCTGCTGATCGAGGCCGGCGGTGCGATCGTCGGTGCCGGCATCGCCGCAATGCATTATGTCGGCATGGCGGGTTACCAGGTGCAGGGACACCTGGAATGGAACGCATCTTATGTCGTCTGGTCACTGGTCGCCGGGGCTGCATTTGGGGCGCTGGCCACCAACCGTGTTGCCCGTCCGGTTACCCGATTCTGCCGGTACGGCGGCGGTGTGGCCCTCGTCCTTGCGATTGCCTCCACCCATTTCATCGGCATGACGGCCGTGACCGTGGTGCCGGATCTTTCGGCTGCACTGCCTGATCACATGTTGCCGGAAAGCGTTTTGACCGTCGTCCTGATGCTGGTGACCGTGCTGATCCTGTCGATCGGCTCAATGACCTATGTCATCGACCGGCAGTCGACGCGCTCTGCGGTCGAGCGCTATCGGCAGCTATCGTTGCATGACGCCCTGACGGGACTTCCGAACCGGAGCGCCTTCGTCGAGCGGCTTGGCCACATGATGCAGGCACCGGTGACGAGGACCGAGCGCATCTACCTGCTCTGCTTTGATCTCGACCGGTTCAAGGAAATCAACGACGTGCATGGCCATGCCGCCGGTGACCATGTTTTGCGGGTGCCTGCCGAACGGATGGGACGCAGGCTGCGCGAGGGCGAGTTCGTTGCGCGCATCGGCGGAGACGAGTTCATCGCGGTCACCTCGCGCGTCTTCACCCATTCCGAGGCCGAGCAGATGGCGGAGCGGATCATCCACGATCTCGGTGAGCCGATCGCCTGGGAGGACGTGACACTTGGCATCGGCGCCAGCATCGGGATCTCCGTCTTCCCCGATGGTGCCGGCACGATCGATGATCTTCTGGCGCAGGCGGACATCGCGATGTACCGGGCCAAGTCGATGGGGTCGAACCAGGTCTGCTTCTACGACCAGTCGATGGACCAGGCGGCAAGGGAGCGCAGTGCGCTGGCGATGGACATGCGCACCGGCTTTGACCGGGGTGAGTTCGAACTGTATTTCCAGAAGCAGAACAACACGCTGACGGGCGAGGTGATCGGTTTCGAGGTGTTGTTGCGCTGGCGGCATCCCCGCCGTGGCATGGTCTCGCCGGTCGAGTTCATCCCGATTGCAGAGCGCACCGGCCTCATCATGGAGCTTGGTGACTGGGTGTTGCGCCAGGCCTGCGCTGAGGCCGTCCAGTGGCGCAATCCGCTGCGCATTGCCGTCAATGTCGCGCCGAAACAGCTCGCCAATGCCTCGCTGCCACAGCGGGTCCGCGAAATTCTCGCCGAAACCGGCCTTGCCCCGGAGCGGCTCGAGTTGGAGATTACCGAATCGGGCATCATCGCCGACCAGCAGCATGCGCTGTCGATCATCCGGCAGCTCAAGGCGCTCGGCGTCAAGGTTGCCATGGATGACTACGGCACCGGATATTCCTCGCTGTCGACCTTGCAGCTTTTCCCCTTCGACAAGATCAAGATCGATCGGGGGTTCATCGACAGCGTCGTCGAAAGCCGCCAGTCGGCGGCCATCGTTCGCTCGACGCTCATTCTCGCCCAAAGCCTCGATATCCCCGTTCTGGCGGAGGGGGTGGAGAATGCCGAACATCTGAGGTTCCTGCAGGACGAGGGTTGTGAACAGGTGCAGGGCTATTTCTACGGTCGCCCGGCACCTCTTTCGGAACTGCAGGACGTGGTCAATCCGGTCATGGATGCCGAAGCTGCGGAGCCTGCGGTCGACACGGCATCTGCTGCGGCGAAGAAATCCGGGCTGGCCGCCTGAGCATTCGTCACTTTTGTCCTGTGAAGTGTCGCAGAATTGCGCCACTCGGCCTCTGCCTTGTGTCCGGGCGCCGTGCGCCTCGTCCGATTGGCTGATTGCCAAGGTTGGCAGAAGGGGCATACTGGCCTCTGCGCTTTGGGAGGAGCCGATGCAACAGGAAACACGTCACTCCGATCTCGTCTATTCGACGGCACAGAAGGCGTCGGCGGCGGTGACCTCACCGGTCGCCGCATCCTGGAGCCGTTGTCTCAACCTCTATCGTTTGCAGCCGGAAGAGGCACGCAAGCCCGTTCAGGTGGACGAGGCGACCTTTCGCGAGGCGCGCGAGCGCATGGAGCGGTTGATCGGCAGTTCCACCGACGAGGTAGACCGGCTGTATCAAATGGTCGGTCGGTCGGGCTGCTGCATCATTCTCGCGGATCACAGCGGGATCGTGGTCGACCGGCGTGGTGCGCCGGGGGATGATGTTGAGTTCCGGGCGCTGGGCCTCTGGCAGCAGACTCTGTGGAGCGAGGCGAGCGTGGGGACCAACGGTATTGGCACGGCGCTGGCCGATGAACGCGCTGTCGTCATCCATCGCGACCAGCATTTCATGAGCGCCAATATCGGGTTGTCCTGTGCCACCGCACCGATCCGCGATCATCTCGGTCGCGTTACGGCCGCCCTCGACGTGTCCACATGCCGCAACGATGTTTCAGACATGACGCTGGCGGTTCTGTCGCAGGCCGTGCGCGATGCCGCCGCGCGGGTGGAAAGCAATCTCTTCCGCCAGGCCTTTGCCGGTGCGCGCATCTTGGTCGTGCCGCAGGTGAATTCGCTCTCCGCCCTGATTGCCGTTGATGGCGACGACCTGATCCTGGGTGCTACCAAGGCCGCCCGGCTTGCGCTGAAGCTCGATGACGGACTGATCGCTCAGGGGCTGCCGGCGGCCGATGCGCTGCGCGAAACCCGAGGCGGACAGGCCAGCGATCTCGACGATGCCGAGCGGGCGGCGCTTCGCCGGGTGCTGTCGCGGGCTAATGGCAATGTCTCGCAGGCGGCCCAGATGCTCGGCATCAGCCG
>CALSAF010000220.1:0-6766 GCA_943372805.1 Rhizobium sp. Q54
GGGCCTCGTCCTGTTCGTCGCCATGATTGGCGCGATCGTGCTGACGCTGCGCCACCGCACCAACATCAAGCGCCAGGACATCTCCGCCCAGGTCGCACGCACGCCCGAGACGGCCGTCAAGGTCGTCAAGGTCAAGCCGGGCCAGGGCGTCTGAGCCGAGCACGAGGTCAAGGAACAAGAAATATGGAAATCGGTCTTTCCCACTACCTGACGGTCAGTGCCCTGCTCTTCACCCTGGGTGTCTTCGGCATCTTCCTGAACCGCAAGAACGTCATCGTCATCCTGATGTCGATCGAACTGATCCTGCTCTCGGTGAACATCAACATGGTCGCCTTCTCGACCTTCCTCGGCGATCTCGTCGGCCAGGTCTTCGCGCTGTTCATCCTGACGGTCGCCGCCGCCGAAGCGGCCATCGGTCTCGCGATCCTGGTGGTCTTCTACCGTAATCGCGGCTCCATCGCCGTCGAAGACGTCAACATGATGAAGGGCTGATCGGGTCATGATCTACAAGGCTATCGTCTTTCTCCCCCTGATCGGCTTTCTGATCGCCGGCCTCTTCGGTCGTCAGATCGGTGCCAAGGCTTCGGAATTCATCACCACCGGCCTGATGATCATCGTCGCGGTCCTCTCCTGGATCGTGTTCTTCAACGTCGCCATGAGCCATGAGGCCCACGAGGTCATCAAGGTTCCGGTCTTGCGCTGGATCCAGTCCGGCGGCATCGACGTCGAATGGGCCTTCCGCGTCGATACGCTGACCGCCGTGATGTTCGTGGTCGTCAACTCGGTGTCGTGCCTCGTGCACCTCTACTCGATCGGCTACATGCACCACGATCCGCATCGGCCGCGCTTCTTTGCCTATCTGTCGCTCTTCACCTTCGCGATGCTCATGCTCATCACGTCGGACAACCTGCTGCAGATGTTCTTCGGCTGGGAAGGCGTGGGCCTGGCGTCCTATCTGCTGATCGGCTTCTGGTACAAGAAGCCCTCGGCTTCGGCTGCCGCCATGAAGGCCTTCATCGTCAACCGCGTCGGTGACTTTGGCTTCATCCTCGGCATCTCGGCCCTCTTCGTGATGTTCGGCTCGATCAACCTCGAGACGATCTTCGCCTCGGCCCAGTCCTATCTGCCGACCGATCCCGCAGCCGCTCCCGAAGTCGTTCTCAACCTCTTCGGCATGCAGCTCGACCGCAGCCATGCGCTCACCGGCGCCTGCCTGCTGCTGTTTATGGGCGCGATGGGTAAGTCGGCACAGTTCCTGCTGCACACCTGGTTGCCGGACGCCATGGAAGGCCCGACGCCGGTTTCGGCGCTGATTCACGCCGCAACCATGGTCACCGCCGGCGTCTTCCTCGTCGCCCGCATGTCGCCGGTCTTCGAACTCTCGCCGGATGCCCTGACCGTCGTCACCATCGTCGGTGCGATCACGGCCTTCTTTGCCGCGACCGTCGGCCTCGTGCAGAACGATATCAAGCGCGTCATCGCCTATTCGACCTGCTCGCAGCTCGGTTACATGTTCGTCGCCCTCGGTGTCGGCGCCTATGGCGCGGCCGTCTTCCACCTCTTCACGCACGCCTTCTTCAAGGCGCTGCTGTTCTTGGGTGCCGGTTCCGTCATCCACGCCGTCGATGGCGAGCAGGACATGCGCTACATGGGCGGCCTTCGGAAACATATTCCGGTGACCTTCTGGGCCATGACGATCGGGACAATCGCTCTGACCGGCGTTGGCATTCCCGGTACGGTGATCGGTACCGCAGGCTTCTTCTCGAAGGACTACATCATCGAGTCGGCCTTCGCGTCGCACTCGACCGTCGGTGGCTTTGCCTTCACCCTGCTGGTCATCGCGGCTCTGTTCACGAGCTTCTATTCGTGGCGCCTCGCCTTCCTCACCTTCTTTGGCAAGCCGCGTGCGTCGGCCGATGTCATGCACCACGTGCATGAAAGCCCGCAGGTGATGCTGATCCCGTTCTACCTGCTCGGCTTTGGCGCTCTGTTTGCCGGCTTCATCTTCCACGACTACTTCTTCGGCCATCACTATGCCGAATTCTGGAAGGGAGCCTTGTTTACGCTGCCGGCCAACACGGTTCTGGAAGAGTTCCACGACGTTCCGAAGTGGGTGAAGTGGAGCCCGTTCATTGCCATGACGCTCGGCTTCGTGACCGCCTGGTACATGTATATCAAGAACCCGTCGGCGCCGAAGAGGCTCGCTGAACAGCAGTGGATGCTCTACCAGTTCCTGCTCAACAAGTGGTACTTCGACGAACTCTACGACTTCCTCTTCGTTCGGTCCTCCAAGGCGCTCGGCCGCTTCCTCTGGAAGAAGGGTGACGTTGCCACGATCGACGCCTATGGCCCGAACGGTGTTGCCTCGGCCGTCGGCGGCCTGACCCAGAGGGTCGTCCGCCTGCAGTCTGGCTACCTCTACCACTATGCCTTCGCGATGCTGATCGGCATTGCGGCCCTCGTTACCTGGATGATGCTCGGGAGCTCCCTCTGATGACCGATTGGCCCATTCTCTCGACGGTCACCTTCCTTCCCCTGGTCGGCGTGGCTCTGCTTCTGCTGACGCGTGGTGACACCTCTCTCGGCCGCCGCAACATCCTGAACGTCTCGCTGCTGACGACGGTGTTCACCTTCGTCGTGTCGCTCTTTATCTGGATCAACTTCGACAATTCGAACACCGGCTTCCAGATGGTGGAGAAGCATGCCTGGCTCGGGACCGGCATCTCCTACCATGTCGGCGTCGATGGCATTTCGATGCTGTTCGTCATCCTGACGACGCTGCTCATGCCCTTCTGCATTCTCGCCAGCTGGACCTCGGTCGAGAAGCGCCTGAAGGAATACATGATCGCCTTCCTGGTGCTCGAGACCCTGATGATCGGCGTCTTCGTGTCGCTCGACATCGTGCTCTTCTACGTCTTCTTCGAAGCCGGCCTGATCCCGATGTTCATCATCATCGGCGTCTGGGGTGGCAAGGATCGCGTCTACGCGTCCTACAAGTTCTTCCTCTACACGCTGCTCGGCTCGGTGCTGATGCTGCTCGCCATCATGGCAATGTACTGGGATGCCGGCACGACTGACATCGCAGCGCTCCTGCAGCACGACTTCCCGCCGCAGATGCAGACCTGGCTATGGCTTGCCTTCTTCGCCTCATTCGCGGTGAAGATGCCGATGTGGCCTGTTCATACCTGGCTGCCGGACGCGCACGTTCAGGCACCGACGGCGGGTTCCGTCATCCTGGCGGGTATCCTCCTGAAGCTTGGCGGCTACGGTTTCCTGCGCTTCTCGCTGCCGATGTTCCCGCTGGCGTCCGATTTCTTCGCGCCCTTCGTCTTTACGCTGTCGGTTATTGCCATCATCTACACCTCGCTGGTCGCGATGATGCAGGAAGACATCAAGAAGCTGATCGCCTATTCGTCCGTCGCCCACATGGGTTACGTGACGATGGGTATCTTCGCCGCCAACCAGCAGGGCGTGCAGGGTGCGATCTTCCAGATGATCAGCCACGGCTTTGTCTCCGGCGCGCTCTTCCTCTGCGTCGGCGTCATCTATGACCGTCTTCATACCCGCGAGATCGCGGCCTATGGCGGTCTGGTCAACAACATGCCGAAATATGCGCTGGCCTTCATGGTCTTCACCATGGCCAATGTCGGCCTGCCGGGCACCTCGGGCTTCGTCGGTGAATTCCTCACCCTGATCGGCGTCTTCCGCGTCAACACCTGGGTCGCGCTCTTTGCCGCCACAGGCGTCATCCTTTCGGCGGCTTACGCGCTCTGGCTCTATCGCCGGGTCGTCTTCGGCGCGCTCGAAAAGGAGAGCCTGAAGGCCATGCTTGACCTCTCCGCCCGCGAAAAGCTGGTCCTATACCCGCTTGTCGCGCTCACCATCTTCTTCGGCGTCTATCCGGCTCCCATCCTCGATGCGACCGCAGCCTCCGTCGACAATCTGGTGAACAACTACTCCGCAGCCTTGCAAGCAGCCCAGTCCTTGGCGCTGATTGCGAACTGACGACAGGATCCTTTGGACATGACCGTTGAAACTCTCATTGCTAGCCTGCACCTGGTCACGCCGGAACTGATCCTGGCGGTCGGCGCCATGGTGCTGCTCATGATCGGCGTGTTTTCGGGCGATCGGTCGAACAGTGTCGTCACCGGGCTGGCGATCGCGCTTCTGATCTTCTCAGGCGCCTGGCTCGTCTTCTCCGGTGCTGAAGGCGACGCCTTCAATGGTGCCTATGTTGCCGACGGCTACGCCCAGTTCATGAAGATCCTCGCCCTCATCGGTTCGGTGACGGCAATGATCATGGCAGTCGGCCATGCGCGCTACGACCATCTCGACAAGTTCGAGTTCCCGGTCCTGCTGGTGCTCGCGACCCTCGGCGTCATGCTGCTGATCTCTGCCAATGACCTGATCGCGCTGTATCTCGGCCTCGAACTGATGTCGCTCGCGCTCTATGTCGTTGCGGCTATCAACCGTGACAGCCTGCGTTCGACGGAGGCCGGCCTCAAGTACTTTGTGCTTGGCGCGCTGTCCTCCGGCATGCTGCTATACGGCATGTCTCTGGTCTACGGCTTTACCGGCAACACCGGCTTCGACGAGATTGCCGCCGTTCTGTCGCAGGGCGAACCGTCGCTTGGCCTGATCTTCGGTCTGGTCTTCGTGCTCGCGGGTCTCGCGTTCAAGATCTCCGCCGTGCCCTTCCACATGTGGACGCCTGATGTTTACGAAGGCGCGCCGACCCCTGTCACCGCCTTCCTGGCCGCAGCCCCGAAGATCGGCGCCATGGCCATCTTCGTGCGTATCGTCATCGACGCGTTCCTGCCGATCTTCGCCGAATGGCAGCAGATCGTCGTCTTCATCGCGATTGCCTCGATGGTGCTGGGTTCCGTGGCCGCCATCGGTCAGAAGAACATCAAGCGACTGATGGCTTATTCGTCCATCGGTCACATGGGCTATGCTCTGGTCGGTCTTGCTGCCGGCAACGACACCGGTGTCGCCGGCGTCCTGCTTTACATGATGATCTATCTTGTCATGACGCTCGGCACCTTCGCCTGCATCATGGCGATGCGCCAGAAGGAAGGCGGCAATGTCGAGAACATCGACGATCTTGCTGGCCTGTCGACCACGCGCCCGTTTATGGCCTTCGTGCTGACCGCGCTGATGTTCTCGCTCGCCGGCATTCCGCCGCTGGCAGGCTTCTTCGCCAAGTACTTCGTCTTCGTGGCCGCCATCGAAGCCAAGCTGTATGCGCTCGCCATCATCGGCGTTCTCGCCTCGGTCATCGGTGCCTACTACTACCTGCGTATCATCAAGGTGATGTGGTTCGACGAAGCCAAGGGCGAGTTCGCCCGGACATCGATCGAGCTGCGCCTCGTCTTTGGTCTCTCCGGTCTCTTCGTGGTCGGTTATGTCCTCTTCGGCGGGCCGCTCGGGACGGCCGCAGAAGCAGCTGCAAAGACGTTGTTTAATTGACCAGCATCGGAAGACCGCGCCGGATCTCACTCGACGATTTCCGGCACGAAGCCTTAGACGAAGTCTCGTCCACCAATACGGAAGCATTCGCCCGCGCTCGCGCGGGCGATTCCGGTTTGTTGTGGCTGACGGCGGAGCGCCAGACAGGTGGTCGCGGCAGGCGGGGACGGGAGTGGGTCTCCGAGCGCGGCAATCTCTATTCGACACTCCTGTTGATTGATCCCGCGCCGATGGAAGACCTGGCCTCGGTGCCGCTTGCGGTGGCTCTCGCCGTCCACGCAGCAGTTCAGTCTGTCATCCCGGCAGGCGGCGAACCTGTTGAGATCAAGTGGCCTAACGACGTTCTGATCGGGCGCAAGAAGACATCCGGGATACTGCTCGAGGCCGAGCGGCTAGCGGATGGTCGCATGGCTCTCGCCATTGGTATCGGGATCAACATCAAGGCCCGACCCGACCTCGCGCTCTACCCGGTGACATCGCTTGCCGATCAGGGCTCGTCGACATCGCCACAGGAGCTCTTTGCCCATCTGTTTGCCGAGATGGCTGAGGTGCTGTCTGTCTGGGACGAGGGCAGGGGCATTGCCGAGATCGTCCGGCGCTGGCGCCGCGTTGCCTGCGGGATCGGCGAGAAAATTACGGTGAACCTGCCGGATCGCTCGATTTCCGGTATCTTTTCCGGAATCGATGATAAGGGAATTTTATTGCTCGACCGGGGCCCCGACGGAATGATGTCGGTTGCCGCCGGAGATGTGTTTTTCGGGTAGACTGGATCGGAAAGAAGAATGTCCAAGAACGACGAACTGGTTTTCCTGCCGCTGGGCGGCGTGGGTGAAATCGGCATGAACCTCGCATTGTACGGCTATGGCCCGCCGTCCAATCGCCAATGGATCATGGTCGACTGCGGCGTCACCTTTGCCGGCCCTGATCTCCCAGGCGTCGATCTCGTGCTGCCGGATATCCGCTTCATCAAGAAGCAGAAGAAGAACCTCAAGGGCATCATCATTACTCATGCCCATGAAGACCACTATGGTGCGCTGAACGATCTCTGGCCAGGCCTGAACGTCCCCGTCTACGCCTCGGGTTTTACCGCCGGCATGCTGGAAGCCAAGCGTGACTACGAAGGCTCGCGCGCCGAGATCCCGATCACGCCCTTCAAGCAGGGCGACCGCATCAATGTAGGCCCCTTCGAGATCGAGGCGATCGGCGTCAACCATTCCATCCCCGAACCGATGTCTCTGGTCATCCGTACGCCGCTCGGCAATGTCGTGCATACCGGTGACTGGAAGATCGACCACAA
>CALSAF010000221.1:0-6658 GCA_943372805.1 Rhizobium sp. Q54
AACCGTCGATCAATACCGGGATCTTTTCCATACGCGCGGCGAGGATGGCACCGGCCATCGCGGCAATCTCGCGCCCACCGAGCCGGCGCAGCACTTCGAGCGGGTCGGAAAGATGTTCCTGGTGGAACGCCACCGCCTGCTTCACCGCCGCAACCTTGCGGGCAAGCACGTCACCCTCGGAGCCGGTGCCCGGCCCCACCCAGTCTTCCGCCTCACCGCCATAAAGCGCCAGATTGATCGCCGCAGCGATCGTGGTGTTGCCGATCCCCATTTCGCCAATGCAGAGCAGATCCGTTCCGCCGGCAATCGCCTCCATGCCGAAGGCCATGGTCGCCGCGCAGTCGCGCTCCGAGAGCGCTGGCTCGCAGGTGATATCGCCGGTCGGATAGTCGAGCGCCAGGTCGAAGATCTTGAGCCCAAGGTCATGCGTGACGCAGATCTGGTTGATGGCCGCACCGCCGGCCGCAAAGTTCTCGACCATCTGCTGGGTCACAGACGGCGGGAACGGCGTGATGCCATGTCGGGTCACCCCGTGATTACCGGCGAAGATTGCGACAAGCGGACGGTTTACCGCCGGCGCACGACCGCTCCAGGCGGCGAGCCACATGGCGATTTCCTCAAGCCGACCCAGCGCGCCCGGCGGCTTCGTCAATTGCCTGTCACGATCGCGTGCAGCCACCAGCGCTGCACTATTGGGGCCTGGCAGATCGCGCAGCAGGGCGCGGAAATCGTCGAATGGCAGGCCGGTGACGGTCATCAATGGGGCTTCCTTGTATTCTTCCAGCAAATCAGGCTTTGTGGCCTCTCTCATAAAGACCGGACCCTTGCCGCTCAACTCAAAAAACGACGCAGGCGGTCGAGGACGAAACGGAAGAGGACCATGCAAGTCGTGCAGAACCTTGTCGAGGAAACGGCGCGCGCAATTTCCTTTCTGAGCCGCCTGCCGGTGGCGAATCGTTTTTTCGCCGGCCATGACGGCAGCCTACGCCGCACGGTGGCCGCCTTCCCCCTGGCCGGCTTCGTCATCGCATTGCCCGCAGCCCTCATCCTGGTCATGCTATCCGTCTCCGGAGCCGATCCTGTCCTCATCGCGCTCATCGCGATCACGCTGCAGATCATGTTGACGGGTGCCCTCCACGAGGACGGTCTGTCGGATACAGCAGATGGACTGGGCGGGGGCCACAGCCGCGAAAAGGCTCTGGCGATCATGAAGGACAGCCGCATCGGGACCTATGGGGCGCTCGCCCTGATCCTGTCGGTGGCAATGCGCGTGGCGACGGTAGCGATCCTGATAGGGGAAATGCCACCGCTGGCAGCCGGGCTGAGCTGGTTGGCAGCTGCAGTGTTGAGCAGGACGCTGATGGTCTGGCACTGGTCATCCCTGCCTGCCGCGCGTCCCGACGGGGTGGCATCGGCCGCCGGTATGCCCGATCTCGACGCCACGCGAACGGCTTTCACTCTCGGAGCAACGCTCACCGCAGTCCTCTGCCTCTCTGCACTGCCCGTGCATGCGGCACTCCTCGGCGCGGTTTTTGGCACCGGAATCGTGGCAGCCTTCACCACGCATGTCCGCAATCGGCTCGATGGCCATACCGGCGACACGATCGGTGCAAGCCAGCAGCTCTGTGAGATCGCTTTCCTCCTGACCCTTGCCATCATAGTTTAGGAGCCCGATATAGGAGCGAAACCAAAGGGCTCGCGATGGAATCCCCCTGCATTCTCGTCTGTTCGATCGACGACAAGACCGGCTATTGTTTCGGCTGCGGACGCACCCGCGACGAGATCGGCCTCTGGACGACCTACACCAGCCTGGAGCGGCGGACCATCATGGCAGCGCTGCCGGCACGTCTCGAAAACGTCGAACGCAAGCCCCGGCGCGAGACCCGCCGGACACGCATGGTGCGCGAGCGTGAGGGCGGTTGATGCGCTTCATCGTCGGCCTCCTGATTCTCGCCATCGGCCTCGCCATACTCGTGGTCAACCATGACAGCGGCCAGAGCCTCGGAATCGACAATGACGATTTCGGCCGACTGGTTGTTGCGCTGCCGATCCTCCTGATGATCTCGGCCGGGATCGTGCTCGGCCGCCGCTCCTTCGGCCAGGGACTGCGGCAGATGGCCATCTGGGTTCTGATTGCTCTCGCCCTGGTCACTGGCTACCTCTATCGCGGAGACTTCCGCAGCGTTGGCGAACGTATCGTGGCGGGCCTGATGCCTGGCCGCGCCGTCACTGTCACCACGCAGGACGGCCAGGCGGAAGTCATCCTTCATAAGGTTCTGGGCGGCCACTTCGAGACGTCCGTCGACATCGGCCCGGTCTCGGTCCCGGTATTGATCGACACCGGGGCGAGCTCCGTCGCGCTGCGTTTCGAAGATGCCGTGCGCATCGGCATCGATCCGGCAGAGCTCCGCTTCACTCGCACCGTGTTGACAGCCAACGGACGGGCGTCCGCCGCACCCTTGCGTATCCCAGAATTACGGCTCGGCCCAATCGTGCGGACGGACATTGAAGCAGTGGTGCTTGAGGAGGGACGCCTTGACCAGAGCCTGCTCGGCATGAGCTTCCTCTCGACGCTGAGCTCGCTGCAGATGCAGACGGACGAGCTGCGCCTGCGCGACTGAACTGCGTCGCTTTAGGGTCTGAGCTTGTAGCCGGTTTTGAAGATAAAGCCGAGGAAACCAAGGCAGACGGCAAGGAAGATCCCAATCATCCCGACACTGATCAGCGGATGCACGTCGGAGACCTCGAAGAAGCTCCAGCGGAAACCGCTCACCAGATAGAGAACCGGATTGAGATGGCTGACCGCCTGCCAGAACGGCGGCAGCATGTCGATCGAGTAGAAGGTGCCCCCGAGGAAAGTCAGGGGCGGCACGACCAGCGACGGCACGAGGCTCAACTGCTCGAAATTCTTCGCCAGAATGCCGATAATGAAACCCGCAAGGCTGAAAGTGACCGATGTCAGCACCATGAAGAAGAGCATCAGCACAGGGTGGGCGATCCGCAGGTCGACGAAGAACATGGCGGTGACCAGAATGATGAGCCCGATCATCATGCCCTTTGTCGCTGCAGCTCCGACATAGCCGATCAGGATCTCCGTCATGGCGACGGGCGCCGACAGGATTTCGTAGATCGTCCCGGTGAATTTGGGGAAATAGATGCCTGCCGAGCCGTTCGAGATACATTGGGTAATCAGGGCGAGCAT
The DNA here is from genome assembly GCA_943372805.1 of Rhizobium sp. Q54. GTDB lineage: Bacteria > Pseudomonadota > Alphaproteobacteria > Rhizobiales > Rhizobiaceae > Allorhizobium. Next base: position 3,203 of record CALSAF010000221.1, read on the forward strand.
GATGAGACCCGGCGTGATGAACGCGCCATAGGACACGCCACCGATCTCCTCCATTCGCGAACCGACAGCCGCCCCGAAGACAATGAAGTAGAGTGCCGTCGACAGCACCGGCGAAATAACGCTCTGCAACAGCGTCCGGCGCATCCGCGCCATCTCGTAGACATAGATGGACTTGATCGCTTCGATGTTCATGCGGCTTCTCCGATCAGCGAGACGAAGATGTCTTCGAGCGAGGTCTGGCGGGTCGACACATCATCGAAGCGAAGGCCGGCGGCATTCAGCGCCTGCAGCAGAACGGCAATCTGCCCGTTGCCGCTCCCCAGTTCATAATCGTAGACGAGTTGCCCGCCACCGTCCCCAAGCGAAAGCGAAAAGCCGGCAAGGCTCGCCGGGATAGCCTCGATGCGCTCAAGCAATTCGATCGTCATCTGCTTGCGACCGAGCTTGCGCATCAGGGCGCTCTTTTCCTCGACCAGCAGAAGCTTGCCCCGGTTGATGACGCCGACACGATCGGCGATCCCCTGCGCTTCCTCGATATAGTGTGTGGTCAGGATGATCGTGACACCCGTGCGCCGCAGTCGCTCTACCAGTTGCCACATGTCCTTGCGCAAGGCGACGTCCACGCCCGCCGTCGGCTCGTCGAGAAACAGGATGCGCGGCTCGTGAGACAGCGCCTTGGCGATCAGCACCCGCCGCTTCATGCCACCCGACAATTCCCGCAGCGCATTGTTGCGCTTCTCGTAGAGGCTGAGATCCTTGAGGATCTGCTCGATATAGGCCGGATCGGGCTTCTTCCCGTGCAAGCCGCGGGAGAAGCTCACCGTGTTGAACACGGTTTCAAACATGTCCGTGGTCAGTTCCTGCGGCACAAGGCCGATATCCGCCCGTGTCTTGCGGAAATCGCGAACCACGTCGTGACCGGATACGGTAACCTGACCGCCACTCGGATTGGTCATGCCGCAGATAATTGAAATCAGCGTCGTCTTGCCCGCGCCATTGGGACCGAGCAGCGCGAGAATTTCGCCCTCTTCGATATCGAAGCTGACATTGTCGAGCGCCTTGAACCCGTTGCCATAGGTCTTTGACAGAGACTTGATCGAGATGATGGGAGCCATGAGGACACTCTGGATTGTCGGGAGGTCACAGGGATATAGGACCTCGCCACCGGCGGGACCAGAGCGCAGAATGCGCGAATTAGGACAGCATCGTTTCCGAATAGACGCGGTTGCGACCATAGCTTTTCGCCAGGTAGAGCAACTGGTCAGCGGCGGCGAGATAGTTGCTGAAGCTCTCGCGGCCGGCGATCTCCGCAAGACCGATAGAGATCGTCACGTTGATGTCCTGGTCATCAAGCGCGACACGCAGCGATGCAATCTCGGCCCGCAGCGTTTCGCAAAGCTGCGCACCCTCCGCGATATCGGCGCCCAGCATCAGCACGCTGAATTCCTCGCCGCCCAGCCGTGCAAGAAGATGGCCACTGCCATCGAGCCTGCGCGCCAGCTTTGCACCCACGGCCTGCAGGACCCGGTCGCCTATCTCATGGCCATAGGTGTCGTTGAGCTTCTTGAAGTGATCGATGTCCAGCATCGCAATGCAACAGGCTTCGCCCCGTTCCAGGCGGCCCGCAACTTCCGCAGGCCCCTCGTCGAAGAAGTATCGCCGGTTCGGCAGCCCCGTCAGGTAATCACTGAAGGCGGCCACCCGCAACTGACGCAGTTGTGCAAGCGTCTCGATGTTGTGCTGGATGCGGCATTGCAATTCTTCGATCACATAGGGGCGATAGACGAAGTCGTTTGCGCCCGCCTTCAGGAAGCTGGCTGACAGGAGGCGGTCGGCCGAAGAAGAAATACCAATGATGCGCAAACGATCGCCACGGTGCTCCCGCCGAATGCGGCGCGTCAGCTCGTAGCCGTCCATGTCCGGCATATGATAATCGGTGACGACAAGCTCGATATGCGGTTGCCGTGTCAGGATATCGAGGGCCTGGTATCCGGTCGATGCTTCGTAGACCTGAAACTTCTGCACCCGGAGAAGATCCCCGAGCATGGTTCTGGCGGAAGGCACATCGTCGACCACAAGTACGCCGACGTCACGATTCCCCAGAAGGCGCACGACGGATGAGACCACCAGATCAATGGCCCCTTCATTGTTCTTGACGTGATAGTCCGCGACGCCTTTCTGCAGCAAACGGTCACGCAGGTCACGGTTGAAGTCCGCCGTGAACACGATGGCCGGAATGCCTTCGGCGATCACTGCATCCAGAACTTCGCCATCGGAAGCACCAGGCAGGTTGAGATCGACAACAGCGACATCGAACCTCTCCTCGCCGCGCATGACCTCGCGAAAGACATCCGCAGACGCACACTGTGTGACCTTGCAGAAGTAGTCCGTTTCCAGTCGGTGGCGCATGACCGAGGACAGCGACCGCGAGTCCTCGATAATCAGGATGCGTCCCTGCTCCGCACGACTACGCCCCGTCGCAGGTTCTCGCGCAAAAATCTGCTCTGAAAAATACATGAACTACCTGCTGCCTAGAGGAGAACGCCCAGCGAGCGGTCTCCTCCCAATGGCAGGACTTTATCGACAATGGTTATAGCTCGCACCTATTTTTTGCGCGCTTGTGCAGCTTTGATTTGAACCAGCGTGTCGAGGTTCTGGTTGACGCGGCAATAAAACTCTTCGTCGATGAAGGGCCGCAGCATGAAGTCATTGCCGCCCACCTTGAGGAAGCGTGCCGACAGCAGGCGGTTGGTCGAAGACGAGACGCCGATGATCCTGAGTTCATGCGACCCCCGCACCGAACGGATACGCCGGGTCAGTTCGAAACCGTCGATGTCCGGCATATTGTAGTCGGTAACAACAAGCGCGATGTCCGCATTGGCTTTCAGGAGTTCGATCGCCTTTGCGCCACTCTCCGCAAGGCTTACGCGGAAGTTGTAGCGTCGCAGGCGGCTCGACAACAGCGCACGGGCCGTCGGGCTGTCGTCGACGATCAGCACGTGGTGGCGATGATTGGTGAGGAAGCGGTAGACGGACTCCGCCAGCATTTCGACCGCGAAGATGTTGTCCTTCAGGATGTAGTCCACGACATCCTTGGACAGCAGCTTCTCGCGCGTCTCATCGTGAAAGGTCCCGGTGAAGACGATGGTCGGGATGTTGCAGTCCATCAGGTATTCGAGGGCTTCGCCGTTTTCGGCGCCCGGCAGATTGATGTTTGAAATCGCCAGAACGACGGGCTCCTGCGATAGCTCGTTTGCCATCTGCAGGTCCTCGAACGTGCGGCAGATTTCCACATCGACGCCCATCAGCTCCTTCAGGCGCTGACCGATCATCTGCGTGAAGACGTTGGAGTCTTCCCCGAGGATGATCCGAATATCGGGAAAGGTTTCTCCCGAATATTGCATTCCAGAAACGCTGAGAACAGCCATGGCTCGCCTTTGTGTGTCTTGTCCAGTA
>CALSAF010000222.1:0-6623 GCA_943372805.1 Rhizobium sp. Q54
AAACAATGGCCGATGTCGATTGTCCTCATTCGGGCAACCGCATGACGGTTGCCGATGGTGGCGGCGGCACGGAACAAAACCCCAAGACGGTGAAGATCAGCTGGCATTGCTCAGCCTGTCTGACGCTTCCGGCCCTTCCCGTCGTTGCCGACAGCGGCAAACCAGCGCGTGCCGCCGAAGCGGTCACTCTTGCGCCGAGGCTCGTGTCACAGCTGAGGGCACCACAGACGCCCCCTCCCCGCGCCTGATCCGATGACACCGCGCAGGCTTCCGCCTGCGCTATTCCCTCATCAATCAGCACAGGAGATTTCAATGCTGAAGACCATTCTCGTTGCGGCGTCGCTTGCGACCGCGCTTTCCGCCTCTGTCCTCGTTGCGCAGGACAATACCATGCACCAGGGGCATGACATGTCCGCCATGGGCCATGGCATGATGGATGGCAGCCCGTCCTCCAAGGCCTTTGCCGAGGCCAACGCAAAAATGCACAAGGACATGGCCGTGCCGCTCACCGGCAATGCCGATGTAGACTTCGTGCAGGGCATGATCCCGCATCACCAGGGCGCCATCGACATGGCAAAGATCGTGCTTGAACACGGCAAGGATCCCGAAATCCGCAAGCTGGCGGAAGAGGTGATCAAGGCCCAGGAGGGTGAAATTGCCATGATGAAGGAATGGCTGGCCAAGAACGGCCAGTAAACTTTCCCTCTTCCGAAAACCTGCAATGGCGCCTCACGGCGCCATTGCTTTGTCCTGTATACGGATTAGTGTTGCGCGCTCTGATCGATAAGGAGGCGCCATGTCCAACCGCCCTGTCTCCGTCATCGGCTTCGACGCCGACGACACGCTCTGGCAGAACGAGCAGTATTACAAGCTGACGGAGAGCCATTTTCGCAGCCTGCTTGTCGACTATGCCGAGGGCGATCATGTGTCCGAACGGCTGCTGGAGGCGGAGAAGCGCAATCTCGCCCATTACGGCTTCGGCATCAAAGGTTTCACCCTCTCGATGATCGAGACGGCGCTCGAGATTACCGAGGGGCGTGCGCCCTCCTCCGTGATCAGCGAAATCCTTGCCATCGGGCGTGATCTCTTGAGCCACCCCGTCGAGTGCCTGCCGCATGCCCGCGATGCATTGGAGGCGCTGGCGGGCCAGTATTTCCTCGTGCTGATCACCAAGGGTGACCTGTTCGACCAGGAGCGCAAACTGGCGCAATCCGGGCTCGGCGACTATTTCGATGCGGTCGAGATTGTCTCGGACAAGACGGCCACGACCTATCGGCGGATCTTCGGCAAGCATGGCGAAGGACCTGAGCGGGCGATGATGATCGGCAATTCGCTGAAATCAGATATCGTGCCGGCGATCGCGGCAGGCGCCTGGGGTGTCTTCGTGCCGCATGAGCTGACCTGGGTACTCGAACATGTCGACAAGCCCGAACAAGCGCCGCGCTTCCGGGAGATCCCGGATCTCGGGCATGTTCCTGATCTCGTGACCAATCTGAAAAGCTGAGGTCCTTTATGCGCCCCTTCGACGAGATCTATTCGCTCGCGATCGCCCGGAAAGGCGAGGCCGGTGTTCTGGAGAGCCTGCAGCATCCAAAGCCGCTGGCCGAGATCGCGGCCATGGCGGATGACCGCTTTCTGGCGCTAATGACCAAGTGCATTTTCCAGTCCGGCTTCAACTGGAAGGTCGTCGAAGCCATGTCGCCCGGTTTCGAGGCGGCCTTCGAGGGTTTCGACATCGGGCGCTGCTCTATGCTGCATGACGAGGATTTCGCGAGGCTCGTTTCCGATACCAGGATCGTGCGGCACGGTCCGAAGATCCGGGCGGTGCAGGAGAATGCCGTGTTTCTCTCCGGGATCGCCCGGGAGCATGGCTCGGCCGGCGCCTTCTTCGCCGGTTGGCCGACGCAGAATTATGTCGGACTGCTTGATTTCCTGCAGAAGAAAGGCTCCCGGCTCGGCGGCAATACGGGTCAGTATTTCCTGCGCTTCGCCGGGATCGACAGCTTCATCCTGTCGCAAAGCGTGGTGAACCGGCTGATCGCCGAGGGCGTGGTCGACAAGGCCCCGACATCGGCGAAGGACAAGGCTGCGGTGCAGGCGGCGTTCAACTTCTGGCGGGAGCAGTCAGGACGGTCGCTCACGGAGATCAGCCGCATTCTGGCTGTCAGCATCGATTGACGGTCAAGGTCGAATGAACTCAGCCCTCAACTGCTCGTTCCGGGCCCGGCAGCAGCAGCCCTCGATATGGTCGTTGACCAGGCCCATGGCCTGCATGAAGGCATAGACCGTGGTTGGGCCGACAAAGGTCCAGCCGCGCTTCTTCAGATCCTTCGACAGCCGGATCGAGGTCGGCGAAGTCGGATTAGCCTTCAGTGTGGCATAGTCCATGCGCGGCGGGCGCTCGGAAGCGTCGGGTTCGAAACTCCAGAAGTAGCGGGCGAGCGAGCCGAATTCCGCCTGCAGGTCAACGGCGTGCCGGGCGTTGTTGATGGTCGAGACGATCTTTCCGCGATGGCGGATGATGCCGGCATCGGCGAGGCAACGGGCGATGTCGTCATCGCCGAAGCGGGCGACCTGATGGAAGTCGAAGCCGGCAAAGGCTGCGCGAAAGTTCTCGCGCTTCCTCAGGATCGTCAACCAGGAGAGACCTGACTGGAAACCCTCAAGGCAGATCTTTTCGAACAGCCTCACATCGTCAGTGACGGGACGGCCCCACTCCTCGTCGTGGTAACTGCGGTAATCTTCGAGACCGCCATGCCAGAAGCAGCGGTCAAACCCGTCGTCTCCCCTGATGAGGCCTTCCGCGATCATGTCCATGCGATTCTCTCCCGGTGCGGAGGAGCGTTTACCATTTGTTCACGATTTTTCCAAACCGCACGCTAACCCTTCCGAAAGGTTTACGGCCTCGATCGCATTTTCATGAACGGGTCTTTACCAATTCGCGGGGCTGGCTCTGGCACGATCCTGACAAAATGGCGGCAGTTTGTATCGCCGCCTTCGGTCCCATGTAGCGAGTTGTCCGATGTCGAAGAAAACCCTTCTTATGGCCGTTCTGGCCTGCCTGCCACTTGCCCTGCCAGTCCATGCGAATGACCGCTATCAGAGCCGTCCGCCTGTGATGGTCAGCCCCGACCTGCAGGCCTCCTGGGTGTTGCAGCTCGGCGGCGTTCCGGCACAGACCCGCGGTTACGCCACGCAACCGGGCATGCGGCAGGCTGTTCCGGCGGGGCGCCAGCGCGTGATCCAACCGCAGCAGGTGCTTCGCCAGCAGCCGGTGGAGCAGCGCCGGATCGTCCAGCAGCGGCGCGTTCTTTTCCCGCAGCAGCAACCGGCCGCCCAGCCCGTCGCGATGCGGCCGGACAAGCCGGTTCGGACCCAGATCGATCCGCAGTTCCTGCCGCAGATGGTCGAGTACCAGACCGAGCAGAAGCCGGGCACGATCGTGATCGATACGCGTGAACGCTTCCTGTACCTCGTGATGGAAGGCGGCATGGCCAAGCGCTACGGCGTAGGTGTCGGCAAGCCCGGCTTCGAATGGGCAGGCACCCACAAGGTCACATCGAAGCGGGAATGGCCGGACTGGCGTCCGCCGCAGGAGATGATCGCCCGCGAGGCGGCCAAGGGCCACTTTCTGCCCGCCCATATGCCGGGCGGCCCGGAAAATCCGCTCGGTGCGCGTGCGCTCTATCTCGGCTCTACCCTTTATCGCATCCATGGCACCAATGCGCCGTGGTCGATCGGCAGCGGGGTATCCTCCGGCTGCATCCGCATGCGCAACGAGGATGTCACCGATCTCTACGAGCGGGTGAAGGTCGGCACCAAGGTCATTGTGATCTGAGGCACAGACCATATCACAAATCGTGGATTAGCCCTTGCTTTGCAAAACGAAGAAGCTAGGCTTCAAACCCTGCAAATTCAGGGGACAGAATATGCTCAAGACGATTTCGAAGAGCGTCACCGCTGCCATTCTGGCGGTGACCTTTGCCATGCCGCTGCCGGCGTCTGCCATCAGCCTCAACCGCCTCCAGACCACCAGTGACGTGACGCTCGTTGCGCAGCAGCGCAAGGAAGTGCCGGAGAAATTCAAGCGCAAGGTCGTGCGCCTGACGACGGACGAGAAGCCTGGCACGATCATCATCGATACGAACAACAAGTTTCTCTACTATGTCGAGGGCAACAACCGCGCGACGCGCTATGGCGTGGGCGTCGGTCGTGAAGGCTTCGGCTGGTCGGGCGTGGTGAAGATCGGCCGCAAGGCGGAATGGCCGGAATGGCGTCCGCCGGCAGAGATGCGCCGTCGTGAAGCCGCGAAGGGCCATATCCTGCCGGTCGTGCAGGAAGGCGGTCCGGATAATCCGCTCGGCGCGCGCGCCATGTATCTCTACAAGGGCGGCCGCGACACAATCTTCCGTATCCACGGCACCAACCAGCCCTGGACGATCGGACTGAACATGTCGTCCGGCTGCATCCGCATGATGAACAAGGATGTCGAGCACCTGTACGAGCGGGCCGATATCGGCTCCAAGGTCATCGTCATCGGTCCGGGCAACCGCCAAGGCGATGTTTCCTTCGACGACAAGGGCGTCGATATCCTGCGCACGATCTTCGGCGGCTGAACTCAGTCCCCTCTGGATGCAAGGAACGGTCGCGCTCATGAGGCGCGACCGTTTTTGTGTCATGAAACTGTTGTCTCGACGGTGCAGTCTCGCCTCACATCGGGGCTTGAGGCTCCATGGCCGACATGCATCGATTATCGGGGACTTGTTGATGACCTACCGCTCGCTTGCGCTCGCACTCGCCGGTGCATGCTTTACCCTGCTTTCCACCGTGCCTGCCACCGCTGAAATGGGCCTATCCGTCTATGGCGGTTTCCAGACGGCTCCGCACAGCGATATCGAGGTTTCGGACGGCCCCGATTTCCGCGCCGGCTGGGAGGGCAAGTCGTTCCAGACGCCTCCCTATTATGGGGTGCGCGGCACCTGGTGGATGGACAATCTGGGCAAGCCAAATCTCGGGCTGTCCGTCGATTTCACCCATGCCAAGGTCTATGCCGACAGCGAGACGCTCGCCTCTTCCGGATGGTCGCATTTCGAGTTTTCCGACGGCATCAATCTTCTGACGCTGAACGCGCTCTATCGCATGCCGATCGAGGGTACGAAGTTCGTCCCCTATGTCGGCGCCGGCGCCGGCATCAACGTGCCCCATGTGGAAGTGACGCGTGGCTCGGGCAGGACGTTCGAATATCAGCTGGGTGGTGCGACTGTGCAGGCGCAAGCCGGTGTCGCCTATGATTTCAATGAGAACTGGTCGGCTTTCGTCGAGTACAAGGGCAACTATTCCTGGGTCGATGTCGACATCGATTCCGGCGCGTCACTCAAGACCAACATCCTGACGAATGCCGTGAATGTCGGTGTCAGCTATCGGTTCTGACGCTCAGCGCTGCTTGATGTCACAGAAGATCGCGGCCGTGTGGGAGATGAGGATCTCGGCTCCCACCGTGCTGCCCATCTTGAGCTTTTCGACCTTCAGCTCGTAGCGCCCGTTGAACCGAGTGGCGGTGCTTGAACTGCGATCGGTGCGCATGGACATCGTCACGCGATAGACCGGCTGGCTTGGCGGCGTGAAGGCCTGGATGCTGAAGCGCAGGTCGCGTTCATCGACCCAGTATTGCCGCAACATGTCCGAATTGATCTGGAAGCGTCTGAATTCCCGCGGCGCCGCAGCGTCCTTCACACCCGCCATCCCGCGGAAATGCACGAGCTTTTCCTGGTCCTTGCTGCTGAACCCGCTTTCGAGCGACATATCGACAATCTTGTCGGAACTGGCGCAATAGATACGCTCCGTGGCCTGTACCCCGGAGGCCAGGGGACAGAGAAACAGCAACGCGATGAACAGGGTCTTCTTCGCCATGACGGCCTCCCGGATGCTCCATCCTGATGCAATCATCGCAGAGACGGCTTAACAATTCGCTCAGGCTGCCGGGCGTCGGTCGAGGGCCTTCGGACGCGGACCACCATAGGCCCAGTTCAACAGCTCGATCGTATGGACCACGGGGATCCCGGTCGCCGAGCCGATCTGGGTCATGCAGCCGATATTGCCCGCAGCGATGACATCCGGCTTCGTCGATTCGATGTTCCTCACCTTGCGGGCCTTCAGGCGTGCAGAAATCTCCGGCTGCATGATGTTGTAGGTCCCGGCGGAGCCACAGCAGAGATGGCCCTCGGGCGGATCCTTGACGGCAAAGCCCGCTGCCTTGAGCAGGAGCTTAGGCGCCATTGTCACCTTCTGGCCGTGCTGCAGGGAGCAGGCGGAGTGATAAGCAACTGTCATGCCCTTCGTCTCGGCCAAAGGCAGGTCGAGGGTCGAGAGATATTCGGTCACGTCCTTTGCAAGAGTCGAGACGCGCGCCGCCTTTTCCGCATAGGCAGGATCGAGACGCAGCATATGACCGTAATCTTTGATGGTAGTGCCGCAGCCCGAGGTCGTGACGATGATCGCGTCGAGGCCGCCCTCTTCGATGGCACGGGTCCAGGCATCGACATTGCGGCGGGCGCTGTCCAGCGCCTGCTCTTCGCGGCCCATATGGTGGACAAGCGCACCACAACAGCCCTCTCCCTGGGGCA
>CALSAF010000223.1:0-6519 GCA_943372805.1 Rhizobium sp. Q54
CCAGAGCGGGATTGATTTCTATCAGGAGGTCGGCTGCCTGATCGTCGGACCGAAGCGGGGAGGGCATGACCCCTATGTTACTCAGGTCGAGGCTGCGGCGCGAGAGCTCGGCGTGTCCGTTGAGGTGCTGTCCGATACGGCACTCCAGGCGCGCTTCGGCTATTTCGACTTCGGTGACGCGTGTGAGGGTGTCTACGAGCGGGCAAATGCCGGCTACGTTAATCCGCGCCGGCTCGTCGAAGCGCAGACTGTGCTGGCCGGCAAGGCCGGTGCCCGGGTGATCCGCCAGACGGCGATTTCGGTCCGTGAGGAGCGGGGGCTTGCCATTGTCACCACCGATGACGGGGCCGTCTACACTGCGGAGCGGGTGCTTGTCGCTGCCGGTGGCTTCTCAATCAATGACAATCTCCTGCCGCGTCCAATCGATCTCAAGGTCTATGGCCGCACTGTCGCGTTCTTCGAGATCGACGAGGCAAACCTGCAGGCCTATGCGGGTATGCCATCGCTCATTCATCAGCCGGATGACCCGATCGATCATATCTACCTGCTGCCGCCTGTGCGCTATCCGGACGGCAAGACCTATCTGAAGATCGGCGGCGATCCCGACGATCTGCTTCTGGAAGCGGAGCCGGAGGTCCGGGCGTGGTTCCGCCGCGGTGGACGGCTGACGACCCGTGACCATTTGCGCCGGATCATTTCCGATCTGGTGCCAACGCTTGCCGATGCACCGGTTTCGATGGCGGCCTGCGTGACGTCCTTCACCCCGGGCAATTATCCGGCGATCGGCTTTGTCAGCGACCACGTCGCGGTGCTCACGGGCGGTTGCGGAGCGGCGGCGAAGAGCTCGGACGAGATCGGCCGTCTCGGCGCCGAACTGCTCCAGCACGGGCGTGTGGTCGATGAGAGCTATGGTGACGTCTTTCAGCCCGTCTTCAGAGACTGAAACATCAAAAGCGCCCAAGGGGGTGCGTCTGCCTCGCTTTTTGATGGCAATCGGGCAAAGGGTCGGCTAAGGACCCGATGCCAGTTGGCCGGGCAGCCGCGCTTTACCAATGCCGAAAGGCGGTAAGGTGAGGAAAGTCCGGGCTCCACGGAAACACGGTGCCGGATAACGTCCGGCGAGGGCGACCTCAGGGAAAGTGCCACAGAAAGCAAACCGCCTCGCATGCGAGGTCAGGGTGAAAGGGTGGGGTAAGAGCCCACCGCGTCGCTGGCAACAGGGACGGCACGGCAAACCCCACCGGGAGCAAGACCGAATAGGGATGACGCGGGCGGCGCGAAAGCGTGGCTACAGCCTGTTTCCGGGCCAGTCATCCGGGTGGGTTGCGCGAGGCAGCGTGCAAACGCTGTCCCAGATGAATGGCTGCCGCGTCCCGGGAAACCGGGGCCTTACAGAACCCGGCTTATAGGCCAACTGGCAAAATTTCCCCTTTTTTTGGCTTTCGCATGAACCGTCTGAAATCAAAGGCGGAATGCGCGGCGAGGCTGCATATCACGTTTACGGCAATCAAGGTCGAAAAAGCCACTGAAAACAGCGTTTTCTAACCATTCGTTAAGCTTAACCGCCTATCAATAATTGAATCGTGGACGGGGCTCCTCCCGACCGTTCCCATTGACGCCCATATTGTCCCATGGTATCCCAATTGCGTGCCGTTGCTGGGGTCGTTTCATCCCCGGAGTCCTGTAAATCAAGTGCTTCCTCTCGTCTCTCGGGCGGGCGCGTCGCAGGTTTTTCGGCTGGTGTGTCCGTGTGTAGTTGGGGGTCGTTGATCGGCCCTTTGTTCAAGGGGAGGTCGGTTGTCAGTGATGGGCCGCTTCCTGTCCAATGCGACAAACAGGATCGATGCGAAGGGGCGGGTTTCCGTCCCTGCGGCTTTTCGTGCCGTGCTGGTGCAGCGGGGAATTCAGGAGCTTTATTGTCTTCAGGATTTCGTCTATCCGGCGATCAGTATCGGTGGTCCGGATCTGCTCGAGCGATACGAGCGGAGGATGGCTGCCGAAGATCCCTTCGCGTTGGAGGCAAACGAGATGTCGCTGCTCCTTCATGGTGGCGGCGTCTTTGCGCGACTCGATGCCGAAGGGCGGTTGGCGGTGACGGATTTCATCCGGGATTTCACGGGGATTTCCTCGGAGGTCTGTTTCGTCGGTCGTTCGGATCATTTTCAGGTGTGGCAACCGCAGGCGTTTCACGAGGCGCAAGCGCGAGCCAGAGAGGTGGTCAGGCAGCGGAGCCTGCGCACCTAGAAAGACGGAGAAACGGAATGGCGGCGACACCTGGCGAAGGTTATCCTGATGCCGAAGGCGGACCGGTTCGCCACATTCCGGTTCTTCTTTCCGAAGTTCTGAAGGCTCTTGAGCCCGAAGCCGGCAAGGTCGTCCTCGACGGGACTTTCGGTGCCGGCGGCTATACTTCTGCCATTCTTGCAAAGGGTACCCACGTGATCGCGCTCGATCGCGATCCGAATGCCATTGCCGGCGGCAAGGCGCTCGTTGATTCAAGCGAGGGCAGACTCACCCTGCATCACACGGAATTTTCCCAGCTCGCCGACTTCGCTCCCGAGGGTGGGCTCGATGGTGTCGTTCTCGACATCGGCGTGTCCTCGATGCAGATTGATGAGGCCGAGCGCGGTTTCTCGTTCCAGCGCAACGGGCCGCTTGACATGCGCATGGCGGTCTCCGGCGTTTCTGCTGCCGATGTCGTCAATCGTGCGAAGGTTTCCGATCTCATCCGCATCTTCGGCTTTCTCGGCGAAGAGAAGCATTCGGGCCGAATCGCCCGCGCCATCGAGAAGCGCCGCCTGAACGAGCCTTTCCAGACGACGCGCGACCTCGCCAACCTCATCGAGACCGTCAATCCGCGCAAGGCAAAGGACAAGATCCATCCGGCGACCCGCGTCTTCCAGGCGCTTCGTATCTATGTGAACGACGAGCTTGGCGAGCTTGCTCAGGCGCTGTTTGCCGCCGAGCGGGCGCTCAAGCCGGGCGGTCGCCTCGTTGTCGTGACCTTTCATTCGCTGGAGGATCGCATCGTCAAGAAGTTCTTCTCGGAGCGGTCCGGTAAGGCGTCAGGTTCGCGCCATCTTCCCATGGTGGAAGCGCGGGCGGCAACATTCGAACCGGTCGGCAAGGGTGTGGTCGCGGCAAGCGAGGAGGAGGCGGAAATCAATCCGCGCGCCCGTTCCGCCAAGCTGCGCGCCGGCATCCGCACCTCGGCACCTGCCGAGCGCGCCGACATGTCGATCTTCGATCTGCCTGACCTTGCCACTCTCGAAAAGATCGGAGGCTGATCCGTGTTGAGACCCTTCGATTTCCTGATGATCGGCGCCATGCTGACGGCCGCAACGGTGACCTACCAGATCAAGCACGACACGGACAACAAGGCCGCTGAGGTGCGCCGGCTGGAGGCCGAAATCAAGCTCGAGAAGGACACGATCGACCTGCTCAAGGCCGACAAGGCATTGCTGACCCAGCCGAACCGGCTCGAGCGGCTCGTGCAGACCTATGCCGCTGAGCTGCAGCTTGTTCCGACCGAGCCGACCCAACTCGCGCGGCCGATGGAACTGCCGATGCCGAAGGATCAGGTACCGGTGCCGGAAGCCGAGGAAGGCGCAGTGAGTGCGGCGGCTCCCGCCGACCCCATCAAGGATCTCATTACGACAGGATCGGTGGACCGCTGATGACCTTTCTCTCGCGAATCATGCTGTTGAAGAGCCAGGCCCATTTCTCCACGGACGTTCAGCGTGGCGGTCCGGTGGTGAACAGTGCCACCTTCAAGGGCACCGGCAAGCGCAAGACAGAGATGGCGAAGACCCGTGTCGGCCTGATGTTTGCCGGTTTCTGCGTCGCCTATGCGATCATCGGTGGACGACTGGTGCAGTATGGCCATGCGCAGCCTGAGACTGTTTCCAGCATTCTGCCCGCAGACCGCCTGATGGCCTCGCGTCCAGATATCCTCGATCGCAATGGCGAGGTTCTCGCAACCGATATCCGTACGGTCTCGCTGTTCGCCGAGCCGCACAAGGTCGTCGATCCGGACGAGGCCGTCGAGCGTCTGTCGACGGTGCTCAGGGACCTCGACGTCAAGGACACCTATCGCAAGCTCTCCTCCAATTCGCGGTTCCAGTGGCTGCGTCGACAGCTCACCCCGAAACAGCAGAGCCAGATCCTCGCGCTTGGCATTCCCGGTATCGGCTTCCGGCCGGAAAAGCGGCGCTTTTATCCGGGCGGCGCAACGGCTTCGCATATCGTCGGCTACGTCAATATCGACAATCGCGGCATGGCCGGCATGGAGCGGTATATCGACAACCAGGGCATGGCGGATCTCAGGGCGCTCGGCATGACCAGCGATGCGCCTTTGGAGCCGGTGCGGCTCTCTATCGACATCCGCGTCCAGAACTTGGTCCGTGATACGCTTGTTCAGAGTGTCCAGAAATATGGAGCCATTGGAGCAGGTGCTGTCGTCCTCGATGTAAACACCGGGGAAGTGCTGGCCATGGCGTCTGTGCCGGACTTTGATCCGAACAGACCAACGGAAGGGGCGGAGGAAGGTTGGCTCAACCGGATGTCAAACGGGACATTCGAAATGGGCTCGACCTTCAAGGCGTTCACGACGGCCATGGCGCTGGACTCTGGCAAAGTGAGGATAAGCGATAGTTTTGACGCCCGTTATCCGATCCGGATCGGTGGGTTCACCATCAAGGACTTCCACGGTAAGAATCGGATTCTGACCGTGCCTGAGATTTTTCAGTATTCGTCCAATATCGGCACGGCGCGCATGGCAGAGGCCGTCGGTATCGCCGAGCACCAGGCTTTCCTAACGCGCCTAGGTCTGCTCAACAAGATCGAGACGGAGCTTCCGGAAGTTGCGACTCCGACTCAGCCGCGGGTTTGGAAACAAATCAATTCGGTGACCATCTCCTTCGGTCACGGCGTATCCACGACGCCTCTTCAGACAGCTGTCGCAGTTTCCGCTCTGGTGAACGGTGGACGATTGATCCCGCCGACATTCTTGCCACGGACGAAGGAGGCGGCGGATGCGCTGGCCCAGGTCGTCATCAAAGAGAAGACCAGCGAGGAAATGCGCTTTTTGTTCGATTGGAATGGCACCAAGGGCTCTGGTCGACGCGCTCGCGTAGACGGATTTGATGTTGGGGGCAAAACGGGCACCGCTGAGAAGGTGGTCAATGGTCGATATTCTGACGACAAAAACTTCAATGCCTTTATTGCGGCTTTCCCGATCTCCAATCCGAAATACGCTGTTCTGACTTTCATTGATGAACCCAAGTCCGGTGATGACAATGGCGGACCTACTGCAGGGTACACGGCGGCTCCGATGATGAAGGAGATCATCCGCAGAAGCGCCGCAATTCTTGGTGTAGAACCCACATTCGGGGAAGACGGCTCGGCATTGCTCGTCTCTTATTGATCAGATCGACTACAGGCGGGGCGATTCGTGGAACTTGCCCCGGAAGGATGGACTGCAAAATGCTTTTGGGTGCACTGGCTGGCGAGGAGTTTGGGGATCAGGTGACGGCCAGTGGCGCTGCAGGCGTCGATGTGCGGGGGCTTTCCGCCGATAGTCGCAAGGTTGAGCCAGGTACCGTCTTCTTTGCCTTCGCCGGCGCAAAGGCCGATGGCTCCGCCTTCGTTGCACAAGCCGTCGAAAAGGGTGCCGTGGCCATCGTCGCATCGCATCCGGTCGATGCTGCCGTGCCCGTCGTTACCGTCGACAATCCGCGCCGGTTCCTTGCGCTCGCTGCCGCACGTCTGGTCGGTCGCCAACCGAAGACCATGGTCGCAGTGACCGGTACTGCCGGCAAGACCTCTGTGGCCTCCTTCACCCGACAGATCTGGGCCGAAGCTGGCCATGCCGCCGCTCAGATCGGAACGACCGGTGTGATTTCGCCATCGCGCGACGATTATGGTTCGTTGACCACGCCTGACCCGCTCGCCCTGCACACGCTTCTCGGAGAACTGGCGGACGAGGGAGTCACCCATGCAGCCATGGAAGCCTCCAGTCACGGACTCGACCAGAGCCGTCTCGACGGCGTCGTTCTTGCGGCCGCAGGCTTTACCAATCTTGGTCGCGACCACATGGACTACCATCCTACGATGGAAGACTATATGGCGGCGAAAATGCGCTTGTTCGATACGCTGCTGCCAAACGGTGCGCCAGCCGTCATCTTTGCCGACGATGCCTGGTCGGACGAGGCAATCCGGGTTGCCAGGCGTTCGGGCCAGGATGTGCGGACGGTCGGACGCAAGGGTGATTTTCTGAGCCTCAAGCGTGTCGAGCATTTCCGCCACAAGCAGGTGGCCGAAGTGCATCACGCGGGTGAAATCTACGAGGTGCATATTCCGCTGGCGGGCGACTTCCAGATCGCCAATGCCCTTGTTTCGGCAGGTCTTGCGATCTCGACCGGTGTTGCGCCCGCTGTCGCGCTGAAGGCGCTGGAGCATCTCAAGGGCGCTTCGGGTCGGCTGGAGCTGGTCGGCCAGACCAGGGCGGGTGCGCTCGCC
>CALSAF010000224.1:0-6329 GCA_943372805.1 Rhizobium sp. Q54
AATTGAGCCTGGAAATAGGGGGCATTCGCGCGCGCCTGGGCGAGAATGCCGCCTTCCAGAAGATCCAGATTGGTTTCAGCCACCGCGCAGCCGATCGGATGACTGCTATAGGTGAGGCCATGCGCGAACATGGCGTCGGCATGATTGGATTGGCGCAGCCGCTCCAGAAGCCGTGACGAGATCATCGCGCCGCCGAGCGGGAAATAGCCTGAGGTGACGCCCTTGGCAAAGGTGATGATATCGGGCTCGATGGCGAAGACGTCCTTCGAGGCAAAGACATGACCAAGCCTCCCAAAGGCTGTCACCACCTCGTCTGCAATGAACAGGATATCGTGTTCGGTGCAGAGTGCGCGCATGCGGTCAAGATAGCCCTCCGGCGGCACGATCACGCCGCCCGAGGCCATGATCGGCTCGGCAATGAAGGCGCCGATGCGCTCGGCGCCATAGGTTTCAATCGTGTTGCGGAACTCGTCGACGAGCATGTCGCAGAAGGCCTCGACCGAGACACCGGCCGGGCGGCGGAAGGGATTGGGGCAAGTGAGCTTGATGACCAACTCGCCGGCACTGTCCATCCAGTCGTGATCGCGGGGGCGACCGTTCAAGGAGGCCGAGAGATAGGTCGAGCCGTGATAGGCGCCCTGCCGCGCCACGATCATCTTCTTGTCGGCTCGCCCCAGCACGTTGTTGGCAAACTGCATGAAGCGCAGCGCGGTCTCCACCGCTGATGAGCCGCCGGTCGTATAAAAGACGTGATTGAGATCTCCGGGGGCATGGGCAGCCAGGCGCTCTGACAGGCGGACCGACGGGTCGTTTGCCGTGTACCAGGGCGAATTGTAGGAAAGCGCCATGGCCTGTTCGTAAAGCGTCCGGGCAATCGGCTCGCAGCCATGACCGACATTGGTGCACCACATGCCGGCCGGGCCATCAATCTGCCGCCGGCCTTCGATATCCGTCACATAAATGCCGTTGCCGGAGACGATGCCGCCGCGCGATTCCGCACCGATCTCTCCAGCCACCGGCCAGGGCTGAATAAGATGCGCTCTGGCGGTTTCGGCAAATGCGTCCCGCGCCTGTTGGCTCAGACCTTCGATTTTGCGCATTTCCATCATCGGGTTGCCTTTCAGCTATTGTTTCAAGCGACTGAAACTTCTTATGTAATAGCATAATATTGAATGGACGTTCAATCAAATATCGAGAGGTGTGCTTGCAATTTGCTGCCGATTGCGTTCATCATGCCCAAGGGACGCGAACACCGCGAAAAGCCGGGGGCCTGTCATGCGACGATTGCTGTCTTATGCCTGTTGCCGTTGTGGGGAGGGGCCCTGATGGTTCTTGCGGCGGATCAATCGGCCAAGGGGCTGGACGAGCCCACGGACCAACGACGCGCCTGGCTGCGCAGCGAGGAGGCGGTCGGCCTCACGCTGATTTCGCCGACAGTGCTGTTTGCGCTCTTCATGCTCGGCATCCCCATTCTCATGGTTTTCGCCTATAGTTTCTGGTCGCAGAACTATCTTGAGATCGACCGCAGCTTCACGCTGGAAAACTACCGTGCTGCCCTGACGGAGCCGATCTACCGCGATCTGCTGACCCGCTCGCTGACCATCAGCCTCGTCGTCAGCATGCTCACGGTCGTCGCCTCCTATCCGGTCGCCTGGTTCATTTCCTTCCATGGCGGGCGGCACAAGAACCTGCTGCTGTTCCTCATCACGGTGCCGTGCTGGACCAGCTACCTTCTGCGCGTGATGTCCTGGAAGATGATCCTCGGCTATCAGGGCGTTTTGAACACCGGGCTGATGTCGGCGGGTGCCATTACCGAGCCGATCGGTTCGCTGCTCTACAATTCCACCGCCGTGACGATCACCCTTGTCCATAGCTGGGCGGCCTTTGCCATTCTGCCGATCTATGTCTCGCTGGAAAAGATCGACCGATCGCTGGTCGAGGCGGCGCGGGATCTCGGCGACGGGCCGGTTCGCAGTTTCCTGCGTGTTGTGGTGCCGCTCTCCATGCCGGGTGTCATTTCCGCACTGCTGATCGTCATGATTCCGACTGTCGGCGATTATGTCACGCCCCGTCTTGTCGGCGGTAAGGACGGCGTCATGATCGCAAATGCCATCCAGGCGCAATTCGGCAAGGCTGCGAATTGGCCCCTGGGTGCTGCGCTGTCCGTCACCACGATGGTCATCGTTTCGTTGATGGCCGTGACCATTGCGCTTGCCCTGAAGCTGGTGGCGAGGCGGATCCGATGAGTTTTTTCAACCCGTCCCGCTGGCGCCTCCTGCCCATCTACATGGCGATCTATCTTGCCTTTCTCTATCTGCCGCTCCTGCTGCTTCCGGTGTTTTCCTTCAATGATGCGGCGGCCCCGCGTTTTCCGCTCTCAGGGTTCACGACCAAATGGTACGCATCGCTTTGGGGCAACAGCGAAATGCTCGATGCGGCCTTCAACAGCCTCGTCGTCGGCCTCTGCGTTTCCGTCCTGTCGACTGGACTGGCGATCTGCGCGGCACGCGCGGTCACGCGCTATCGCTTCCGGGGGCGGGCGGCGGCAAATGGCCTGATCATGGCCCCGCTGTTCCTGCCGGAGATCATCGTCGCCGTTTCGCTGCTCATGATCATCCTCCAGGTTGGCCTGGAGCTGTCGCTCGCCACGGTGATCCTTGGGCAGGTGGTTTTTTGCCTTCCCTATTCGATGGCCGTTCTGACAGCAGGCTTCGATGGGTTTGACCGATCGCTGGAGGAGGCATCGCTTGATCTTGGCGAGACGGCCTTTGGTACGTTTTTCCGGGTCACGCTGCCTGTCGTCGCTCCTGCCATCCTGTCCAGTCTTCTTGTGTCCTTCACCATCTCGCTTGATGAATTCCTGCTGGCTTTCTTTCTGTCCGGCACCGAGCCGACGCTGCCTGTCTACATCTGGGGACAGCTTCGTTTCACTGCCAAGCTGCCGGGCGTCCTGGCGCTTGGCAGCATCATGCTTGTCTTGTCCATCTGCCTGCTTGTTGCCGCCGAGCTTTTGCGCCGGCGCGCCGAGCGCCACCTGTCCGCTGGAGCCGCAGCCCATGTCTGATAAGCCGATGATCGCGATTTCGGGAGTGAACAAATTCTACGGGATTTACAAGGCGCTGACCGATATCTCGCTCGACATCGCGCCCGGGGAATTCTTCTCGCTGCTTGGCCCGTCGGGCTGCGGCAAGACCACCTTGCTGCGCTCCATCGCCGGTTTCGAGACGCCCAGTTCCGGCGTTATTCGCATCGATGGCCAGTCGGTGATCGGCGTTCCGCCAAACCGCCGACCGACCAACATGGTCTTCCAGAGCTATGCGATCTTTCCGCATCTGAATGTCGAGGAGAACGTCTCCTATGGGCTGAAGCGCCTGAAGCTCGGAGTGGTCGAGGAACGCCGCCGTGTGGCCGAAGCGCTTGAGCAGGTGCGGCTTGGCGATCTCGGCAAGCGGCGTGGCCATGAATTGTCGGGAGGCCAGCGACAGCGGGTGGCTCTGGCGCGCGCCCTGGTGCTTCGACCCAAGGTGCTGCTGCTCGACGAACCGCTGTCTGCCCTCGACAAGAAACTGCGCGAGGAGATGCAATCCGAACTGCGCGCGTTGCAAAAGGCGGTCGGCATCACCTTTGTGCTGGTCACGCATGACCAATATGAGGCCCTGGCACTCTCGGATCGGGTCGCCGTCATGTTCGGCGGGCGTATCGCGCAGGTCGCGACGCCGAAGGAGCTCTACCAGCGTCCGCTGACACGCCTGACGGCCGATTTCCTCGGCGGCATGAACTTCCTCCCCGGTCGCGTCGTCGAGACGGTTGGCGATATGCTGTGGGTGGACACCGAACGCTTCGGACGGCTGCGGCTGACGGCGGCGAGATCCGGCGGCAGGCTGGGCGATCGCATCACCCTCGGGATCAGACCAGAGCGCCTGCGGCTGTTGTGGGACGGCGATCACGCCGACCACGAATTGCACGGCATCGTCAGCGATCGGGCCTATTTCGGCGAGACGACACATCTGTCCGTGCGGGTTGAGGGGCTGGAACAGCCTCTCCAGATGATCGAGACCAATACCTATGGGGCCGATGACCTCCCGATCGGAGAGAGGATCCGGCTTGCCTATGATCCCGAGGCCTTTGTCGCGCTGGCCGATGACAAGGTCGAAGACCGCATCCGCACGCTGGTCTGACGGGCGGCGCAGACGTCAGTCCAGCCTTGATCCCGTCAGCTTGGCGAGCCAGTCTGCGCCGATCTGGTAGCGCCGCAGAACAGCTTCGGGATTCTCGTCATCGAGGCGCGCGAGGTAGCGATAGACCTCCAGCGTCTGCCCATCCATGTCGCCGCGCGCGTGGAAATACATGGCTGCAGCATAACGCGCGCGCCCGGACCATTCTATGCCCGGCAACAGCGTGACTGTCTGCCATTGGGTTGCGGCTTCGCCATCCGGATCGCGGTCCATCGCTTTCGCCTCAGAACCGAAACGGCGGCGTGGCCGTTCGCCGCTCCAGCTTGATGAAGGGGCGCGACACGATCTTCGCACGCTTCATCAGTTTCTGGTATTGCAGTTCCTTCAGCGCATAAATCTCGACCCAGAGGTCATCGACGATGGACGCGCCGAAGGGCCGCTGCAGCGTGGCGATGGCGATATTGCGCTTGGCCAGGGGCGACCAGATGCCGGCGGTGACAATCCCCGCCTCGCGGCTCTTGCGATGGTAGACGATGGCGTGTTCTGCCGGGATGTTTCCCTCGATTGCAAGCCCGACGAGGCTGTAGCGCAACGACTTCTTCTGCCGTGCGTTCAGGATCGCATCGCGCCCGTTGAAGAACGGCTTTTCGGGATCGACCAGCCAGTCGAGGCCGATTTCGTCAGGCATCCGTTCGCGATCGGGCCGCAGGGCCGTCTCGGCAGTGGTGAAATCGGCATTGGCGACGATGAAGCCAGCTTCGATACGGGCACGGTTGAGGGCGTTATAGCCGATCGCCCGAAGGCCGAAGAGTTCGCCGGCCTGCCAGAGCCGGTCCCAGAGCGACAGGGCGATGCCGGCTGGTGCAAAAAGCTCGTAACCCAGGTCGCCGGTGAAGCCTGTCCGCGATACGATGATCTCGTGGCCCTCATGCATGAATGCGGCAAGCTGGAACGGTTTCAGCGTCTCGATGCCCGAAAATCCGGCGGCATCGAGCACCGAAAAGCTGGTCGGTCCCTGAAGCGCGAGCGCCGCGAGCGTTTCGGTTTCCTCCTCGATCGTGACGCTGAAGCCCTCGGCGCTGTCGGTTAGCCACGGCAGGTGACGTTCCTGGCAGCAAAGACGGAAATCCGTTTCGGCCAGGCGGAACAGCGTGCCATCGTCCAGAACATGGCCGTGGTCGTCGCACCAGGCCGTGTATTGCACGCGGCCCGGGCGCAGCTTGCGGACATCCCTGAGCGTCACGCGATTGAGAAAGCGCTCGGCGTCGCCGCCGCTGATGCGATATTTCACCATCGGGGAGATATCGAAAAGGGCGGCAGTGGACCGGATCGCGAAATACTCGAGCTCCTCGTCGAAGACCGAGTGCGGCGCCTTGTAGCCCGCCCAAGTGTACCAGTCATTCGTGGTCGAAAGTGCCTGCAGCCTGGGATGGAACGGTGTTTCGAGCCGTGGCGTGGCGATATGGTCTTGTCCGGCACGGCGCAGGGCAGGGGTGAGCGTCATCATCTGCCTCCAGAAAGAATTTGGCGTGCCGCGAGCAGTCCCGGCAGGCCAGATATGCCGCCGCCGGGATGCGAGCCTGCACTGGCAAGGAAAAGGCCCTGCAACGGTGTTGCGTAACGTGAGGCGGCATGGACCGGTCGGTTGACGAGAAGCTGATCCGCCTGCAACTCGCCATGATGCCAATGGCCTCCGGGCAGGTGATACGAAGCCTCGATATCCGGCGGCAGCATCAGCCTTGCGCCTTTCACCGTTGCCGTGATCCCGGGTGCATGGCTCTCCAGCACGGACAGGATGGCGGCCTGAAGTCTTGCTCTCTGATCGTCCCATCCGCCCTTTGCCGCATAGGGAACAAAGGGGATCAGCGCGGACAGGGTTGCCGCGCCCTTTGGCGCGAGGGAGGGCTGAGCGAGGCTGGGTACCATCACCTCCATGGCCGGGTCATCGTGGAATTCGGCGTATTTCGACGCATTGAAGGCGGCCTCGACATGGTCCATCGAACGGGCGATGACCAGCCGACCCCGAAGCGCCTCCTGCGACAGGCCGATAAAGACCGGTTGCCTGTCGAGTGCCAGGTCGAGACGGGCAACATTGCCCTGTGACCGGATGTTGGTGATTGCGCGCCGGAAGCCGGTGCCGATCTCGGCGGCATC
>CALSAF010000225.1:0-6290 GCA_943372805.1 Rhizobium sp. Q54
GCGAGAAGCGGATCGAGCTTGCCGGCCCGGTCGAGCGCATGCAGATCATCGCAACCGCCGACATGCTGGCTGCCGATGAAGATCTGCGGGAAGGTGTTGCGACCGGATTTCGCGATCATTTCCTCGCGCAAATCAGGCTTGCCGGTGGCGTCGTGCTCGACATAGGTCACACCCTTCTTGTCGAGCAGCGCCTTGGCGCTGGCACAGTAGCCGCAGAATTGCCGTGTATAGATTGTGACGTCAGTCATGGGGTCTCCGCCGGAAAGCGTCGGTGGACTAAGGATTGGACCCCTCATATAGGCCCGGCGAGAGCCCTTGCAAAGGTCAAAACAGTGACATCCGCTGCCCCTGCCTTTTTCAGGGCAGTGGCCGCCGCACCCACCGTCGCCCCCGTCGTATAGACGTCGTCGATGAGCACCAGCCGCTTGCCGAAAACGAGATCCTCACATCCCTCCGGCACAGAGAAGGCGCCGCGGACATTCAGCGACCGCTGGTTCGCCGTCAGGCCCACCTGTTGCTGCGTCCGCTTACGCCGCACCAGCGCCTCTGCAAGAAACGGCCTGCCGGATTGCCGCGACACATGACGCGCCAGTTCAGCCGACTGGTTGAACATCCGTCGGAACATCCGCAACCGGTGCAGCGGCACCGCAACGATCGCATCCGCCGCCGCAACCTCCTCGGAGGCGGCGCGCACCATCCAGCCGGCCATCATCGGCGCCAGATCCACCCGGTCGCGATATTTGAGGTCATGCACCAGATGCCGCGCTATCCCCTCGTGAAGCGCAACGGACCGCAATCGGTCGAACACCGGCGGCTTGGAGATCGCCTGTGGCGACACCATTCCCTCCCCTGGATCATGCGCAAAGGGCAGGCCGAGAATGAGGCAGTAGGGCCTCTCGATCAGCCGAATCTCTCCCCAGCAGCGGGCGCAGAGCGCGTGGTGGCTGGCAATGCGGGCATGGCAATGGGCGCAGGCTGGCGGATAGACCAGATGAAAAAGCCCACGCAGCACCATTCCGGCATGATACCGGCTGACGGACGCGCTTTTCTGCACTAAGTGAGCCCACATGCATTGAGTTTACGCCCTGCTGGGCTTTCCGCAATGCCCGAAACAAGGCCGGAAACCAGGCCACGAACTAGGCCCCGAACTAGGCCCCGAACTAGGCCCCGAACCAGGCCCCGAACCAGGAATGCCGCCATGAACGACTTGTTCGACGAAGCCCTGATCGCCAGAAACCGCGCCCGCGCGCTTGCCCGCAATGCTGCCGGCAGCGACTTCCTTCTGGAACTCACGGCGCGCGAGCTTGCCGACCGTCTGGCTCTGGTCGAACGGCGCTTCGAGGAGGCGGTCGAACTATTCGGAGGAACCGGCCTGACTGCCAGGGCGGCATTGGCCACAGGCAAGATCGAGAGGCTGCGGCGCATCGAGACGGATGCCGCCTTTGGCGATGACGAACGGCCTGTCCTTGCTTCTGGCTACGAAAGCGTTCCCCTCGAACCGCAATCCGTCAACCTCATCCTCTCGCCGCTGTCACTGCATCTGACCAACGACACGCCCGGCATGCTGATCCAGATGCGCCGCGCCCTGAAGCCGGACGGCCTGTTGCTCGCCGCCATTCCCGGTGCCGGTACGCTGTCTGAACTGCGGGAGGTCCTGCTGGCGGCTGAAACCGAAATCTATGGAGGTGCCAGCCCGCGTGTCGTGCCCTTCGCCGATATCCGGGACATCGGCTCCCTGCTCCAGCGCGCCGGCTTCGCCCTTCCCGTCATCGACGAGGAAAGCTTCACGGTTCGCTATGATCACGTCTTCGCATTGATGCGCGACCTGAAGGCGATGGGCATGGCCAACCCGCTGAAGGGGAGAAGCCGCCGCCCCGTGTCACGCCGGTTTTTCCTGCGCGCGGCCGAACTTTATGCCGAACGGTTTGGCGATCCGGATGGACGCATCCGCGCCACCTTCTCGATCATTTTCATCTCTGGATGGGCGCCGCATGAAAGCCAGCAGAAACCGCTGAAGCCCGGCTCGGCGAAGATGCGCCTGGCAGACGCCCTCGACCCGACCAGGCAGAACAAGTGACCGAGACGATGGGATCGCTCAGTCGTCGGCGCTCGTGATGTGGGTTTCCACGGTGTTGAACGTATTGAGCAAGGAGCCCGTGATCGCGCCGTAACCGCTGATCAGTGCCACGCTCACCAGCGCGGCTATCAAACCATATTCAATGGCCGTGGCACCACGAAGGTCGGACATCATCTGACGGAAAAGACGCATTCTCGCTCCTGGAAGTCTGGATCCGAGATGGTTGCCCCCGCCCCGGCCTAGATTGACGTTAACAGGCCTGGCCGGAGCCGTAGCCGTCTATGATGCAGACGGAACCCGGCGTTTCCTGCAGGACGCTGCGGCGGATGGTATACCGCTTGCCGCTATCGTCCTTGGGGATCGAACCGGTGGTGATCATGTCGAACTCATCTGGCTGGAAAGCCAGGGTCTTACGGTCTGTCTTGGAGGCAAGCATCGGCGTCAAGATGAGCGACAGCGCGATCGCCGCCGTTCCAAACAGCAGGGCGATGTTCAGGACTCCCGTCCTGCCCGTCTTGATCGAAGACCGCTCTCGGGACCGTGCGGCCTTCCAGAAATCCTCGTTTACCATATCACGCTCCACACACGTATCCGACGCATGAACAGATCGTATTGTGCGGCGCGGGGTATAAACTTTTGATTAACGACACCGCTCGAATGAGCGATTTCTCACAGAAGGTCCTGCAGGAAGGGAATGAGCGGCTCATCGGCCGGCGGCATGGGATAGTCACGCAGCGCCTTTGCCCTGACCCATTTGATCGCCTGGCCTTCCCGTCCCTGGGGAATGCCTTCGTATCGCCGGCAGATATAGAGCGGCATCAGAAGATGGAACGTCTCGTAGGTATGGCTGGCAAAGGTCAGCGGCGCCAGGCAGGCGACCTTGGTCGTCACGCCCAGCTCTTCCTCGAGCTCGCGCACCAGTGTCTCCTCCGGGGTCTCGCCGGTCTCGACCTTTCCGCCGGGAAATTCCCAGAGGCCGGCCAAAGACTTCCCCTCCGGCCGTTGTGCAAGCAGGATGCGGTTGTCGGTATCCACGAGCGCACAGGCGGCGACGAGCAGGATCGGCTTCTTGACCTCGGTCATGCAGATGCCTTTCGCCAATAGGCGTAGCGATAGGCTTCCTCGAAGCCCAGCTTGCGGTAGAGCGACAGTGCCGCCGAATTGTCGGAGACGACCTGCAGCCAGGCAGTCCGCGCGCCGCGCATCCGTGCCCAGCGTAGCGCCGAACTCAGGATCTCGACGCCGAGCCCCTGCCGGCGGCGATCCGCCCTGACGGCAAGCGACAGGATGCCGCTCAGATCATTGTCCTGCACGCAAAGCGCGGCCGCAAGCGGCCCCTCGGCGGCATCTTCGATGACGAACAGGCCGCACGGCGGCTTGATGCCCGTGATGATCGCGGCAAGCGCCGGCTTGAGCGCCGGATCGCTGCCATGCACGGCGATATCGGCGTCGACATAACGCCCGATATCCTGCGTCGGCAGATGATCCATCGTGTCCGGGAACGTCATCGATCCGAGATCGGCGGTCATCGTCACGACTTCATCAAAACGCTCCCAGCCCTCAGCGATCAGGAAATCGATCAGTGGCTTCGGCGAAAGCGGTGTCTGACGGACCAGGAGCGGCCGGTCATGCGCCGCAAAGCGCTCTCCGGCCTTGTCCAGACGCATGGCGATATCGCGACTGTCCGAAGGATCCAGCGGCACGATGCAGTTGAGCCGCTTGCCAGGATGCCCGCCGGTGAGGCGCACCTGCCAGCTCCCATCATAGACGACGCTGCTCGCCGGCCAGGCGCGAAAACCCACCGCTTCGAGACGCCGTACGAGCGGCAGGTTGGGGTCACTTACCATTGCATGCATTCAGACGTCAGCTCCGATAGTCGCCATTGATGGCGACATATTCCTTGGTGAGATCGCAAGTCCACACGGTCGCGGACCCGGAGCCAAGACCGATATCGACGGTCACGGGAATGTCTTCCCTTTCCATCACGGCCGTGGTTGCCTCTTCCGAATAGGCCGGATCGCGTTCGCCATTGACTGCTACGCGCACATCACCAAACCAGATTGCCAACCGATCACGATCGGCCATCTCGCCGGACTTGCCGACGGCCATGACGATACGACCCCAGTTCGCGTCTTCGCCGGCAACGGCGGTCTTCACCAGGGGAGAGTTCGCGATAGACAGCGCGATCTTCTTCGCCGCGAGATCGCTTTCCGCACCCTTGACCGTGATCTCCACCATCTTGCGCGCGCCTTCACCATCGCGCACGACTTGCAGCGCGAGATCCTTGAGAAGGTCGTTGAGCGCCGCCTTGAAACCCTCAAGCCGCACATCATCGGCAACGTCGATCTTCGCCTGGCCGTCGGCCGCCGCCGCACCCGTCGCAAACAGCATCAGCGTGTCAGAGGTCGAGGTGTCGCTGTCGACGGTGATCGCATTGAAGCTCGGCTCGACGCCCGCCGAAAGCAGCCCCTGCAGGGCAGCCGGTGCGATATTGGCATCCGTCACCACGAAGGACAGCATCGTCGCCATATCGGGCGCGATCATGCCGGCACCCTTGGCGATCCCGTTGATCGTGACGGTCACGCCATCGATCATGGCGCTGCGCGTGGCGACCTTCGGATAGGTATCCGTGGTCATGATCGCCTTGGCAGCCTCGAACCAGAAGTCACCGGTCGCGTCCTTCGCCATCTGGTCGAGCACGCCGGAAAATTTGGTCGCATCAAGCGGCTCGCCGATGACACCGGTGGACGCGAGATAGATCTCGTTTTCCCCGCAGCCCAGAGCCGCTGCTGCGGACTTGGCCGTGAGCTGCGTCGCCGCCTTGCCCTTCACGCCCGTAAACGCGTTGGCATTGCCCGAATTCACCACGACACCGCGCGCCACGCCATGCGGCAGGTTCTGACGGCAGAAGTCGACCGGCGCAGACGGGCACTTCGACTTGGTGAACACGCCTGCGACCGCAGCTGGCTCATCGAAGGCCATCAAAAGCACGTCGGTGCGGTTCTTGTATTTGATGCCCGCTGCAGCGGTTGCCATCCGCGCACCGCGGATCACAGGCATGTCGGCATAGGTTTTCGGAGCGAGGGGAGAAATGTTGGAAGACATGGGAACGGCCCGTAATGGAAGGCCCGCAAACTGCGGGCCTTGGGAAAAACGACAATGCGAGGAAGAGCTTACTGCTGCTCTGCCTTGTTGGCCTCTTCGTAGCCCTTGCGCAGGGCTTCGTCGACGATCTCGATCTTCTGCTCGCTCTTCGCCTTTTCGATGATGGCGAGATACTTATCACGCATCACCAGCTGGCGAACCTGCTGCTCGACGGCTTCAAAAGCAGGCGGCGGCGCGTCGCGCTTGTCTTCGAGAAGGATGACATGGAAGCCAAACTGGGTCTTCACCGGGGTCTTGGTATAGGCACCCTTTTCGAGCGCGAAGGCCGCCTCTTCGAATTCGGGCACCATACGGCCCTTGGTGAAGTAGCCGAGATCACCACCTTCGGTCTTGTTCGGATCGGTCGACTTTTCCTTGGCGATCTCGATGAAGTCCTTGCCAGCGTCGAGATCAGCGATGATCTGCTTGGCCTCTTCCTCGGTCTTCACCAGAATGTGGCGGGCGCGCACCTCTTCCTGCTTCGGAAGCGCTGCGACTTCCTTCTCGTAGCGCGCCTTGACCTCGTCTTCGGTCACGGCATCGACAACGTTCTTCTTGAAGAAGGCGTTGTGCAGTTCGCGCTCGGCGATGAAGGCCATGCGGCGCTTGTAGTCGGCATCGTCCTGCAAACCCTCGGCAGTCGCATTAGCGGCGAGGAGCTTCACGTCGATGGCGCCGGAAAGGGCCGCGACCTTCTTCTGCTCGTCGGGAAGCTGGGCCAGCTGCGGGTCGAGATTGGCGATTGCCAGATCGAGTTCAGACTGGGTGATTTCCAGATCACCCACCTTGGCGACCACGGTCGCATCCTGCGCGGAAGCCGCACCATAGAGGGCCGAGAGGGAAACGCAGGCGGCAAGCACGATTTTATTGAGGCGAAGCATGAAAGACCTTTCGGATGGTGAACCGTTTCAAGACCGTTCGAATCGGGCAAAATATTGTCAGATGCCCGGCGATCGAGGGGATT
This sequence comes from Rhizobium sp. Q54, assembly GCA_943372805.1. GTDB lineage: Bacteria > Pseudomonadota > Alphaproteobacteria > Rhizobiales > Rhizobiaceae > Allorhizobium. The sequence continues at coordinate 6,186 of CALSAF010000225.1, forward strand.
TGGGACTGGCCTGCGCCGTTGACATCATTCGACCCCCCTCTTATCTGTCACGCAACCTCGCGTCCAGAGTAGTTTCAGGACGCATTGTGCCTATTCGACTGCTCT
>CALSAF010000226.1:0-6283 GCA_943372805.1 Rhizobium sp. Q54
AAGGGTAAAGGCTGGTACATTTTTGTGCGCCGAGCCTTGAGGTCGCCTAGTTTCCCGGCATCGTGCAGCACTTCGTCAGGCCTTTTTCAGCAAGCGCGCCGCTCTTCCTCACCTGCTGCAGTGAATTTCGATCTGGCACGCTTCCTGCATTTCTTGGAGCAGTCCAGAGGGGACTTTGCATGACGCCCGTCTACGGGTGCAGCCAGACAAGCCGCCGCGGGGGTGCTCTCCGTCGGCGGCTTGTCTGTTTTTTGCCGCAATGGTCGCACCTCCGCTTTTGCATTTGCTGTTGGCGAAGTCGTCCCGCTCCATTATCTCAGTCCGCAAGAGTGCAAGTCCGAGCGGAAAGAAGAACGATATGACCGAATTGTCGCGTGACAGGGTGGTTGAGGCGCTGAAGGGGATCCGGGGACCGGATCTCGACGGGAATATCGTCGATCGCGGCATGGTGTCCGATGTCTTCATCTCCGATGGCAAGGTCTATTTCTCCATCAATGTGCCGGCGGAGCGAGCCCAGGAGCTGGAACCGCTGCGCCAGGCAGCGGAACGAACGGTCAAGGCGCTGCCCGGCGTCCAGGGTGCCGTGGTCAGCCTCACCGCAGAACGCAAGCAGGGCTCCGCTCCGCCGCCGCGTCCACAGCCTCCAGCGCCATCCCAGGGACACGGCCACGCACACAGCCATGGTCCCGCACCGAGCGGCCCGCAGCGCACGAAGGCTGGCGTTCCCGGCATCGGCGCGATCATTGCGGTCGCCTCCGGCAAGGGCGGTGTTGGCAAGTCGACAACCGCGGTCAATCTGGCTCTGGCACTCAAGGCAAACGGTTTGCGCGTCGGTATCCTCGACGCTGATGTCTATGGTCCTTCCATGCCCCGGCTCCTCGGCATTTCAGGACGTCCGCAACAGATCGAAAACCGGATCATCGTGCCAATGGAAAATTACGGCATGAAGGTCATGTCGATGGGCTTCCTGGTCGACGAGGGCACGGCGATGATCTGGCGCGGCCCGATGGTCCAGTCGGCGCTGATGCAGATGCTGCGCGAGGTCGCCTGGGGCGATCTCGACGTGCTGGTTGTCGACATGCCGCCGGGCACGGGCGATGCACAGCTCACCATGGCGCAGCAGGTGCCTCTTTCAGGCGCCGTCATCGTCTCCACACCGCAGGACCTTGCCCTGATCGACGCCCGCAAGGGGTTGAACATGTTCAACAAGGTCGAAGTCCCCGTGCTCGGCATCGTCGAGAACATGAGCTATTTCATCGCCCCCGATACGGGCAATCGCTACGATATCTTCGGTCATGGCGGCGCAAAGGCGGAGGCCGAAAAGATCGGCGTGCCCTTCCTCGGCGAAGTGCCGCTGACGATCTCCATCCGGGAGACCTCGGACGCCGGAACGCCTGTGGTGGTCAGCGAGCCCGATGGGCCGCAGGCGAAGATCTATCGCGACATCGCGACAAAGGTCTGGGAACAGGTCAAGGCCCGCTCCGGTCGCGCAGCCCCGGTGATCGTCTTTGAGTGATGTTCGCCCGGAGGGTCTCTCCGTTTAGGTGTGCAAACGATGCACTGCTGTACTGCAGCAATTGCTTTGGCTTTCAGTTCAGGACTATGATTGTGTGCGAAGCTCAAACCGCGCGGCGTGCCATGAAGGTGACCAGTCCTTGATAAGGGCCTATCGACGAGACGGAAGTGCCGAGATCATCGGCACCGAGCCGCAAACCGGCCAATTCCCCGAAGACATCATCTGGATCGACCTGATCAAGCCGAACCGCGATGAAGAGCGCTTCGTCGAGAGCTGCATCGGTATTCAGCTTCCGACACCGGAGGAACTGAAGGACATCGAACCATCAAGCCGCCTCTATGTCGAGAACGAGGCGATCTACATGACGGCCTCGCTGATCTACCGCGCGGATTCCAGCCATCCGCTGCTGACGGATGTCGCCTTCATCCTCTATCGCGGCCGCCTGATCACCATTCGCTATGCCGAGCCGAAGGCGTTCGCGCTGTTCAGCGCCAATCTACTGCGCCTCAATGGTCAGTGCGATACGGGTGCCAAGCTGCTCGGACATCTGCTGGAGACCGTGGTCGATCGGACGGCGGAAATCCTGGAGACGGTGGTCTCGCGCCTCGACTCGCTATCGATCACCATCTTCGTCAATCGCAAGGCGGCCAAGCGTCGGCCGCCGCGTTTCCTCGAGGACAAGCTGCTCGATATCGCCAGCCATCATCAGCTGATCAGCAAGCTGCGCGACAGTCTCGTGTCGCTGTCGCGTCTTGTCATATTCCTCCAGTCCCAGTCGGTTGTCCGGCGAGAGGAAGAAGCCGCTGAACTCTGTACCATCGTCGCGCGCGACATCCAGTCGCTCGGCGAACATACCGCCTTTGTCGGCAACAACATCACCTTCATGCTCGATGCCTCGCTCGGCCTGATCAATGTCGAGCAGAATGCCATCATCAAGATCTTCTCGATTGCTTCGGTGGTCTTCCTGCCCCCGACCCTTGTCGCGTCGATCTATGGCATGAACTTTCAATTCATGCCGGAACTCGGATGGACAATCGGATATCCGCTGGCGCTCGTCGCCATGCTCTTGTCCGCCATCATCCCCTTCTTGTTTTTCCGTTGGAAAGGCTGGCTCTGAAGAGCCTGTAGTTTCATGCAACAGATCGATCACCAGCCCGTGGCTGGTCCGAAGGATGCCCGCAGTCTATTTCTTCTGGCGCTCGGTTCCGTCGGTGTCGTCTATGGCGACATCGGCACCAGCCCGCTCTATGCCTTTCGCGAGGCCCTGAAGCCGATCGGCATTGACGGCATCACCCGCATTGAGATCATCGGCCTGATCTCGCTGATGATCTGGTCTCTGACCATCATCGTGACGCTGAAATATGTCTTGTTCCTGCTGCGCGCTGACAATGACGGGGAAGGCGGCACGCTGTCGCTGCTCGCGCTTCTGTCGAAAACCGCCAACGGCCATGGACCGATCCTGATGGTGCTCGGCCTCATCGGTGCGGCGCTGTTTCTCGGCGATTCCATGATCACGCCGGCCTTGTCGGTGTTGTCAGCCGTCGAAGGCCTGAAGCTGGTCGCGCCCGACATGGCCGATTTCATCGTGCCGATTTCGCTCGCCATCCTGATCGGGCTCTTTGCCGTGCAGTCGCGTGGCACAGGCGCTGTCGCACGCCTATTTGGGCCGATCACGGCGATCTGGTTCCTCGTCATGGCGGCGGGTGGGATCTATCATATCTTCGACGACATGGGCATCTTCGCCGCCTTCAATCCGTGGTATGCTGTCACCTTCATGTTGCGCGAAGGCTTTCTCGGCATCGTCGTGCTCGGTGCCGTGTTTCTCACGGTCACGGGCGCCGAGGCGCTCTATGCGGATCTGGGCCATTTCGGTCGCAAACCGATTCAGCTCGCCTGGTTTTTTCTGGTATTTCCTGCGCTGGTTCTGAACTATCTCGGTCAGGGAGCTCTCGTTCTCCATGATCCCAGCGCCATTTCGGACCCATTCTTCCTGATGTTCCCGTCCTGGGCCCTTCTGCCGATCGTCATTCTCGCAACATTCGCGACGATCATCGCCAGCCAGGCGGTCATCACAGGTGCATTCTCGCTGGTGCGTCAGGCCATCCATCTCGGCTTCCTGCCGCGCATGCAGATCCTCTTCACCTCGGAGACCCAGACCGGCCAGATCTACCTGCCGTCGGTCAACACCCTGTTGCTCGTCGGCGTCCTGTCGCTCGTGCTTCTGTTCCAAAGCTCGGAAGCGCTGGCCACCGCCTATGGCATCTCCGTTACCGGTGCGATGGTCGTGACCACGATCATGGCCTTCGAATTCGTCCGCAAGAAGTGGAACTGGAGCCTGCCGCTGGCACTCGCCGTCCTCACGCCGCTCTTGCTTCTGGAACTGGTCTTCCTCGGGGCAAATCTCTTGAAGATCCATGACGGCGGATACATCCCGGTTCTCTTCGCGGCCGCCTTCACGGTGGTGATGTGGACCTGGCGTCGTGGCACCGCGATCCTCTTCCAGAAGACGCGCCGTGACGACATCCCGCTCGAAGACTTCATCGCCATGATCGAGAAGAAGGGCGAGCATGCCCCGGCCTGTGTGACCGGGACGGCGATCTTTCTGACCAGCGACCCGACCCGGGCGCCGGCGGCGCTGATGCACAACCTCAAGCACAATCACGTCATCCACGAGCGCAACATCATCCTGACGATCCGCACCCTCGGTCGTCCGCGGATCGCCGAACAGGATCGTTTCGAGGTCGAGGAGTTGTCGGAGCGCTTTTCGCGCGTTCAGATCCGCTTCGGCTTCATGGAGACGCAGAACGTCTCCAAGACGCTTGCCAGCCTGCGCCGTGGCGGCTTGAAGTTCGACATCATGTCGACCTCCTTCTATCTGGGACGGCGCAAATTGGTCGCGGGAGCGGGCATGGGCATGCCACATTGGCAGGATCGGCTTTACATCGCCCTTGCAGAGACCGCCGCCGATCCATCGGATTACTTCCGCCTGCCGGCCAATCGTGTCATCGAACTGGGTTCGCACGTCATCATCTGACCGGCCTCGCGCGCGGATGGACCGCTGCAAGACCGTCGGCATGGCCGGCGGTCTTGTGCTTTTGCCGCGCGCCGCTCCCGAACCTGTGATCCCGCATTAACCAAGCATCAAGGTTAACGAGAGATATTCCTCTAATGTAATCCTGTTTGGGTTCGAAGCGTCGGACCTCTGTCAGCGTGTGTTGGAGTGTGACCTTGCGTCCCAAGTTTCGTTCTTCGAAGACGGTCCTCTCCCGGCTGGAGAACTGGACCTCCCCCCTGGTCTTCGGCCTTGCTTCCTGGCTGATCTTTCCCACGGTCGCCGCCCAGGCGGACATGGCCGGTCTGCTGACCGGTCTCGACCGGGGAACCAGCAACTGGCGTATGGTGATGACCGCAACGCCGGCTGGCTCGATCCACGAGGCCAATCTGGCATTTGCCGCAGAGGAGAGCTCCGAGGCGCTGTCCGGTGGAGCTGGCTTGATCCTACCCGACGGTCGTCGAATTGCCTTCGACGGCGGCAAGGCGGATCCCGATTCGTTGCCGGACGAGATGCGGGTCACCCGCGACCAGAAAAAGGGCCGGGTGGTCGCCGTGGAACAGATGCTGCCACCGCGTGCCTTCTCGGCGGGGTCCATTCTCCAGCGTTCGAGCTCGCTGCTGGAGCCGGAACTGAAGACGCCTTCGGTCTTTGTGCCTGAGGAAGACAAGGCCAAGCCCGTGGAACTCGCGAGCTTCTATTTCAAACGCGAAAAGCCGCCGGTCGATCCGGCGCTGCCAGCGATGATCGCCGGCCTCGTTACCAACCCCGTGCCGGACGTCCTGGCGACCGCCTATGCACCGCCACCACCCGACTATGCGAGTGTTTCACCCTTCGACAGCATCCTGGCCGACAAACAGGAAGACCAGGGGCGCTTCATTCCCAAGATCGACCCGCAGGATCACGCCTGGGCCGCCACGCCGCTGCCGGCCGGCGTCTTCGCCGACAAGGAGCAGAAGTGCCTGGCGGAGGGCATCTATTTCGAGGCCCGGGGTGAATCGGTAAAGGGGCAGGCGGCTGTCGCCCAGGTGATCCTCAATCGGGTGCGAAACCCCCATTATCCGGACACGATCTGCGGCGTCGTCTACCAGAACGAGGACTGGCGCAATCGCTGCCAGTTCTCCTTCGCCTGTGATCGCATCCCGGATATCATCGCCTCGCCGCGCCACTGGAAGATCGCCAAGGAGATCGCCATGGCGGTTACTGCCGGAAAGATCTGGTTCAAGGACGTCGGCTCCGCGACCCACTACCACGCAACCTATGTCAGCCCGGCCTGGGGGCCGACGATGAAGCGGGTGGAGAAGATCGGCAAGCACATCTTCTACCGCACCTATGGCGGCGGCTGGAGCTGATTCTGTCAGCGCAGCCGATCGAGCCAGCCGCTGAGCAGAGGCACGATCAGGAATGAGCCTAGATAGGTCAGCGGCACGCTGACGAAGATGTAGAGCATCGGGGTCAGGTTGCCTTCCGGACCAAACGCAAATGCTGCCTCAACGCCGATCATCCAGCCGATCACGATGCTGATGGCAATGCGGGTGAGGAAGCGTGTCATGGTCGTCTCAGGGCGGGCAAGGTCACGCAGCCTCCCATGTCGGTGCATCCCACGCAACCGTTACTGCCGAACGGCCTGCCATCGCGGACGTGATGCGCGCCCGTTCTCCACCAATGTGGCAGATTCTGGCCCAGCCTTGCGGCCAATTGACCGGAATTGCCGT
>CALSAF010000227.1:0-6098 GCA_943372805.1 Rhizobium sp. Q54
CAAGTGCCTTCTCCCCGCCTGCGGGGAGAAGGTGGCGGCAGCCGGATGAGGGGCAACCTTCCCGGTCCGCTCTTTTCGAAGCGACAGGAGACCTAACATCATGGTGGAAGTGCGATTTCTGGGTGTCGGCGAGCCGAAGCCGAAACGCGTCATCCGTGTGCCGCTTAGGCTCGTCTCCTATCTGCAGGCGACGCCGCTCATGCTGATTCTCGGCGCGTTCCTGCTGCTGCCGATCCTGATGATCGGTACGGTTTCTTTCTGGGACTATGATTTCGCCCAGATGTATCCCGACTTCGTCACCTTCAACTATACCGAGACACTCGGCTCCTGGGTCACCTGGAAGATCTATTTCAACACGTTGAAATTCGCCTTCATCGTCTGGGCGATTACGCTCTTCGTCGGCTTCTGGGTCGCTTATTTCCTGGCTTTTCATGTGCGGACCTCCGCCATGCAGAGCGTCCTTTTCCTTGTCTGCACCGTGCCGTTTCTCACATCCAACATCATCCGCATGATCTCCTGGATCCCGGTGCTCGGGCGCAACGGGTTGATCAATACGGCGCTGGTCAATGCCGGCATCGTGCCGCAGCCGATCGAATGGCTGCTTTATTCCGATTTCGCCGTTGTGCTCGCCATGGTGCATCTCTACACGCTGTTCATGGTCACCCCGATTTTCAACACGATGATGCGCATCGACCGCTCGCTGCTTGAAGCTGCGCGCGATGCAGGTGCCAGCGGCTGGCAGATCCTGACCAATGTCATCATCCCCTTGTCGAAACCCGGCATGGCGATCGGCACGATCTTTGTGGTGACGCTTGTGATGGCCGATTTTTCCACCGTGCAGGTCATGTCCGGCGGGCAGAGCGCCTCGGTTGCGCTGATGATGAAGAACCAGATGTCGCTGCTCCAATATCCGGCCGCTGCCGCCAATGCCGTGGTGCTTTTGGCGCTGGTTCTCCTGATGGTCGCCGCGATCCTGCGCGTCGTCGATATCCGGAAGGAGCTCTGAGATGCATTCCGACAAGCGCCCGCGCGAGTTTTACGTTCTCGCCGCCTTCTTCGCTCTGTTCGTTCTCTTCCTTTACGGCCCGCTCTCGGCGATCCTGATCCTCTCCTTCCAGGGGCCGAACGGGGGGCTGACCTTCCCGCTCAACGGCGTGTCGTTCCACTGGTTCGGCAATCTCTTCGAGCAGCAGGCGGTGGGCGATTTCGGCGGTTCGTTCCGGCGCTCGTTTGCGCTCGGCATCATGGTCATGGTGGTGACGGTGGTGGTATCGCTGCTGGCGGGCCTTGCCTTCCGCCGCAAGTTTGTCGGCTCGACGGCGCTCTTCTACCTCTCGGTCGCCAGCCTCGTCGTGCCCTCGATCATCATTTCGCTCGGCATCGGCGTCTTGTTCAGCCAGCTTGGTTTCCAGCCGGCCTGGTATTCCTCGGGCTTCGGCGCGCATCTGACCTGGACGCTACCCTTCGGTGTGCTGATTATGTTCGCCATCTTCAACCGCTTCTCGCCTGCCTATGAGGAGGCCGCACGCGACCTTGGCGCTTCGTCCTGGCAGACCTTCCGGCATGTCGTGTTGCCGATGATCGCGCCGCCTTTGATCGGTGTCGGGCTCTTCGGCTTCACGCTTTCCTATGACGAATTCGCCCGCACGCTGATGACGTCCGGCACCTACAACACGCTGCCGCTCGAGATCTACGGCATGACGACCAATGTCACGACGCCGGTGCTTTATGCGCTCGGCACTGTGACCACGCTCTTCTCCTTCCTGGTGATTGCGGGAACGCTTGGGCTCATCATGGCCATGAACCGCCGTCGGGGGCGGGCGTAGTCGTATGAAAATTGCCGTCATCAATCCGAATACAACTGCCAGCATGACTGCGACCATCGCCGATGCCGCGCGGCGGGTCGCTCATACCGGAACCGAAATCCTGGCGATCACCTCGTCCATGGGGCCTGTTTCGATCGAGGGCTATTATGACGAGGTCTTCGCGGTGCCTGGCCTGCTGGTGGAAATCGCCAAGGCCGAACGCGAAGGGGCAGATGCGATCGTGATTGCCTGCTTCGACGATACCGGGCTGGATGCCGCACGCGCGCTGGCTGGTATCCCCGTCATCGGCATTTGCGAGGCGGCGATTTCGGCGACTTCCTTTATCGCCCAACGCTTTTCCGTTGTCACCACCATGGAACGCTCGCGGCTCCCGGTCGAGCATCTTGTGCACCGCTACGGTATGGGCGGTCGCTGCAAGGTGCGAGCTGCCGATGTGCCGGTGCTTTCGCTGGAAGACCCGAACTCCAACGCCCGAGACCGGCTGCGCAGCGAGATATCGGCAGCGCTCAAGGACGACAGGGCAGAGGCGATCGTACTCGGCTGTGCCGGCATGGCGGATCTGACGGCAGCACTCCGCCAGGAGTTCGGTGTGCCAGTTGTGGACGGCGTGGCGGCAGCCGTGAAACAGGCGGAAAGCCTGGTTGCGCAGGGCTTGTCGACTGCCAAACGTGGCGCCTATGCGACGCCCGTCTCCAAGACCTATCACGGCGATCTCGCTCGTTTCTCTCCCGCTGCCATGGGCGTATGAGCGTGGCCGAGGATGTGCAGCTCAGGGTCCTGACGGCTGGCGAAGTCGAGGAACTCGTCGGCTGGGCGGCGCTCGAAGGCTGGAACCCGGGGCATGGCGATGCCGCAGCATTTCGTGCCGCCGATCCCGATGGCTTTCTCGGCTGTTTCGTCGGCGGGCGGCTTGCTGCAGGGATTTCCGCGATACGTTACGGGGATGGCTTCGGCTTCATCGGGCTCTATATCTGCCATCCGGACTTTCGGGGCAGGGGGCTCGGACGGCGGGTCTGGGAGGCCGGAATGGCGCATCTCGCTGATCGTGTCATCGGCCTCGACGGGGTTGTCGAGCAGCAGGCGAATTATGGCCGCATGGGTTTTGTGCCCGCCTATGACACAGTGCGGTGGAGCATCGAGCGCATGCCGGCTCTGCCTGCGAGCTTCACCCGCTGTGAGGCGATCACCGAGGGTGATCTCGCCGAGATCCTTGCGCTCGATCGGGCGTTCTTTCCTGCGCCGAGAGAAGACTTGCTGTCCGACTGGCTGAAGCCGCCGCGTCGTGCCTTCCTCTGCCGCCGGCAGGGTGTGGTGGCCGGTTATGCCGTGATGCGACCCTGCCTTGGTGGCTACAAGATCGGCCCGCTGTTTGCCATGGATGGTCGGACCGCCGAGGATCTGCTGAAGATCTGTCTCGCAAACCTCAAGGGCGAGGAGGTGCATCTGGATGTGCCGGAATACCAGGAAGGCTTTCGCTACCTGCTCGGCCGTCTCGGCTTCAAACGGGGGTTCCAGACGTCGCGCATGTATCGGGGCGAACCGCCGTCCGTGCAGAAGACAGGCGTCTATGCGATCACCACACTGGAACTCGGCTGAAGTTTCTCAGTCCGCCATGCCCGACGGTGCGGCAAGCGGCAGCATGCCCTTGTAGATGCCGGGCGAGGAGCCGGGGATGGCGATGGCACCGACGCTCTTTTCGTAAAAGCCCATGGGGCCAGCACCGCCGATAATCGCATAGCCATAGCCCTGGTCTCGCATGTCGAGGAGCGTCCGGATGAGTAGCGCGTGGCCGATGCCCCGGCCGCGGGCATTCTCATCCACGCCGGTCGGGCCGAAGAAACCCTTCATTGTCGCCTCGTGACAGGCAAAGCCGAGCAGCGTCTCGCCCTCATGGGCAATCCAGCAGGTGACGGGCTGGCGCATGATCGCAGCCGTGGCTTCGGATGCCCAGCCGGCACCGAAACGCGGCTCGATCCAGGCCACAATCCCGGAAAGCTCGGGCACGAGCGCGCGCCGGATCGTCACGCCCTCGGCCGCCATGCGACGATCGAGGTCCGGATCGGCCTGGAGCTCGTAGAGTTTCACCAGCATGTCTGCGGCCATGTCAGTCTCCTTGGTGATCCCTGGCGAAGTCGAGGCCGAGGATTGCGGCCCCGATGAGGCCAGGTTCTACCCGGCAGGCAGCGGGAACGACGATCGGCTGTTGGAACTTGCGCAGGATGCGTGACCGCAGAGCCGTATCAATCCGCGTCAACAGTTCCGGGACATTGGAGAGGCCGCCGCCGACGGGCAATATCGTCGTGCCTGTCACGTTGACGACCATCGACAGGGCATCGGTGAGGATATCGACATAGACGTCTACAGTGCGTTCGGCCTTGGCATCGCCCTTCTGCCAGTTGGCGATGATGTCTTCGCTGGTCAGTTGTTCGGCGTGGATGTGCTTGTGCAGCTTTTCGAGACCCCTCGCGCTGCAGATCGCGTCGATGCAGCCGATCTGGCCGCAGCCGCACTGGAAGCGTGGCACGTGGATCGGAGGCGTGCCGGCTTCGGTCGGCTGGACCGGCCCATGGCCCCATTCGCCGGCAAAGCCGCTCTCGTTGATCAGCTTGCCGTCGATCACGAGGCCGCCGCCCACGCCGGTGCCGAGGATGACGCCGAAGACGACGCGGTGGCCGCGGGCGGCACCAATGCCGGCCTCGGCCAGCACGAAACAGTCGGCATCATTGGCAACGATGACCGGCAGGCCCAGGGCCGTCTCCAGATCGGCCTGCAGCGGACGACCGTGGATGCAGGGAATGTTGGCGACAACGGCATTCGCCGTGTCGGGATCGATGACGCCGGCGATCGAGATCGCGATACAGGCGGGGCGCTCTCCGGCGAGCGCTTCGGCCTCCGCTATGACGGAGGCGAGCGTTGCGACGAAGGCGTCGAAATCGTGGATCGGGGTCGGCTGACGCGGGAAGGGACGGATGTCTTCCGGGCTCGACGCGAGCGCCCCCTTGATGGCGGTGCCGCCGATGTCGAAGCAGACGATCATGTGAAGGCCCGGTTCGGTGCTGTGCCCTTTGCGAAGACGCAAGTGCCTGCGATCCAGGTTGAGTGGATGTCGAGATCCGGACCGAGCACGACAAAGTCGGCATCCTGGCCGTTGGCGAGGCTTCCCTTCTTTGGCGCACCGATGGCTTCAGCCGGATAGAGCGATGCCATGCGCAGTGCCTCCTCCAGAGGCTGGCCGAGTTTCTCGTGCACGTAACGAACGCAGGAGAGCATGTCGATGTCGGCGCCGGCGAGTGTTCCATCGGCAAGCGTCAGGCGGCCATCGCGGCGGTAGACGGTTCGGCCGTTCAGGTCGAAGCTTGTCTCATCAGAGCCGATGGTCGACATGGCATCGGTCACGAGGAAGATGTGAGAGGGGCCTGTCTTGGCCGCGAGTGCGATCTTCATGGTGACCGGATCAACATGGAAGCCGTCGGCAATCAGGCCGCAATGCAGGGCGGGCGAGGTGAGGGCGGCGCCGACGAGGCCGGGTTCACGATTGCCGAGCGGGCTCATGGCATTGAAGAGATGGGTGACGAGTGTGGCCCCTGCCGCGACATAGGGTTCGACGCCAGCGCAGCTCGTATCCGTGTGGCCGAGGCTGACGCGGTAACCGGACCCGACGAGGCGCCTGACCTGGTCGGGGGTGACGCTTTCGGGGGCAACCGTGATCATCGGAATTCCGAAGCTGGATGACTGCTTAACGAGGTAATTGAGATCGGCCTCCGTCATCGGACGGATCAGGGCTGGGTCATGCGTGCCCTTTCGGGCAATCGACAGATGCGGACCTTCCAGATGCAGGCCGAGATAGCCGGGCAGAGCCTCGGTCTCGGCCAGTTCACCAGCGGCGATCGCTTCTCTTTTCAGCTCGGGCGTATCGGTGATGAAGGTGACCATGAGCGCTGTCGTGCCATACCGGGCATGCGCCTCGCAGATCGTTCGGATACCGGTGACCGTCGGATCGTTGTTGAACAGCACGCCGCCGCCGCCGTTGACCTGCAGGTCGATGAAGCCCGGGGCAAGCAGCGCATAGCCGGCATCCTGAAGTGTGATGCCGGCAGGCAAGTCGGTCTTGCGCATGATGGCCAGGACTCGGCCATTTTCGACCAGGAGGGCCCCGTCTTCGTGAAACTGGTGCCCGTCAAAGATGCGGAGTGCGGTGATGGCAAAGGCAGACGTCATTGGGTCTCGGTAACTTTCTTCAGTGCGACCGGCTTGTCGGGATTGAAGCCACGG
>CALSAF010000228.1:0-6071 GCA_943372805.1 Rhizobium sp. Q54
TGGTCAGCATCGCCGTATCGGGATCGACCGTGCGGTTGATGGCTTCGAGGTTGCGGGCAAGCCCCTCATAGTGCTGCGGCTTGGAGGCGAGCTTCAGCTTGCCGGCCCGACGGAAATTGCAGTCGATCCCTTCCTCGGCGATGATCCGCTCAATGGTGTCGATGCCATCATCAAAGGCCTTGTACATCGCCCTGGCCGTCTCCACGCCATAGGTGGCGATGGCGCCGGTGAAGCTGTGGGCAACCCCGTTGTTGAGATGACCGCCATTGCGACCCGAAGCACCGAAGCCGACCGTTTCTGCTTCCACAACGATGACCCGGCGGCCTTCCATCGCCAGACGCCGCGCCGCACCGAGACCGGTGAACCCGGCCCCGATCACGGCAACGTCATAGTCACCCGAAGGAGCGGCCGTTGCACCGCCGGTGAAGGCAGGCGCCGTATCCTGCCAATAGGATGCAAATTTCATCGATGAGCTCCCGGAGCTTGCGCGGACGCCGCCAGATTTCAGATACCAAACACGCCGGGCAGGCCGGAAATGTCCTGGATCTCGGTATATTCGTAGAAGGGATTGGCGGGTTCGTGCCGGCGGTTGACCCAGACCTTGGACTTGATGCCAAGGTCATAAGCCGTCATCAGATCATAGCGGAACGAGGACGACACATGGGTCACGTCCTCAGGACCGCAGCCAAGCACGTCGAACATGTATTCGAAGCCGTTCATCTGCGGCTTGTAGCTTCCGGCATCTTCCGCCGTGATCACCTTGTGAAATGGCGCACCAAGCTTTTCGACATTCGACATGATCTGGCTGTTCATCGCGTTCGAAAGGATGACGAGCGGGATCTCCTTCGCCAGTTTGGCCAGACCTTCCGGCACATCCGGATGTGGGCCCCAGGTCGGTACCTCATTGTAGACACGCACTGCATCTTCTTCGCGAAAGGTCACGCCATTGCGCTTGCAGCTACGCTTCAAGGCGTTGTGTACAACATCGGCATAGGGCTTCCACGCGCCCAGCACTTCGTCCATGCGATAAGCCGCAAAGTCGCGGATGAACACGGCCATGCGGACTTCGTCCAGCATGTCGCCATAGATGCGCCGCGCGGCACCAGCCATATCGAAGTTGATCAGCGTGCCGTAGCAGTCGAAGGTCACGTATTTCGGGCGGAAGGTCATCTTTATCCCCGTGCTGCAGATGCCGGATGGCGGAAGGTGGAAGCGGAGGCCGAACCGGGCCTTTGAACCTATCCTAGACAGCCCTTGGAAAAGCCACCGCCGCTTTCACCCCGTCCCGAAGCACATTCCGCCGTATCGGGTAGCCATGACGGCACCTTATTGCGGCGGGGCAAGGCACCGCCCCCCCGCGGTGCCCCCGCCTGCTTCATCCGCTTGGCAGATCATGCTTCGAAGAGGTGAACGAACAGCGGAAGATACCGCCAGTGTGGAGAGCAAGCGCGGCATCTTCGTTGGGACACGACTTAGGCTGAAGACATCAACCGTTCTCCAGCGCAGGTTCACATGCTGACCGATGACACCTTCACCATCCAGCCGATGGAGCCCAGACATCTTGCCGGGGCCCTGCGCCTGTCGCAGGCTGAGAAATGGCCGCACAGGGCCGAAGACTGGAGCCTCTTCCTGAGCCTGTCGAAAGGCGTCGTTGCCATCGAGAACGGCGAAGTCGTTGCCACCGCCCTTGCCACGCCCTTCGGCGACACCGCGACGATCAACATGATCATCGTGGACGGGCGCATGCGCGGCAGAGGTCTTGGACGCAAGATGATGACCAGCGTGATGAGCCTGCTGCACCCAAGAGAATGGCGGCTCGTCGCCACCCTCGAAGGCCTGCCGCTTTACGAAAAGCTCGGCTTTCGGGCCGTGGGCGAAATCCTTCAGCATCAGGGTATGGCACAGGCACCGGAGCATGTGCCCGCCCCCGCCGCAAACGCTGTTGACGGGCTGCATCTGGCAAGCGCCTCGGATGCTTCCGTTCTGGCTCAACTCGACAAGGCCGCCACCGGCATGGACCGGACGGTGCTGATCAGCGAACTGCTCCGCCTCGGCACGATCCTTGCCATCCGCGAGAACGGCCAGATCACCGCCTATGCGGCCCTGCGCCCCTTCGGGCGCGGCGAGGTAGCCGGCCCCGTGATCGCCCGCGATGCAGATCAGGCCCGGCTGCTCCTGTCATATATGCTGACGGAATGCGAAGGCCGCTTCCTGCGGGTGGACACGGGCGCAGAGACCGGCCTTGCCCCCTTCCTGGCAGAGCACGGCCTTGCCCATGCGGGCGGCGGCATCGCCATGCGGCTTGGGGCCACCGCTGATGCTTCTGTTCCGGTTCACACATTTGCCCTCGCCGCACAGGCGCTCGGCTGAACGGTTATGCCGGTGGCCAGATGGGCTGCCGGAGAGAAAGGACGTCCCATGCTTGCGAATTCGCTGGTCGAACTCGACCGTGCCCATCTCATCCATCCCGTCGCCAGCTGGCGCGGCCATGAAGCCGCCGGTGTCCGTGTTTTGAAATCGGCAAAGGGGGCAACAGTCACGGATGCCCGCGGTCGCACCCTGCTCGACGGCTTTGCCGGTCTCTGGTGCGTCAATGCCGGTTATGGACACGAGAGCATCATCGAGGCCGCGACGAAGCAATTGCGCGAGCTTCCCTATGCGACCGGCTATTTCGGCCTGGGCTCGGAACCGGCCATCCGTCTGGCTTCGCGCCTTGCCGAACATGCACCAGGGGATCTCAGCCACGTCTTCTTCACGCTCGGCGGTTCGGATGCGGTGGATACCACCGTCCGCTTCGTGCGCTATTACTGGCAGGCCAAGGGTCAGCCGCAGAAGGAACACTTCATCTCCGTTGAGCAGGGATATCACGGCTCCACCACGGTCGGCTCCGGCCTCACTGCCCTGCCCGCCTTCCATGCCGGATTCGGTGTGCCCTATACCTGGCAGCACAAGATTCCCTCGCATTACAGCTATCGCAACCCGGTGGGTAACAGCCCGGAGGCGATCATCGCCGCCTCCCTGGCGGCCCTCAAGGCCAAGGTCGAGGAACTGGGCGGCGCAGACAAGGTGGCGGCCTTCTATCTGGAGCCGATCCAGGGGTCAGGCGGCGTGCTTGTGCCGCCGGAGGGTTGGGTCAAGGCCATGCGCGATGCCTGCAGGGCCATGGACATTCTGTTCATCGCCGACGAGGTCATCACCGGCTTCGGCCGCACCGGCCCCATCTTCGCCTGCCTGGAGGAGGACATCGTGCCCGACATGATGACCACCGCCAAGGGTCTGACGTCAGGTTACGTGCCGATGGGCGCGGTCTTCCTGTCGGACCATATGTATCAGGTGATGGCCGATGCCGCAGGCCCCGCCGCGATCGGCCACGGCTTCACCTATTCCGCCCATCCCGTCAGCGCGGCTGTCGGGCTTGCGGTGCTCGACCTCTATGAAAACGGCCTGTTCGACAATGGCCGCAAGGCCGGCGCCTTGCTCCAGCAGGGCCTCGCCTCGCTGTCGGATCATCCGCTGGTCGGCGACGTGCGTGGTCGCGGCATGCTGGCCGCGGTGGAGCTGGTCACAGACAAGGAACGGAAGACCCCGCTGCCGGCGAGCGCCAAGGCCTCGACCCGGATTTTCGATCGAGCCTGGGATAACGGCCTCGTCATCCGCGCGTTTGCGCAAGGTGTGCTCGGCTACGCCCCGCCACTCTGCTGCTCGGAAGATGAAATCGCCGAGATCATCGAGCGCACCCGCAAGACGCTCGACCAGACCCTGGCGGACCCGGATGTCCGCGCGGCGATTGCCTGAGACATGGCGGTCCTCTATACCTCAGAGGCGCAGCGCGGCGAGATCTTCGCCGCACATTTCGCCGCAGAACTGCCCGACCTGCCCTTCCACCGCAATACAGCCCCGGACCCGACGAACGTGGAATATCTCGTCGCCTGGACAGCGCCTGCGGATGTGGCGAACCGTTTCCCCAATCTCAAGCTCCTGTTCTCCGTTGGTGCCGGTGTCGACCAGCTTGACCTTGTGGCCCTGCCGCCGGAAGTCGGCGTGGTCCGGATGCTGGAACCGGGCCTGGCCGAGCAGATGCAGGAATATGTCACCCTCGCGGTGCTCGGCCTGCACCGAGACCTGCCGCGTTACATCAGCCAGAAGTCCGCAAACCTGTGGCAGTCGGGACGCAACATTCCGGCGCGCGAAAGAAGGGTCGGCGTGATGGGTCTCGGCCAGCTGGGCAAGGCCGTACTGCAGGCCCTTGCACCCTTCGGCTTTCCGCTGGCCGGATGGAGCCGCAGCGCGCAGCAGATCCCGGGTGTGGAAACCTTCACTGATCTTTCCGCCTTCCTCTCGCGCACCGACATTTTGATCTGCTTGCTGCCGCTCACGGCGGAGACAACCGGCATTCTTGATGCTGCACTCTTCGCCAAATTGCCGGAAGGCGCAGCCCTGGTTCACGCCGGACGCGGTCGCCAGCTCGATCACCATGCATTACTCGAAGCGCTCGCCAGCGGCCAGCTTTCAAGTGCATGGCTCGATGTGACGGACCCGGAGCCACTGCCGACCGACCATCCCTTTTGGCAAAACCAGCATATTGTGCTGACGCCGCATATCGCCTGCCAGACTCGGGCAGATGACGGAGCCCGCCATGTCATCGCCGGCATCCGGGCACACAGGGCGGGTCTTGCGATACCCGGCCTGATCAACCGCGCCAGAGGCTATTGAACTCCGGAGCGCATTCATGCGGCAAAAACGGCATTTTCTGCCGCAGGAGGAAGATATTCGGAGCATTCGCGGCTGCAAAGGGCCGCACACTGCTCCTCGAAAGACACCCAGATCAACGAATATCGGGGTTCTTGAAGCCAGGACCACGGAACGAGAGCCACCGATAGAAAATGCTGCCGGCAATGGCAGGGATCCTGCGAGCCGTGACCAGATACCGAGGCAGTATCCGGTGGACCGACAAGGATGCCGAAGGCGCCGAGGGACTGCGACCACCCGATACCGCCAGATCGGGAGGTTCCGGCAACAGGTTGAAACTGCGCATACTCAAAAAAAGGGGAACCACGATGAGCAAAAACGACATTACCAACTGGACCGGCGCAGACGACGCCATGGTCGAAAACGCAATTCGTCTCGGCGCGACACGCCGGGACATGCTTCGCATGTTTCTGGCCGGGGGCATCGGGCTTGCCGCGGGTGGTTCGCTCTTTGCCCGCGCAACCGCTGCCCTCGCTGCGACCCCGGTAAAGGGTGGCCACTTCAAGGCTGCCGGCTGGTCCTCATCGACCTCCGACACACTCGATCCGGCCAAGGCCTCGCTCTCGACGGACTATGTCCGCTGCTGCGCCCTCTACAACCGCCTGACCTTCCTGACCGACGGCGGTATCCTACATATGGAACTCGCTGACAGTATCGAGAGCAGCGATGCCAAGGTCTGGACAGTCAAGCTCAAGTCGGGTGTGACCTTCCATGACGGCAAGTCCCTGAGCTCGGCCGACGTTGTATACTCGCTGAAGCGCCACCTCGACGAGGCGACCGGCTCCAAGGTCAACGCGATTGCCAAGCAGATGGAACAGATCAAGGCAGTGGACCCGCTGACCGTCGAGATCACCCTCGCAGCACCAAATGCCGACCTGCCCACCATCATGGCCATGCACCATTTCATGATCGTGCAGGACGGCACCACCGACTTCACCAAGGGGATCGGTACCGGCGCCTTCAAGCTTGAAAGCTTCGAACCAGGCGTCCGCTCGCTGATGAGCCGCAACGAAAACTACTTCAAGCCCGGCGGCGCCCATGTCGACAGCTTCGAGTATTTCGCAATCTCCGACGAGATGGCCCGTGTCAACGCCGTGCTCTCGGGCGACATTCATGTCGGCGCCTCGATCAAGCCACAGTCCATGCGCCTTCTGGAGAACGCAAGCGGCGTCGATCTGGTCAAGTCGACCGCAGGCAACTACACCAACCTGAACTTCCGCATGGACATGGAGCCCGGGAGCAAGTTCGACCTGATCGAGGGCGTGAAGTCGCTCTTCGACCGCGAACTCATTCAGAAGTCGGTGATGCGCGGCTTGGCAGAA
>CALSAF010000229.1:0-6060 GCA_943372805.1 Rhizobium sp. Q54
TCGATCTAGGGCGCCGAAAACCGGCGCAAAAAATTCCGTTCGGCTACACGTCCAACCGCGCAGCCGCCCACTTGTTCGTCCGTCAGGTGATTCATCCGGAGATGGGCACCCTGTATCTTGTGGTGATGGTGGCTGCAAATACTAAATATAGTTTTACCAGATTATTGCCGCCAGACCCAGACCCCCTGCCGGGCGGTCAAAAATCGCACAAATTTCCTGCCATGGGCGACGTCTTCACAACGTCGTTCCACCTCAAAGAAAGCCGCCACAATGTTTGATGAAACCCGGCCTCGTTAATGCCCGGTCCAGTCGCCGCCGCAACAGGGTCCATTAACATCGTCCCCACTGATTCCGTCAAGGGGTGGTCTGTGAAGGAAATGTTAACGCTATATGTTGTGGCTGCCGGTTGTGGATAACGGGCAAAAGAGCGAAGTCACGGGAACCAAAGGACTTTCTCGGACGACGTGACGTGAGCCACGGTTAATGGCACACGGCATCCGCGCCCGCGGCAAAAAAACTTCGTGCCGGAATGGCGCGAAAACCCCAGTATCCTCCCGGTTTTCGACGGGCGTGTGACCATCCTGCATCGCACGGTCAAAAAGCTGGGGACGACGGCTGCGGATCGGGGCTTGACAGCCGGCCGCGACAAGGGGGCGATCCGCCGATCGGACATGTCTTTTTCCTCTATTTCGCATCAACGAAATTGAAACCTGTGACGGCTAATCCTTCAGTACCTGTGTGGAATGAACTCCATGCCCGGCCAGCTGTGGCTGCCCGCCAGGACGGTGGGTCGTATGGAGCATCCTCTCATGAATATTGCCAATCTCTCGATATTGAAGAAGGTCAGCCTCGTCGTCGTCCTGATGGGCGTTGCCGCTGCTGCAATTGCTGCCGTTGGCGCCAACGGCCTCTCGTCGCTCGGTGCGGCGCTCAAGGATACCGGTGCGCGTGAAGAGGTCGCCCGTGAGGCGATGGACCTGCGCATCGACATCATCGCCATTTCCCGCATGACCTACCAGCTGGCGCTGGCACCGGAAAAGGCGGCCGATTTCGCGGCCGAGACCGACAAGCGGGCGGCCGAAATGCTGGCACGTCTGCCGAAGATCGCGACCACTGCGAGCCCTGCAGAAGTCCAGATCCTTGATCGCACCAAGACCGCGCTCGACGCCTATTTCAACCAGATCCGCGCCATGGTGGCCGTCGCCGCGACCCCCGCAGGTCAGGACACTGCCGTGATGAAGGCCGAACTCGCCAAGGCGCTCGAAGCCCAGAAGGTCGTGACCGCGGTCGTCAAGGAATACTCGACCTCGTCGGCCGAGAGCCTCAAGGGCTCGCGTGAGAACGCGCTGGCCGCCTCCGGCTTCACCATGCTGCTCCAGGTCGTCACCGCAGGTGTCTGCATTCTCGCCGGTGTGGCGATCAGCTTCCTGCTGGCCCGCCGCGGCATCGTCAACCCGATCCGCAGCCTGACCTCGATCATGTCGGAGATGGCCTCCGGCAAGCTCGGCAGCGCCATCCCCGGCACCGACCGCAAGGACGAGATCGGCGAGATGGCCCGCGCGCTGGAAGTCTTCCGCACCAATGAAGAGCAGATGCGTGCCATGGAAGCCCAGGAAGCGGCGCTGCATGCCCAGAGCAAGGACCTGCAGAGCTCGATCAGCGGCATCGTTGCCGCAGCTGCGGCCGGGGACTTCTCCAAGCGCATTTCCAAGACCTATGACGACGCCGACCTGCAGCGCTTCGCAGCCTCGGTGAACGAACTGGTCGAAAGCGTCGATCGCGGCGTGACCGAAGTCCGTCGCGTGATCGCAGCCCTTGCCGATGCCGACCTGACCCACGAGATGCAGGGCCAGTTCCAGGGCGCCTTTGCCGAACTTCAGGGCAACGTCAACCAGACCATGGCCGTTCTGCGCCAGACCATGCACAACATCCTGACGGCGGCCGGAACGATCACCGGCAATTCCGGCGAACTGTCGTCGGCAGCCAACCAGCTTGCCCGCCGCACCGAGCAGCAGGCCGCTTCGCTGGAAGAGACCGCAGCCGCCCTCGAGGAAATCACCACCACGGTCAAGACTTCGACCCTGCGCGCCAAGGAAGCCTCGCACATGGTCGACGAGACCAAGTCGAGCGCCGGCAAGTCTGGCGACATCGTCCGCAATGCGATCGACGCCATGGGCCGCATCGAGCAGTCCTCGCAGAAGATCAGCCAGATCATCTCGGTCATCGACGAGATCGCCTTCCAGACCAACCTGCTCGCGCTGAACGCCGGTGTCGAGGCAGCCCGTGCCGGTGAAGCCGGCCGTGGCTTCGCCGTCGTCGCCCAGGAAGTGCGCGAACTCGCCCAGCGCTCGGCAAACGCCGCCAAGGAAATCAAGACCCTGATCAACACCTCGGCCGACGAGGTGAAGGGCGGCGTCTCGCTGGTTCTGTCGACCGGGGAGGCGCTGAAGGAGATCGAATCGCTGGTCAACCGCGTCAACGACCACGTCGTGACCATCGCCCGTGCCGCCGAGGAACAGTCGGCAGCGCTTGGCGAAATCAACACCTCGGTCAATCACATGGACCAGATGACCCAGCAGAACGCAGCCATGGTGGAGGAGACGACGGCAGCCAGCCAGGTTCTCGCCGGCGAGGCCCGCCAGCTGCAGGCGCAGCTCGCCCGCTTCAAGTTGGAAGGTGGTGCTTCGTCTGGTTCCGCAGGTTATCGTACAGCGGCCTAATCCTTCGGAAATTACCAAATTGTGGAAACACCAGAAGCGCCGCTGCAATGCGGCGCTTCTTTTATTTGCGGTGCAGGCCGGGGCCGTTCTCTGTGCCTGATCGATGGCGATTGGCGTGGGGTTCTCCGGCTGCTGGTCTTCGGTAAACAGCTGCTCCCATGAACCGGGATCGCATGTCACAATAAAATTAAACCATTTGGTTGACAATTCGCGTGGCGTGGCTGATATTCAACCGTATGGTTGATATTCTTCAAAATCCCCTGGATATGATCTTTCACGCGCTTGGTGACGAAACCCGTCGCCGCATGCTGGCCGAACTGGCGCTAGGCGAAAGGACCGTCGGTGAACTCGCCGAGCCTTTCACCATGTCCCTGGCAGCCGCATCCAAGCACATCAAGGTGCTGGAAGTGGCCGGCCTCATCCGGCGTGAAGTCCGGGGGCGCACCCATCTCTGCCGACTGGATCCGGGGCCGCTCGCGGGCGCCCACCAGTGGCTGAGCGCCTATGAGCACTTCTGGACCGGCCGGCTGGACGTTCTCGAACGGCTCCTCCGTGCGGAGGATGCCGCATTGTCTCCGATCAACAGCAAAGGTGATGAACAATGACCGAGACACTAGCAGTGAACCCCTACGGCCGGGTCACCGAGACGGCAACAATCAGCATCGAGCGCCGTCTTCCGGGGCCCGCCTCGCGCGTCTGGTCCTATCTGACCGATAGCGAGATGCGTCGCAAATGGCTGGCCTCTGGCCAGATGGAGATGAAGGCCGGTTCGCTCTTCGAACTGGTCTGGCGCAACGATGAACTGACGCAGCCACCCGGCCAACGTCCGGAAGGTTTTGCCGAGGAGATGCGGATGGAAAGCCGCATTCTCGAGATCCAGAAGGAGCGACGGCTTGTCTTTACCTGGGGGCAGGGCGAGGTTGCCTTTGACCTTCATCCGGATGGTGCCGACGTTCTTCTGACTGTCACCCACCGACGGATTACCGATCGGGCCAACATGCTGATGGTCGGTGCGGGTTGGCATATGCATCTCGATATTCTTGCCGCCATCATGACGGGTGACCGTCCCGAACCTTTCTGGGATGGCTGGCTGCGCTTGAAAGGGGAGTATGATCAGCTGATCCCCGCCTGATCACGGGATGAACACAGAGGAGAGCGATGCAGGCGCTTTCCCAATGAGGTTCGCAACGCCCGGAAAATGGCCGCCAAGATGGCCGTCAGTCTGGGGGAACCTTTTGGAGCATCGGCCCCCTTTCAGGGGCCGATGCGGTCATGGAGAGAACCAAGCTGGCACGCCTCAGAGTGCGTCCAGATTGACCCCGATGGTGATGGCGCCGATCGGTGCACCGCTCTCGTCACTGATCGTGACTGAGGCCTGTGACTGAAGGGCCTGGGTGGATTCATCCTTTTCGGCCGCATCGACGAAGAGTGCATCCTTGCCTGCGCCAAAACTCTTGCTGAACTTGTCCTCGTCACCCTGCCAGTAGTCGGAGGTGACGTCGCTCTGGCCGACATTGAGCCCCTTGGCATCCATCACGAAGACCTCGGCGATCGTGCCCTCCGCTTCGGCCTGCTTCTGCTGCAGGAATTTCGACAGTTCGTTGCCGAGAACTGCATCGATCATCGGCTTGTCGGCAGATTCCACCTCGGCCCGCCAGGTCTGGTCGAGCGCGTCGACATCGGCCTGCGACAGCCCGGCGTTCTTTTCGTTCTGCGCCTTGATCGCGGCGATAACGACGGGATCGCTGAGCCAGGGAATGACCTTTTCCTGCACGAAGGCGGTGACCGGTGCGACATGGGCTTCCTCGGCTGCGGCGAAACCTGCCGTGGCCGCGAGGCTGCCGAGGACGAGAATGCCTTTGAAAATGCTCTTCATCGATATGTCTCCTCTCGTGTTGATGAAGTCGGGCCCCCAGAACTCCCCCGGGTCCCCTTGGGAGGTGATGGTGTCTCAGGCCGCCTTCGAGGCCCGCGGGTCGGAGGCGGCAAGCGTGAACCGGCCGGCGGCCTCCTGCAGCAGGCGGCTTTGGCCGAGCAGGTCGTGGCAGGCGGCGGAGGTCTCCTCGACCATCGCCGCATTGCGCTGGGTCGCCTGGTCCATGTCGTTGATCGCGTGGTTGATCTCCTGCAGGCCGGACGACTGTTCGCGGTAGGAGGCGGCGATCGCCACGATGGTCTCGGCGATGTTACCGATGCGATCCTCGATTTTCAGCAGGGCGGCGCCGGTCTCGTTGACGAGGTTGACCCCGCCGACGACCTCAGCATTCGAGGTGGCCACAAGCTGCTTGATCTCCTTGGCCGCATTGGCCGAGCGCTGGGCGAGCTCGCGCACTTCCTGGGCAACGACGGCAAAGCCCTTGCCGGCTTCACCGGCACGGGCGGCCTCGACCCCGGCATTGAGCGCAAGCAGATTTGTCTGGAAGGCGATCTCGTCGATCACCGTGATGATCTGGCCGATCTGCGACGACGAGGACTGGATGCGGTCCATGGCGCCGATTGCGCGGCGGACCACCTCGGCGGATTCGCGGGCTTCCGCCTTCGCTTCACCGACCATGCGGCCGGCATGATCGGCGCTGTTGGAGGAGGTCTTGACCGTGGCAGCCACCTGGTCGAGCGCAGCGGCGGTTTCTTCAAGCGATGCCGCCTGCTGTTCGGTGCGCTTGGCGAGTTGCTCGGCCTGACCGGCCAGTTCGCCCGCACCGTTCTCAACCGCAATGGAGGCGGTCTTGATCGAGCTGATCGCATCGGAGACGCTGTCCACCATCGCATTGAAGTCGACGCGCAACTGCTCGAAATCCGGACCGAGGTCGTTGAGCCTTGTGGCGAGCTGGCCGCCGGCGAGCAGCGAGAGGGCTGCGCCGACGCGGTCGATGATGCGGCGTTGCGTCTCGGCCGCTTCCTCGCTCATTGCGGCATTGCGGGCGCGTTCCTGGTCCAGGCTGAGCTGCTGCTGTTCGGCACGCTTGCGCTGCGCCGTCGTTTCGATGGCGTCGAGGCGGAACTGTTCGAGCGCGCGGGCCAGGAAGCCCACTTCGTCGCCCTTGTCCTGGAACAGCACGGGCGTATCCATGTCGCCCTTCTGCAGGGCGCTGATGCGGCCGCTGATCAGGCCGAGGGGACGCCCCACCATCCGGCGCATGGCGATCAGGAAGGCGGTGACGGCGAAGGCGATGACGGCGCCCTGGATGGCAAGGGAAACAAGTGCATTGGTTCGTGCCGTGGCGAGCACCTGTTGGGCCGACCACGTGGTGAAGAGATAGCCCTGGGCCTTGCCGTTCTTGTCGAGCGGGAGTGGGGTCACGAAGGAGACGACCCCGGAGGCGAGCTGGCTGGTGTCTAG
>CALSAF010000230.1:0-5951 GCA_943372805.1 Rhizobium sp. Q54
GATCACGCCGCCGGCGCCGACAGAAGCTCGTCGCCGCGGGCGACCGCCAAAAGATGGAGGTGTACCGATGCCCGGCTCCTGAACCTCAAACCGCAAAGTGGGGAATTTTACTTTGCCCATTCCGGGGAAAATTACTGTGCCGTTGACAACTTACCACGAGCGCGTCGCAAAGCGGCAGGATCCGACACGCCTGTCGGCGCGGGCGCAGCGGGACGTCGCCCTGAAGCCCGAGGTCGCGCGCGTATTCGCCGAGAACTTCGCGGTCTACGGCGTGCGCAAGGTCTGGCGGCAGATGATGCGGGAAGGCTTTCCGGTCGCCCGCTGCACAGTCGCGCGGTTGATGCGGGAGATGGGCTTGGCAGGGGTGATCCGGGGCAAGCCGGTGCGCACAACTATCAGTGACAAGGCGGCGCCATGCCCTCTCGATCACGTCAACCGCAAGTTCTACGCGCCAGCGCCGAACATGCTGTGGGTGTCGGACTTCACCTACGTCGCGACCTGGGCGGGGTTCGTCTACGTTGCCTTCGTCATCGATACCTATGCTCGGCGGATTGTAGGTTGGCGGGCCAGCAGAACGGCCCATGCCAGCTTCGTGCTCGATGCTCTGGAACAGGCGCTTCACGATCGTCGGCCGGCCCATCGGGGCGGCCTCATCCATCATAGCGATCGCGGGTCGCAATACGTCTCCATCAAGTACACCGAGCGTCTCGCCGAAGCCGGGATAGAACCCTCAGTCGGCAGCGTCGGCGATAGCTATGACAACGCTTTGGCCGAGACGATCAATGGCCTTTACAAGGCTGAGGTGATCCACAGGCGTGGACCATGGCGCAGCTTCGAAGCAGTCGAATATGCCACGCTCGAATGGGTCGACTGGTTCAACCATCGTCGGCTGCTGGAGTCCATCGGCAACATCCCTCCTGCCGAAGCCGAAGAACAATATTATGCTGCCGCGGCCAACATCGATATGGCAGCGTGACTCACAACCCAATGCCTCCGGCAGACCCGGTGCGGTTCACCTCGAACTTCAGTATGTCCTTTACGAATTGGTCTGAAAGGCCGGCCTTGATGATGTAATTCGCCCGTTGCCTCCTCGTCACTGTATCGGTGTCTGGTGCTTGCACGAACCAGACGCATGCGCGGACATCTTCGTCAGGTGACAGTTTGTGGATGATATGACCGATCGCTTCGCGCAGGCCGGCTGCTACGAAGTTTCCACGGATTGGGTTGCTCTTGCTCTTCCCTACTTTGATGCAGCCTTTGAAGACTGTTTTCAGGAATTTGTCCCGATCGAAACGCTTTGCGAGAGCGCGTGACGCTTCGCTGATCTCGCGCCAGGTAGCAATCTCATTTGTCATTATTATTCCATTTCAACATCATATTTTGATATTTCTGTCCAAGTTTCGATCTTGAGTTGGCCGGACTTCACTCAGTGCCCTTAGGCAGACGACATCGAAACGCTAGCTGGACTGATGCGGGATGGTGCTTGTCGTCACCGGGACGAAGGCAAGGTTCGTCCACCAAACTTTTTAATCTGAGCAGCGACGCCCCTCTTGATCAGCGACACTGCCCGTTCGTTGGGGTTTCCGCTGAGCAGGAACAATGAGAACTGGCGCAGCTTATGTCGGGTCAAGATCGGGATCGGCTCGGACACGAAACTGAAGATGGTCCGTAGGCGTTCGGCCGCGAATTTTTCTACCTTGTCAGGGTCGGCACTTCGGTTGGGCGTTGATGTGGCCGCAAAGTCGAAGAGGTCCGAAGGCTTGGGGGTGTACTTGTAGAAGTGCTGCTCCCAATCGGGGGTGCCGAAAACCTCATTCAGCGATGCCCTTTTTCCAGCGTCGAGAGCCGCATGGTCGTGGCTCAACTGCCGAAGAGCAGCGTGAAGCGGAAAGAGATACCATACGTCGGCACGCTGAGTGTTGGCGAGGTATCTTAGCGTGTCCCATCGAACAGACATGCCGTAGGGGTCGAGGAATACGACGGCGCGCTGAAGTCCGCTCCGGCCCGGCTGCGTCCAAGGGCCATTGGAGAAAACCTTGCGCAGTTCGTCGTTGGCATCCCCAGGGACGCATCGGATGTCGCGGTTCGGGAAGTCGGATTTCACCCGCTCAAGGGCGGCGAAGCGCTGCGGATCCTTCTCGATGAATACGAAGTGCCGGAAGGGCGGATCAATGGCTATCGCACGACGTGCAGATCCCTCCAGACGGACGCGCTCCATGACGCCTGGTTCTGGGCTAAAAAGCCCAACCGACTTGCTTTCGATGGTGCGGTCACCTGTCCCGGCGAATGCATCGATGTACCATGTTTCAAACGGGTTGGTCGGAGATGGGCTCGATTGAAGCGCCCGGGTGTAAAAGTTAAGGTAATCGGAAACGGCGTTGAGTTTGATCTCGGTCCAGCCGCCACCAAAGGTATGTTCAGCTCTTTCCACATCGGCCATGTCGGGTTTGTCTCGGTTAGGCCTCAGCGGCACCGTTGATCTTGTCTGGTGGGGATATGCCCGTTGTTAAGCGGCGCGCGAGGCTACGGGAACCGGCAGCTCGTTCCATTCGCGCCCGTCGAGATCACGGCCGCCGGTCTTTGGCCGGATGCCGCCCCATTGTTTGAAGAAGAACGCGACGCCTTGTTCGGCGCATAGGTCGCGAATTTCACGCGCCCATTCGATTGCCATCGGCCGCGCGCCCGGCCCACTTTCGCCGCCCGCAATAACCCAGTGAATGCCCGTGAGATCAACTTTTCCGACTGAACCGATCAGCGGTTCTACGGAAAGGAAGCGGACGCCAGCAGGTGCATCTCGCAGATGCGTAATACGAGCGCTGGATTTGCTGTCTTCGACCGACACACCGAGCCAAATGTGAGCCGGTGGTGTGGCATCACGGTAGCGCCGCTTGAGATAGC
This sequence comes from Rhizobium sp. Q54, assembly GCA_943372805.1. Classification (GTDB taxonomy): domain Bacteria; phylum Pseudomonadota; class Alphaproteobacteria; order Rhizobiales; family Rhizobiaceae; genus Allorhizobium. The sequence continues at coordinate 2,899 of CALSAF010000230.1, forward strand.
TGCGCATCAGCGAACTACGTTTCGTCAACACTTGGAAGACGTGCCAATCCGCCTTTTCCATCGTATCGAAGACCTGATCGATGAAGGTGCGGGGCACCTCCTTGTGGAATAGGTCGCTCATCGAATTGACGAAGATCATCCGGGACCGCTTCCAAGCGAGCGGTTGCGCTAGCCGTTCAGGCCGAAGGGTGAGGTCGAAGCCATGTTCGAAAGGATGACCTGGGATGCCGCGCCACCGTTCAGAGAAGCGGGCGGCATAGCAATTGTCGCAGCCGGCAGTAATCTTCGTACAACCCGTCACCGGATTCCACGTCGCATCTGTCCACTCGATTGCACTGCCGTCGGCCATAGTAACGCGCCCCTAGAACGTACCATGAATCTTGGCATATCGCGAATCGTGGGGCAACGAGTTTCGGTGCCAAAACTGGAAAATATGAGCAAAATGAATGAGAAGGGGATAGACAGTTGCTGTAAGTATTACTCATAACTTGTCTATGGCGGCAGGGCGCCAGCGAGGCATCAGTCCATGGCAGGTAATCTGGGTTACGATTGGATCGTGGGCGGTAGTCTGCCCGAACTCGGTCGCCACAGTGCGGCAAAGCATGAGATATTCGATGCCTATGTTGGGGCGTACATTCGTACATTGACGAAGAGTCATCGCACCCGTGCTCTCAACCTCACTATCGTTGATGGGTTCTGCGGTGGCGGTCGCTATACGCTTGATGGCGGTCAGGTTGATGGGTCTCCACTTCGAATGTTGGCTGCAGTGGACCGGGTTCGGGCTGAGGTTGCAGCGGCACGGACACGTGGCATTGCGATCAATGTCGACTTTGTCTTCGTCGATGCGAATCGTAACCATATCGATTTTCTACGGGATCTTCTGGAAAGCGAGGGCCACGGCTCTCGGATCGGGCGGGACATCCATATCATCACGTCGAAGTTTGAAGAGGTAGCTGGGGATGTGATCGCACGCATCCAGGCAAGAGGGCGGGCGCATCGATCCTTGTTCTTCCTGGATCAATACGGATGGAGTTCAGTCACATTCGCTACAATCCGCAAGATCATGGCAGCCCTTCAGAACCCGGAAGTGGTGCTGACCTTCATGGTAGACCATCTGGTAAATCTGCTGAACGACAGGATGATCGACACCGCAGGCTTAGCGGCGGTTGATCTCGGTCGTAGTGATGTCCAGGACATGCTGCAAATGAAGCAGATGCGGGGTTGGAAGCGCTTCATCCAAAACACGCTCTACGAGCATATCCAGCGGAACACTGGTGCCGATTATTACACGCCGTTTTTCATCCACCCCGAAGGTGGATCTAATCGGGATTACTGGCTCCTGCACCTGTCGAAGCACCATTCGGCTCGAGAAGAAATGGGCAAGATCCACTGGGGAATGGAAAACACGTTCGAGCATTTCGGTCGGGCGGGCTTTAACTCGCTTGGCTTTAATCCAAGCGAGGATGTGCGGAAGGATATGCTGGACTTCGGCTTCAACGACAACGCGCGAACGAGGTCGGAGAACGCCGTTGTCGACCAACTCGCCAGGATGCTTCACGCACGGGCTGTTGCCGGGAAGGGGCCGCTGACCAAGAAAGAACTGTTCGCATCCCATTGCAACGAGGCGCCGGTAATCGGTGAGATCGTGGATGCAGCGCTGGCCGAACTACGCAAGGCGCAGGATGTGATTATCACTGGCAAGGATGGGGCGTTGCGACGGTCGGTGAAGACGTTCGCTTGGGATGACGAGATCAAGGTGTCTCGGGAGCCTGGCCTTTTCTCTGTGTTCGATCAAAGAGCAGCGTGACAGGTCAATTATTTCAGATGCCGTATGTCAGCTACCAGATCCTTTTGTAGGTTGTTCCTTTGAGGCTGGTGAGCTTGGGGTCTCTAGGCATCAGGTCGATGCATCGCTGGAGCGATGGGATATCGGTAGCGAAATCGATGGGCCTCACATTGCCAAGTTCGGGGTTTGGCGTAGATACAAAAACCGCGCTGTCATCCTTTGATTCAAACAAGCGGGATGCCATGGCAATGAGAATTTGGTAACAAGACACCCGCTGACGCATCAGAGCGTAAGATGCACAACGACGATGTGTGTTTTGGCGGAAGGGCTGTGGGCCGCCGCCTTCCGCGTCGGGCTTATTGTATTGCTGAGCTCGTTTCCTTCTGAGCCACGACTCTTCGATACCTAGTAGGCGTTGGACGGGCCATCCGCCGGAAATCATGTTCTCGATAGCATCTATGTCTGCGAGGAGCCGCGCATAGGGGACTCCTCCTTCCATGCAGATATGACGCGGTGTTGTGCCGTTAGATGAGAGAGGTATGATGTACCACTCACGAAAATCGTCGTCATAGAGACCGCGCCGCCGCCCTGCGGCCTCAAATTTTAGCTGAAGGGCTTCGCGACGCTTCGTATAGGCTTTGCGTTCGGGATTGACGACAAAGGTGTTGGGCTTGGATCCATGGGCAATGATCCGCCTAGCAATTGGGTGCACCCCTTGCCTGTCGGGCTCGTCGCACAGCATCCGCATGTAAGTTGCGACGGTTTGATCCGGCGATCCATATTCAACCGCATTTGTGCCGGCAGCGTCAAGAACATCTCGATCGATCTGACGTGGATCGGTGAGGGTTGTATTCTCGAATGGCCAGCGAGTAACAGGGCCAGTTTCTTGGGTTTCAAAAACCCTCTCTGATAAAAGAAAGCCCATTTTGTGGGTAAACTTACGATACACATTCGGAGGGCGATCATACGATATATCACCATCCAGATCCGGCTTAGAATCGAGATAATCGCGCAGGACTATATGTTGCCAATTGTCTGTTGGCGCGCAGAACCAATGCGTCCCTGGAATTTCTCGACCAATGAATGGTCTGGTGCCAAGCTCAAGGACTTCGGCCTCGTTGTAGCGCGACGATTACGGAGTCCGGTCGGCGTCAATTTTGATGGCCGATAGGTGGCCGCGCCGGTTGGTGAATTCTGGCTACCATTTGCTGTTGCGAGGAGCAACCGTCGAGCGACAATTACGACGCTGGGTAATTGTCGCTGGCGC
>CALSAF010000231.1:0-5946 GCA_943372805.1 Rhizobium sp. Q54
GCGGCCCGGCAGATCCCGTTCTCGCGGGACCTTGTGGCCGCCTACTATTGCGCAACGGACCGCGAAACCCCGTTCCGCGTCAGGGGTATCCTGCTGGCAGCCCTGGGCTATTTCGTCCTGCCGATCGATGTCGTGCCGGACATTCTTGCCGTTGTTGGTTTCACCGATGACATTGCGGTGCTGACCACAGCAATCGCCTTGATAAACAGGCATATCAAGGATCGTCACTACGACGAGGCCGATAAAGTCCTCGCGGACGACGTACAGCCGACCTGAATGGTCACAGGGCCGCCTTGGTGTCCAAGGCAGCCCAACTCTTGCCTTTTTCTTTCATTCTACATCGTCAGCAGGATCGAGGTCCGAAAACCGTTTTTTGCCGGATTTCGGGGCGCCAGACAGAACGTTGACGCCGAATATGACAACAAGGCGCGCGCCGTTCATCGTTTGGTAAGGTAAATTAAGTCAAACTGAACACAGGTTTTGACGATGAGCGCCCGGCCGCATGGTCGGGTGATGGATGGAAACAACCGGCAGGAAGACATGTTCGTAAGAAGTAGCGTAACCGCACTGGCAATCCTCCTGGCGAGCAGCGGGCTCGCCAACGCGCAATCGCCCACGCGGATCGAGCAGTTCAAGGCCTGGGGTGCCTATTCCTACAAGTCGAACGGCGGCACCGTTTGCTACGTGCTGTCCGTTCCGACGACCAAGGAACCGGCCAGCGTCAATCACGGCGACATCTTCTTCGTCGTGTCGCAGCGTCCCGGCCAGAACATCTCGTATGAGCCGCAGGCCATGATGGGATACCCGATGAAGGGCGACTCCAAGGTCAATGTGAAAATCGACAACAAGAACTTCGTCTTGTTCGTCAAGGATACCTCCGCCTGGGTCGAGAATGCAGCCGAAGAGCCTGCGCTCGTCGCTGCGATGAAGGGCGGCTCGTCGATGACCGTGACAGCCACATCGGCTCGTGGCACGGCCACCAGCTACAGCTATTCGCTTTCCGGTATATCGGCGGCTCTGCAGAAGATCCAGAACTGCAACTGAGGCCGGAACGCCTGAATTTAAGCGAGGGGCCGGCAGCATCTGCCGGCCCCTTTCGTTTGCGCATGGCCGCCCCGCAGGCGGTCGGGGTGACGTCAGCTAAAAAAGCTGCTATTGGCCGCTGCAAATTAGGGCATGGGCTCGATCCCCTGTCCGCCATGATCCATGAATTCATACCTGCCAGCCGGGACGCGCTCGATCCGAGCATGCTTCTCCATATGGTCCAGAGGTCCAGACGATGACAGTTTCAGTGACGCTTCCCGAGCGTAGCCAGACTGCGGCTCCGGTTCGCCCCACCGCTTTCGCAGAGAAGCCGAGCCTGCTTGGCCTCGACCGCGAGGAGCTTGGTGAGGCCCTGCGCGGCAAGGGTGTGCCGGAAAAGCAGATCAAGATGCGCGTGGCGCAGATCTGGAACTGGCTCTATGTCCGCGGCATCTCCGACTTCGACCATATGGCGAATGTCTCCAAGGACATGCGCGAAATGCTGAAGACGCATTTCACCATCGCGCGGCCCGAGATCGTCGAAGAGCAGGTTTCGAACGATGGCACTCGCAAATGGCTGCTGCGCTTTCCGCCGCGCGGTGCCGGGCGTCCGGTCGAGGTTGAAAGCGTCTACATTCCGGAAGAGGGTCGCGGCACGCTCTGCATCTCAAGCCAGGTCGGCTGTACGCTGACCTGTTCCTTCTGCCACACCGGCACGCAGAAGCTGGTGCGCAATCTGACGGCCGAGGAAATCCTTTCCCAGTTGCTCCTGGCACGTGACCGGCTGGGTGATTTCCCGGACCGCGAGATCCCTGTCGGCACCATGATGCCGTCGAGCGATCGCAAGATCACCAACATCGTGATGATGGGCATGGGTGAGCCGCTCTACAATTTCGAGGAAGTGAAGAAGGCCCTGCTGATCGCGACCGATGGCGATGGCCTGTCGCTCTCCAAGCGTCGCGTCACCCTGTCGACCTCGGGCGTGGTGCCTGAGATCTACCGGACCGGCGAAGAGATCGGCGTGATGCTGGCGATCTCGCTGCACGCGGTGCGCGACGAACTGCGCGACATGCTGGTGCCGATCAACAAGAAGTACCCGCTGAAGGACCTGATCGAGGCCTGTCGGAACTATCCGGGCCTTTCGAATGCCCGGCGCATCACCTTCGAATATGTGATGCTGAAGGACGTCAACGACAGCCTTGAGGATGCCAAGGGTCTGATCCAGTTGCTCAAGGGCGTGCCGGCGAAGATCAACCTGATCCCGTTCAATCCCTGGCCGGGCACCAATTACCAGTGTTCCGACTGGGCGCAGATCGAGAAGTTCGCCGACTTCATCAATCAGGCCGGATATGCCTCGCCGATCCGCACGCCGCGCGGTCGTGACATTCTGGCTGCCTGTGGCCAGCTGAAGTCGGAATCGGAGCGCATGCGCAAGACCGAGCGTCTGGCCTTCGAGGCCATGATGATTGCCAATCACGGCGAAGACGACGATTGAAGCCGGGCGGGTTCGTCCCGCCCCGCGACCTCTGCCCTCACTTTGCCTGTGTCATGAAGATTTTCACGGCGAAGATCGAGAACACACCGGCAAAGGTATAGTCGATACCGCGCAGCACCTTTCGGTTTGCCTGGAGCCAGTTCGACATGAAGTCCGCCCCGTAGACGATTCCGACCCCGATCGGAAGCGCAAGCACGATGGACCACAGGCCAAGGAAGATCAGCTTGCCCGTGACATCAGGATCGGTCGCAGTAACGAATTGCGGCAGGAAGGTCATGAAGAAGATGATGACCTTGGGGTTGAGAAGGTTCACCCAGAGCCCGTTCAGGAATGCGCCCTTCTTGGACACGATTGCGTCGCCATCCGCTTTGATGACGAAGTTCGATCCATGCCGCACCGCCTGGAAAGCAAGCCACAGCAGATAGGCGGCGCCTCCGGTTTTGAGCAGCAGAAATGCCGTCGGCGAGGCGACGATAAGTGCCGAAACCCCAAAGGCGACGAGCAGAGTGTGGACCGCAATGCCGCAATTCGTTCCGACCAGTGTCATCAGACCAACGCTCCGGCCATCCCTGAGCGAACGGCTGATCCAAAGCGTCATGTCCGGACCTGGCGTGATGGCCAGCAGCAGAAGGGCCAGGCTGAAGGCCAGGAACACGGGAAGGCTGGGAAGAAAGTCCATGGAAGACCTCGGCGAACAGGATGTCCGCCGAGACTTACACGCTCTTCAATGCCTCGGCCAGCCGTCCTCGAAGATCATCAGCGTTCGACCTTGGGGTCAACGAGATTCACCTTCTCGCCCGGCTCGATACCGAAAAGCTTGCGGAAATCATCCGGACCAAGCAGAGCCGCAGCCTGATCGATCAGCTGCTGATTGCGGGCATTGAGGTAGTCCGGATCGGGCGGAAGAAACCCGGGCATCGTCTGCATGGCGAAGGCCTGCACCTGTGCCCGCAACGAAAGAAGCTTGCTCAGGGTCTCCGTCCTGTCGCCGAGCGCTTCGCGCGCCAACTGTTCGAAATCGTCGGGAAGATCGGCCATGGGTCCGGCTCCATCGGTGACATTCAGCGGCAGTCTTTTGCCGGTACAGGCGGCGATCTTCTTCTGCCATGCCGTGTGTTGCAAGCCATAAGTACCGTAGATGAACGAGCTGAGCGCATACCCCCGGGCCCGCTTGACGGTTAAGGGAGAGCTGCCCGAAGCACCGGTCGAATAGAGGACCTGATTGGCGAGCTGGTGACAGACACCGTCGACGCCATAGGTGAAGATCGTTCCCTGCGCCGACGGGTTGCCGCTCGACGAAAGGTTGGGAGCAACCAGACAATCGGCGAGGTTCAGATCGCCGGACTGGCTGCCGATGTAGCCATCGGCATGGCCTGGCGCTCCCCCCTTCGGATGGAACGAACCCCAGCAATACCAGTTTCGCTCCCCTGCCGCCTTGACTGCGGCAATATCCGGATATGGATGTACTCGACTGTCATAGGTCGTCACCCAGGTATGGTCGACGGGCGAACCATCGACATAGGCGGGCACCACCCAGGCATACAGGATACTCATGGTCTCCTCCTCTTGTCAGAGATGGAAGAATACAACCATTGGATAAATCGTCAACTTACCTCTCGCCAAGGTGGAGCTTGAACCTCTCGCTGAAGTCCGGGTGCCAGCGTGACAGGGGCGGACGGTTCTCGATGATGTCGCCGGCTGCCCAGGCGATGCGCTTTTCGTCCAGTGCGCGGGTGACGTCGTTGTCCGGGCAGAGAATGTAGAAATCGCCTCGGCCCAGGCTTTCCAACATGAAGTCGACGGTTTCCTCCGGCGTCCAGGCGCCCGAAGGTTTCTCCGTGCGGCCGTTTGCGGTCAGACCCGTAAAGACGAAGCCGGGGATCAGCAGATGGGCGGTGACATTGCAGTCGGGCGTGTTTCGCAGTTCATGCTGGAGCGCCTCGGTAAAGGCCTTCACGCCGGCCTTCGAGACATTATAGGCCGGATCGCCCGGAGGTGTGGTGATGCCCTGCTTGGAGCCCGTGTTGATGATCAGGGCCGGATCCTTGTGGGCAACCATGCCGGGGCCGAAGGTGCGTGTGCCATTGATGACGGCCATCAGGTTGACGCCGAGCACGTTCTCCCAGTTTGCCTGAGGACCGAAGAGCGCGCTGCCCGGCTGGATCCCGGCATTGTTCATCAGCACATGCACCCGTCCGAACCGCTGGATGACGGCGCGCTCAAGGGCTTCCAGTTCATCGAGCTTCGATACGTCCGTGCCGATTGCGACGACATCCGTCTCGCCGCTGGCAGAGAGGGCTGCGACTTCGGCGGTCGCAGCGGCCAGCCGGTCACCCTCCAGATCGACGAGCACGACGCAGAGACCCATATGGGCGAAGGCTTTTGCCGCAGCGAGACCGATACCCGAAGCGGCACCGGTGATGACGGCGACATGACCTTTCACGAGCGCGGGATGCTGGATCGTCATGGGCAAACTCCTTAAACCGGTGGTGTCGTGGTTGAAGGCGATATGGTACCCTTGAGGCACATCGTCAACGTGACAGTTCGTGATGGAGAATTGCCTGCCGATGAATAAGATGACGACAGTTGCCGTCTCGCAGGAACTGGCAGATTTCATGGAGGCCAGAATTACAGCCGGCGACTATGCATCTGAAGCAGAGGTCATTGAGGCTGCCCTCGCACTGCTGCGCGATGAGGTGGATGGTCTAGCCGCCATCAAGGCAGCGATCGAGGAAGGTGAAGCCTCGGGTGAGCCTCAGCGTTTCGATGCAACTGAGTTTCTGAATGAATTGCATCGCAAGTACGGGGCTTGAAGTGGCGAGTTACAAGCTCTCGCCGCTGGCACGGAAAGATCTTGAGGGTATCTGGCGTTTCTCGTTCGAACGATGGTCAAAAGACCACGCCGACCGATACTATATGGAATATGCAGTTGCATTCAGGGACCTCGCAAACGGAGAAAGGGAGGGATGCGTGGTCGCCGGCCTGAAAGCGGGATATCTAAGCCTCTCCTGCGGATCTCATTTCATAATCTATGCCCGCCGCAAGCAGACGGTCGAGATCATCCGCATTCTGCACAAGCGCATGAATATCGGCCGCCATCTCTGACGTAGCGGCGCTTCCCGCCCTTGCACGTCAGCGGAATCTCGCTAAAAGTGCCGCCATTCTTGATCCAGGCGGGGTTTTAGCCTCGCACCCTCCAGACGGAACGCAATCGACATGGCACTCCCCAAAGACGTGAAGAAAGTCGTCCTCGCCTATTCCGGCGGCCTCGACACCTCCATCATCCTGAAATGGCTGCAGACCGAACTCGGTGCTGAAGTCGTGACCTTCACTGCCGATCTCGGCCAGGGCGAAGAGCTCGAGCCAGCCCGCAAGAAGGCAGAGATGCTCGGCATCAAGGAGATCTTCATCGAGGACGTGCGCGAAGA
>CALSAF010000232.1:0-5905 GCA_943372805.1 Rhizobium sp. Q54
GATCTGGAAGAAGAAGACGTAATCCGTGTAGAGCACGTCGCCCAGCGCCTGGGTGTTCTGGCGTTCGGCCACAGCAGGAATTGGCTGGGTGATCGCATTCAGCGCCCCCGGGCTGATCACGCTGCCGCCGATGACAACGACGAGTTCGACCGCGACGATCAAACCGATCAGCGCGCCGATGGGGGCGTATTTTGCAGCGCCTGCCCGAAGCTCGGTGAAGTCGATGTCAAGCATCATGACGACGAAGAGGAAGAGAACCGCAACCGCGCCGACATAGACGACGAGCAGGATCATCGCCAGGAACTCAGCCCCGGTGAGGAGCAAAAGACCGGATGCATTGATGAAGGTCAGAATGAGGAACAGGACCGAATGGACCGGGTTCCGAGCCGATATCACCATGAAGGCCGAAGCCACCGCGACAAAGGCGAAGAGATAGAAAAAGAGAGCCTGAAGACCCATGTTGGTGCCTTTTCATCTTCCCCCGGACGAGGGCCCTGCCCCGCCGCCCGATTAGGCGTGACCGATATCCCCATCGGCACGCCCGTTACAAATTTCATCATGTGCCCCGGCGAAGCCCCGCGCTCCGCCTGAGGCGATTGCCCCCGAAGGGATCAACGGTAGGGAGCGTCCATCGCGATGTTGCGAGCGATTTCACGTTCCCAGCGGTCGCCATTGTCAAGCAGGCGTGCCTTGTCGAAGTAGAGCTCTTCGCGGGTCTCGGTGGCGAACTCGAAGTTCGGACCTTCGACGATCGCGTCGACCGGGCAGGCTTCTTGGCAGAAACCGCAATAAATGCACTTCACCATGTCGATGTCGTAACGGACTGTGCGGCGGGTGCCGTCATTGCGGCGCGGGCCGGCCTCGATGGTGATGGCCTGGGCAGGACAGATCGCCTCGCAGAGCTTGCAGGCGATGCAGCGCTCTTCGCCGTTCGGATAGCGGCGCAGCGCATGCTCGCCACGGAAGCGCGGCGAAACCGGGCCCTTTTCGAACGGGTAGTTGATCGTCGCCTTCTGTTTGAAGAAGTAGCGCATCGACAGGAAGAATGCGCCGACGAACTCCTTCAGGAAGAGCGAATTGATAGCCTGGGTAAGGGCAGCCATCGTCAAACTCCAAAAACTTCTTTGCCGAACATGAAGCCGAGAAATGCGAACAGGATCGGCATGGTGAAGCGGTACATGAACTTAGTACCTCCGGCCAACTGATCCCTGCTCCAACCGAGGACCGGAGCGCGCCAATCAGAGGCTAGAGTGGTCTCCTGATGCCGAAGAACAAAAGGCAAAACAACCAAGTTAGCGATCACGACAATCACCACCCCGATCAAACTGCCTATCGCACCAGCCAACATCGGATTCATCACGCCCAACCCATCAGCTTGAGCACGAATGCAGTGATGATGACCATGGCGAGCGAGATCGGAAGGAAAACCTTCCAGCCGAGACGCATCAGCTGGTCATAGCGGTAGCGCGGAACGAAGGCCTTCACCATGGCGAACATGAAGAAGACCATCGTCGCCTTCAGCATAAACCAGATGATGCCCGGGACCCAATTGAGGAACCAGACGTCGACCGGCGGCAGCCAGCCTCCGAGGAAGAGGATCGTGGTCAGCGCGCACATCAGAACGATGGCCGCATATTCGCCGAGCATGAACATCATGTACGGGGTCGAGCCGTATTCGACCATGAAGCCGGCCACGAGTTCGGATTCGGCTTCCGGGAGATCGAAGGGCGGGCGGTTGGTTTCTGCCAATGCCGAGATGAAGAAGATCACGAACATCGGGAAGAGCGCCAGCCAGTGCCAGTCGAGGAAGGAGGCCGGGAGACCCATCATCGTGCCGAGGCCGGTGTTCTGGGCAACCACGATATCAGTCAGGTTCAGCGAGCCGACGCAGAGCAGGACTGTGACGATCACGAAGCCCATCGAGACTTCGTAGGAGACCATCTGCGCTGCCGAGCGGAGCGCGCCGAGGAACGGATACTTCGAGTTCGACGCCCAGCCACCCATGATGATGCCGTAAACTTCGAGCGAGGAGACCGCAAAGACGAAGAGGATGCCGACATTGATGTTGGCGATCACCCATCCGGCATTGACCGGAATGACGGCCCAGGTCGCGAGCGCCAAAGTCACGGCAACCAACGGAGCAAGCAGGAAGACGCCCTTGTTGGCTCCGGCCGGAATGACCGGCTCCTTGAAGACGAACTTCAAGAGGTCGGCGAAGGACTGGAAGAGACCCCAGGGGCCAACGACGTTCGGGCCGCGACGCAGCTGAACGGCTGCCCAGATCTTGCGGTCTGCGAGCAGGATATAGGCGATGAAGACCAGAAGGCAGACGAGGAGCAGAAGGGACTGCCCGATCATGATGGCCGCCGGCCACACATAGGTGGAAACGAAATTATCCATGGTCCCCTGCCCTTACTCTGCCGCAGCCTTGAAGTTGTTGCGGGCCAATGCCGAGCACTCTGCCATGACGGCCGAAGCGCGTGCGATCGGGTTCGTCAAATAGAAGTCTTTGACCGGCGACGCAAACAGAGACTTGCCCATCTTCCCGGGTTTTTTCGCCAGTGCAGCAATATCAGCCGAAGAGCCGGCTGCGACCTCGTCGATCTCGGCGAAATGCGGGTAGGCTTCATAGAGCTTGGCACGCAGCTGTGACAGCGAATCGAAGGGCAGCTTCTTGCCGAGTACGTCGGACAGTGCACGCAGGATCGCCCAGTCTTCGCGGGCCTCGCCCGGCGCGAAGCCGGCACGGTTGCCCATCTGGACGCGGCCTTCGGTGTTGGCCCAGGTGCCCGACTTCTCGGTATAGGTCGCGCCCGGCAAGATGACGTCGGCATGGTGCGCGCCGTTGTCGCCATGGCTGCCGATATAAACCACGCACTTGGCGGTCTTGGCGGAGAAGTCGAGTTCGTCGGCGCCGAGCAGGAAGACGACGTCGAGCGAGGAGAGCATCTGACCTGCAGCGACGGCACCTTCGCCCGGTACGAAGCCGAGGTCGAGAGCGCCGACGCGCGAGGCTGCAGTGTGCAGCACGCAGAAGCCATTCCACTCGTCGGTCACTGCGCCAACATCGGCTGCCAGCTTGGCGGCGTTCGCCAGAACTGCCTTGCCCTCAGGACCGGACAGAGCGCCCTGGCCGATGATGATCATCGGGTTCTTGGCGGTCTTCAGCGTTTCGGCGAAGTTGTTCTTGCCCGAGACGAGTTCGGCCAGGGTTTCGGTGCCGGCACCGAGATAGTCATAGGGGTAACGCAGATCGCCGCCTTCGCCGATCAGGGCGATCGGCAGGCCACCACGGCGCCAGCGCTTGCGGATGCGGGCGTTGAGAACGGCTGCTTCGTAGCGCGGGTTGGCGCCGACGATGAGAATTGCGTCTGCTGCTTCGATGCCTTCGATGCCGGCGTTGAAGACGTAGGTCGAACGACCGAGCGACGGATCAAGTGCCGTCCCATCCTGGCGACAGTCGGTATTCGCAGATCCCAGAGCGTTGACGAGCAACTTCAGCGCGAAGATTTCTTCAACGGATGCGAGGTCACCGACGACCGCACCGATCTTGTCAGCCGAGGTCGAAGCGACAGCCGACTTGATGGCCGCGAAAGCTTCCGCCCAGCTTGCTGCCTGCAGACGACCATCCTTCTTCACATAAGGGCGGTCGAGACGCTGGGTCTTCAGGCCATCCCAGATGAAGCGGGTCTTGTCGGAAATCCACTCTTCGTTGATCTGCTCGTTGACGCGCGGCATGATGCGCATGACTTCGCGGCCACGCGTGTCGACGCGGATGGCGGAACCCAGCGCATCCATGACGTCGATCGATTCGGTCTTGTTCAGTTCCCACGGACGGGCGGTGAAGGCGAAGGGCTTGGAGGTCAGCGCGCCGACCGGGCAAAGGTCGACCACGTTCCCCTGAAGCTCTGATGTCATCGCCTGCTCGAGATAGGTGGTGATCTCGGCATCTTCGCCGCGACCGATCAGGCCGAGCTCGGCAATGCCGGCGACTTCGGTGGTGAAGCGGACGCAGCGCGTGCAGTGAATGCAGCGGTTCATCACGGTCTTGACCAGCGGACCAATATACTTGTCTTCGACGGCGCGCTTGTTTTCGGTGTAGCGCGAGCTATCGATACCAAACGCCATGGCCTGGTCCTGCAGATCGCATTCGCCGCCCTGGTCGCAGATCGGGCAATCCAGCGGGTGGTTGATCAGCAGGAATTCCATCACGCCTTCGCGGGCCTTCTTGACCATCGGCGTATTGGTGAAGACTTCCGGCAGTTCGCCGTTCGGGCCGCCACGGATGTCGCGCACGCCCATGGCGCAGGATGCTGCCGGCTTCGGCGGGCCACCCTTCACCTCGACAAGGCACATGCGGCAATTGCCGGCGACCGACAGCCGCTCATGGAAACAAAACCGCGGAACCTCGGCGCCAGCTTCCTCGCACGCCTGCAACAGCGTGAAATGATCCGGAACCTCGACCTCTTTGCCGTCGATCTTCAGCTTAGCCATATTCGCCTTCCTGCCTCACGCTTCCGCGCATCCTGCCGTGGCATTCCTGCCGCGACTGACAGCCCTCGTCCGTACCGGATGAACGCTGCCGGTTTTATCCTTCAAGCCCAACGCATCGCCCCCGCGCGGTCGGACCATAATCTTACCTGCCTGAGCGAGCCTTGCCGCCCGCCAACCGGCGCGCCTGGCCTGCCCAGTCGTCTCGTAGCACGCGGCCGTCGAGACCCAATTCCTTGTCCAGCGCAGTCAGCGCCGTCTCATCCAATTCAGCCAGATCCTTGAAGCGGGTGAGCCCCCTGCCCTTCAGGACCTGTTCGACCTTCGGCCCGATGCCATCGATCCTCTTCAGATCGTCGGCCTTGCCGGAAGCCCTTTTCGGCTTCGGTGCCGCAACGGCGACCTCGACCTTGGGTTCAAGCTTCGCCTTCACCTTCGGTACCGCCGCCGGCTTTTCCACCGTCTTGGCCTTCGGTGCCGGTTTCGGCTTTTCAGCCTTGGCGACCGCCGGTTTTGCCGGGGTTGCAGCCTTGGCCTTGACCTGCGGCGCCGCCGGCTTTTCCGCCTTGACCTTCGCCGGGGCCGGCGCGGGTTCAACCTTCACGACCGGCGCCTCGGCCTTGACCTCGGGTTCGGCTGCCGGCTTGGCCTCCGCCGCCTTTCGCTCTTCTTCCAGCTGCCGGGCGATCTGGCCGGTCACTTCCATCGCGCCCTGGATGGAGCCGAGGAAGAGCTTGCTCATCTGCGCCGCCATGCCGAAGCCGAAAGCGGTGGCGGCGGCCATGGCGGCCGCCGGGTTGGTCATCAGGTCATCGAGGCCTTCCGGACCGCGAGCGTCGGATGCCGGTTCGTCCGGCCCCTTCTTCCCGCCCTTGTCCGAAGAGCTCGTCATCCCTTTTGTCCCTTACTCTGCCGCTTCCATGACCACCCCGTGGGCGATCGCATTGCGGGTGTACTGGTCGATGCGCTTTTCCATCTCCGGACGGAAATGCTTGATCAGGCCCTGGATCGGCCAGGCGGCCGCATCACCCAGCGCACAGATCGTGTGGCCTTCGACCTGCTTCGTCACCTGGAAGAGCATGTCGATTTCACGCTTCTGGGCATTGCCCTTCACCATGCGTTCCATGACGCGCATCATCCAGCCGGTGCCTTCGCGGCATGGCGTGCACTGGCCGCAGCTCTCGTGCTTGTAGAAGGCCGAAAGGCGCCAGATCGCCTTCACGATGTCGGTCGACTTGTCCATGACGATGACGGCGGCGGTGCCGAGGCCGGAGCCCAGCTCGCGCAGACCGTCATAGTCCATGATCGCGTCCTTCATCTGGGCGCCCGGTACGCAAGGCACCGACGAACCACCCGGGATGACGGCAAGCAGGTTGTCCCAGCCACCGCGAATGCCGCCACAGTGCTTCTCGAT